>NZ_CP072913.1:300000-600000 GCF_017968885.1 Pseudomonas sp. Tri1 | reverse complement strand
CAGAGCAATCCAGGCTACAGAGTCGCGCCCACCCAGCAAATCCTAGCTGTCGGGCTCAAACGAATACTCAAAGGACACTTGTGCCGGCTCACCATGGCCAGCCACATAGCTGCCATTGCCACGCAGACTGACCAGTTCTCCGGTGCCGGCACCTTCCACGACACTCCAGGTACTGCGCGCTTTACCGTCGGAAAATGATCCCGAATGCCGGGCTACGAATGTTCCACGTTGACCTGCCACCACCGCACAAATCCGCTCAAACCCTACGAAGCACGCGGTGCCGTCGGCACTATAGGACATCAGGTATTCGACACTGCTGGTTCCCTCGATAGCGCCGCTATAGGACTGCGTGATTTTGGCATGTGAGAGTTTGGGGGCGCCCTCAAGAATTTGGGAGGGATTTTCATCCCAGCCCGTTATCTGAAATGTGCAACTGGCAGTCGTTTTCATAGGGATTCAACTCTTCCTTGTCGTTATTCGGGGGAGGCCTGATGTGCCGGGCACTCATCTTGCCTGACGTCGTTGAGAAATAAGAGTGCAGAAACAACAAAGCCCGCTATCAAGGCGGGCTTCGTTTTGCATCCTTTCCAACCATCAGAACCTGAACACTTCCATGTCCGTGCGAATTGGCAAGGCCATGGGAATCTTGTCTTTTTCCTTCTCAACCGGCTTGGCTGGGGCAGGAGCGGGCTTGCGTGGAACTTCTGCGACAGGCGGCTGGTTGGCCAAAGGCTTGAGCGAGACGGACAACTGCTCGGCCAGGCGCTGCAGAAGCACGCCTTGGGCCTGGACTTGCGCAGCGGTGGTGCCGGCATGTTGTTCTTGCAGGTGCACAATGCGGTTCTCCCGCACCTTGCCTCGACGGTCGATCAAGCGCCATTGAGCATCAAGCACCGCCGGTTGCGATTTGCCCGAATCCAGGCGGGTAATCGACAGCAACACCTGGACATCCGGCGTAAAGCCTTGAGTGGCCGGCGCCAACACCACGCGCTGGCTGTCCAGATGCCCGGCCACCTGGCGCAGCAGCAACTGGTCGATGTCCGAAGACAGGCTGCCGGCCCAGCGACCGTCAGTGGCGGCCTGCAGGCTACCGTCCGGTTGGCGTTGCAATAAGGTTTCGCGTTGCAGGTAGTCCGCGATCAACACCGGCCCCAGCAAGACCGCCATGCCTGCGCTTTGCGCAGGCTGAGCCGGGGTTCCACTGTCGAGTTGATACAGCGACACAGGCTGGTTGACGCTGCAACCCGCCAGGCCAAGCAGGCCAGCGAGCCACAAAATAGGAAGGCGCAGAGCAGTCATCGTCCCGTCCAGGTGGCGGCCACAAGGCTTACCACAGTGAAAAAAAACTCGGTCAATATGAAGAACGCTCGGCCACGCCGGCGCTTGAAAGGGCCTATCATCCGTGAATATGCGTTCCGACTCCAGCGCGAAAGCGTCGGCCTGCGGCTTTTAATCGCAGACCGAGCCCTCTAGGACGCTTAATTCAGGTTTTCGACGAGCAGTGCATCAACCCGTTGAAATCCCCTTGGAAGCTTGTTGCCCCGCCGACCGCGTTCACCTTTGTAATGTTCAAGATCGTCTGCCTTCAACGAAAGCGTACGCTTTCCAGCCTGTAGCACAAGCGTGGCGCCTTCAGGTAACACTGCAATATCCGTGACATATTCCTCGCGGCTGGCCACCCGTTCGCCGGAAATACCGATGATCTTGTTGCCCTTGCCTTTACCCAACTGAGGCAGGTCGCTGATCTTGAAGACCAGCAAGCGACCTTCGGTCGTTACCGATGCCAGCCAATTGCTCTCGCGGTCGCTGACCGGGCGCGGCGCAATGACCTTGGCGTTGTTCGGCAGGCTCAACAACGCCTTGCCCGCCTTGTTCTTGGCTTGCAGATCCTCACCCTTGACCACGAACCCGTAACCCGCATCCGATGCAATAACGTACAGCCCATCATCATCAGGCATCAGCACGCATTCAAAAGTTGCACCCGGTGGCGGAGTTAATCGTCCAGTCAGCGGCTCGCCCTGGCCGCGAGCCGAAGGCAGGGTGTGGGCCGGCACCGAATAGCTGCGCCCGGTAGAGTCGACGAAAACCGCAAACTGGTTGGAACGCCCGGCCGCCAGCGCCTTGAAACCGTCCCCGGCCTTGTAGGAAAGCCCCGCCGCGTCAATATCATGACCCTTGGCGGAACGCACCCAGCCTTTTTCCGACAGTACGACGGTCACTTTCTCGTTTGGCAGCAGGTCGTGCTCGGTCAGCGCTTTGGCTTCGGCACGCTCGACAATTGGCGAACGACGGTCGTCGCCATAGGTCTCGGCGTCCTTGAGCAGTTCGGTGCGCACCAGCTTTTTCAGCTTGGCTTCGCTGCCCAGCAGCGCTTGCAGCTTGGCCTGTTCCTTGAGCAGTTCATCCTGCTCGGCGCGCAACTTCATCTCTTCCAGCCGCGCCAGTTGCCGCAGACGGGTATCGAGGATGTAGTCGGCCTGGATTTCACTCAGGGCGAAGCGCGCGATCAAGCTGGCCTTGGGGTGTTCCTCGGTGCGGATGATGTGGATCACTTCATCCAGGTTGAGGTAGGCGATCAGCAAACCGTCCAACAGGTGCAGGCGGCGTTCGACCTTGTCCAGGCGGAATTGCAGGCGCCGGCGCACCGTTTTGACCCGAAACTCCAGCCACTCCACCAGCAGCGCCCGCAGGTTCTTCAACTGCGGCTTGCCGTCCAGGCCGATGATGTTGATGTTGACCCGGTAACTGGATTCCAGATCGGTGCTGGCGAACAGGTGCTGCATCAGTGCGTCGTGATCGACCCGGCTATTGACCGGAATGATCACGATGCGGCATGGGTTTTCGTGGTCGGACTCATCGCGCAGGTCGGCAACTTGCGGCGCTTTCGATGGTTTTGCCTGCATCATCGCCGCAATTTGTTCCAGGACCTTGGCCCCGGAGACTTGATGCGGCAATGCGGTGACGATGATGTCGCCATCTTCAATGTGGTACACGGCGCGCATGCGCACCGAACCGCGACCGGTCTCGTAGATTTTCAGCAGGTCGGCGCGCGGGGTGATGATCTCCGCTTCGGTTGGGTAGTCCGGGCCCTGGATGTGCTCGCAGAGTTGCTCCACCGTGGCTTTGGGCTCGTCCAGCAGACGCACGCACGCCGTGGCCACTTCCCGCAGGTTGTGAGGCGGTACGTCAGTGGCCATGCCCACGGCGATGCCGGTGGTGCCATTGAGCAGGATATTCGGCAAACGTGCCGGCAACACCAAGGGTTCATCCAGGGTGCCGTCGAAGTTCGGGCCCCAGTCCGCCGTGCCCTGACCCAGTTCGCTGAGCAGCACTTCGGAATAACGCGACAGCCGCGCCTCGGTGTAACGCATGGCGGCGAAGGACTTGGGATCGTCCGGCGCACCCCAGTTGCCCTGCCCGTCCACCAGGGTGTAGCGATAGCTGAACGGCTGGGCCATCAGCACCATGGCTTCATAGCAGGCCGAGTCACCGTGGGGGTGGAACTTACCAAGCACGTCACCGACGGTACGCGCCGACTTCTTGTGCTTGGAATCGGCATCCAGCCCCAGCTCACTCATGGCATAGATGATTCGCCGCTGGACCGGCTTCAAACCGTCGCCAATGTGCGGCAAGGCACGGTCCATGATCACGTACATGGAGTAATTGAGGTAGGCATTTTCGGTGAAGTCAGCCAGCGATCGGCGCTCTACGCCGTCTAAGCTGTCTGCAAGAATGTCGCTCATGCGGGCCTCATCAGTTCGTTGTCTGGCGCAGCAGCATGGTGCCGTCGCGCTGGGTAAATTCAAGTTTGTTCAGGGCGCTCATGCCCAGCAGCACTTGCGTGCCACCCAGGCCTGGCGCCACCAGGGCACGGACATCGCGCAAAACGATGTCACCCAATTGCAGCCGGTCGATGCGGGTGCGATAGCCCTCGCTCAAACCGTTGGCGGTACTCAACGTCACGCCGAAACCTTTTTCCAGCTTGAGGCGCTCGGCCAACTCCACCGGAATCGCCACGTCGGTGGCGCCCGTGTCGAGCATGAAATCCACCGGCTGGTCGTTTATCTGACCGCTGGCGACGAAATGCCCCTGCACATTGCCGACCAACTTCACCTCGATAAACCCTTCGCCTCTTTGCGAATACACCTGGGCATTGGGGTTTTGCTGGCGCTGCTCCCATTGAGCAAAAAACCGCGTTGCCAGGAACAGCGCCGCGCACCAGGCCAAGATCATCAACACCCGGCCAGCACGCTTGCCCGGCGGCTGCTGACTCATGGCGCAGCGCCCCAGCCACCGTCCGGCGCGGCGAAGCGCCAGATGATCGGCCGAGTTTCGCCGTCAACCCGTGCACCGTCGTTGTTGTCCAGGCCGATCCAGGCACCCTCGGCGTCCACGACCAGCGCTTCGGCCAAACCATAGGCCTGTGGGTAACGCCGATTATCCTGCAACGCCTCGGCGGCGAACGACCAGCAGCGCTCCACCTTGGCCGTCAGCGGGTCACGCCGGCAGATCTGGAAGGCGTTGCGCTCCAGGGTAAACAGCTTGCCGTTGAACAATGACAGATCGGCGAAATCCCGTGAGACCGCCTTCGCATTGACGAACTGCGCAGGCTGCATCTCCAGCCCCGCTTCGCTCAGCAGCACGCAATTGCCATCACAGTCCCACACTGTTTGCTGGCGCTTGATCAGCAACAGACCACGACGTTCGCGCTCGGCCGCCAGCCATAATTGATCGCCAGCCGGGTTGATCGCCAGGCCTTCGAACAGGGCATTGAAATGCAACAACATGCCACTGGCACGGGCCTGACGGATCAGTGTCGGGGCGATTTTCAACCAGGACGCAGGTCCCGACGGCGGCACCTGCAACACCGCGGCATGGGACTCGCTGACCACATAGCGATTGCCAGCACTGTCGCAACTGATGCCTTCGAAATCCAGCTCGCCACCGCGCAGGAACGACGCCGCCCAGGTTCGGGATTTCAAGCCCCAGGGGAAACCGCTGTCCGGAACCTCAGGCACCTCGATATCGACCACTTGCGCCTGCCAGACAGGAGCCTCGGACGGCGCGAGACGATAGATCCGATCATCGTCACGATCAGACACCGTCCACATTTCGCCGCCGCACAGGGCCAGCCCGGACAGATTACCGCCGCGCATGCCATCGACGGCGTGCTCGGACAGCAACGTCAGTTCGGGTGCAGGTTCGGCAACGACAACCCCCGCCCACAGCAATAACGCCAGGGCGAAACCGTTGCGCATCAGGCCAGCACCTCGGCCAGGTCCCCTTTGGATTCGAGCCAGGACTTGCGATCACCGGCGCGCTTCTTCGCCAGCAGCATATCCATCATCTCCGACGTCGCCTCGAAATCATCCAGGGTCAACTGCACCAGACGGCGAGTGTTCGGATCCATGGTGGTTTCGCGCAGTTGCGGCGGGTTCATTTCGCCCAGGCCTTTGAATCGAGTGACCTGCGGCTTGCCGCGCTTCTTCTCGGCCACCAGACGGTCAAGAATGCCGTCGCGCTCGGCTTCGTCGAGGGCGTAGTAGATTTCCTTGCCCAGGTCGATCCGGTACAGCGGCGGCATCGCGACGTAGACGTGGCCGGCGTCCACCAGCGGACGGAAATGCTGGACGAACAACGCGCAGAGCAACGTGGCGATGTGCAGGCCGTCGGAGTCGGCGTCGGCGAGGATGCAGATCTTGCCGTAGCGCAACTGGCTCATGTCCTCGGCGCCTGGATCGACACCGATGGCCACCGCGATGTTATGCACCTCCTGGCTGGCCAGCACTTCGCTGCCGTCCACTTCCCAGGTGTTGAGGATCTTGCCCCGCAGCGGCAGGATTGCCTGGAACTCTTTGTCCCGCGCTTGCTTGGCCGACCCACCGGCGGAGTCACCTTCCACCAGGAACAGCTCGGAACGCATCGGGTCCTGCCCGGCGCAATCGGCGAGCTTGCCCGGCAACGCCGGCCCTTGGGTGATGCGCTTGCGCTCGACCTTCTTGCTGGCCTTGAGGCGACGGCCGGCGTTGTTGATTGCCAGTTCCGCCAGGGCCAAACCGGTTTCCGGGTTGGCGTTGAGCCACAGGCTGAACGCGTCCTTGACCACACCGGAAACAAACGCCGCCGCTTCACGGGACGACAGGCGCTCCTTGGTCTGGCCGGAGAACTGTGGTTCCTGCATCTTCATCGACAACACGAAGGCAATCCGTTCCCAGACGTCCTCCGGCGCCAGCTTCACGCCACGGGGCAGCAGGTTGCGGAACTCGCAGAACTCGCGCATCGCATCGAGCAAACCCTGGCGCAACCCGTTGACGTGGGTGCCGCCCTGGGCCGTGGGAATCAGGTTGACGTAGCTTTCCTGGACGCTTTCGCCACCTTCGGGCAGCCACAACAGCGCCCAGTCCACCGCTTCCTTGTTGCCGGCCAGGCTACCGCAGAACGGCTCGTTGGGCAGGCGTTCGAAATCGTTGACCGCGTCCACCAGATAAGAACGCAGGCCGTCTTCGTAATGCCACTCGACTTTCTCGCCGGTGGCCTTGTCCTCGAAACTGACCAACAGCCCTGGGCACAGCACCGCCTTGGCCTTGAGCACGTGCTTGAGGCGGGTGACGGAGAATTTCGGCGAGTCGAAATACTTCGGGTCCGGGGCGAAATACACGCTGGTGCCGGTGTTGCGCTTGCCGACGGTCCCGATCACTTCCAGCTCAGTGGCCTTGTAGCCATCGGCGAAAGTCATCTGGTATTCGTTGCCGTCACGCTTGACCCGCACCCGCACCTGGGTCGACAAGGCGTTGACCACAGAAATACCCACCCCGTGCAGACCGCCGGAGAACTGGTAGTTCTTGTTGGAAAACTTGCCGCCCGCGTGGAGCTTGGTGAGGATGAGCTCGACACCGGACACACCCTCTTCAGGGTGAATGTCCACCGGCATGCCGCGACCGTCGTCGCTGACTTCCAGCGAATGGTCGGCGTGCAGGATGACCTGCACCGACTTCGCATGCCCGGCCAAGGCTTCGTCGACACTGTTGTCGATGACTTCCTGGGCAAGGTGGTTCGGCCGACTGGTATCGGTGTACATGCCGGGGCGCTTGCGCACCGGGTCGAGGCCCGAGAGGACTTCGATGGCGTCTGCGTTATAAGAGCTAGCGCTGGGAGTGGCCATGGGGTCTCGTCGTCAGTGTTCAATGAAAAAGGGGCGATGGGCTCACAGCGACGTGAAGTCGATCGCCTGGTACAAATCGGCGCCAATGCCGGCAAAACTCAACAGCGCCGGCAACTGCTGGGCAAACCCTTGGTAACTGTGGTCGCCGCCGGCCTGGATGCGCAAGGCACAGGCGCGGTAATACTGCTGGGCGTGGCGATAATCCAGCGTTTCGTCACCGGTTTGCAACCATACCTGAAACCGCTGCGGATCCCTGGGCGCCGGCACTTCCAGTTCGGCCAGGGCCGTGACGTGGTCGTGGGTCAATTCCCAGGTTTCGTCGGTGTACAAATTCTTCTGCGTGCCCAGGTAACCGTCAAACATCCGATGCGGGCTGACGGCAGGGTTGATCAGCAGGGCCTTGAGGCCGTGGCGCTCGGCCAAGTGAGTCGCATAGTAGCCGCCGAGCGAGCTGCCGACCAGCAGCGGCCGTCCCAGTTGTGTAATCGCCTGTTCCAACTGACCGATGGCCTGGCGGGGGTGGTGGTGCAAGGCGGGCACCTGCAACTGGTCGCTCAGGCCCAGGCGTGCCATCACCTCGGTCAACTGGCAGGCCTTGGTCGATGCTGGGGCGCTGTTGAAGCCATGGATATAGAGGATTGAACCCGACATTGCCGACTCCCTGGGTGTTGGGCAAAGGCCGGAGTTTACAGGGAGTTTGTGGGGATTTGGGGGGTGATCTGACTGTTATTAGGACAAACACGAGACCTGTGGCTAGAGGTTATCCCCGCTGGCTGAGCAACAGCCTGATAGCCGGCCTGTCTCTAATGGACCGAGTACATATCCATTCCTGCGGTAACGGCGACTTATGGTTCCGCCCTTACGGCGGGTCACTTTCGAAAAGCGCGAAAGTAACCAAAGCGCTCCTGCCCCACCACTCGGCACCTCGCCTAGGCTCGGTGTGCCCTCACTCCGGCATTGCTCCGTGGGCCCGCCGCGAAGGGCCATCCATGGCCCAGCGCGGCTATCCCGGCATCCATGCCGGGATGCCCACTACGCAATACCTGCGTTCGGCCAGCGTGGTTAACGGGGCGCCGAGATCAACGTCCACCGCGAGGCGGCCTGATAGCCGGCCTGATTTAGGATGATCGCGTTTCTCCAGTGGGAGCAAGCTTGCTCGCTTTTGCACGCGGTGTGGTCAGGGTTGTGTATTGACGTTATCCAGCACCCGATTTGCCAATAAAGCGCCCAGCTCAATCAATTGCTGAATGCCAAGGGCAACATGGCGTCGCGAGCCTTTCAGGTCGAAGGCAAGGTCGCTGACCATGGCATCGGCTGAGGCCAGGGTTTCGCTGAGGTTGGCCAGTAGGCTTTCGGTGTCGACGCCATCCACGACGGTGAACAGTTGACCTGAGGGCTTTTTCTTTTTGGCTTGAGGTTTGGGGTCGAGATAATGGTCGATGACGCGCTTGGCGGCTTCATCGAGTTTTTGGGGATCGAGACCGGCGTGGGCTGATGAGGGATCGGTTTCGGGGGGATTGGGTGTGGCTTTGAACATAGGGTGACACTCCGTCTACTGGTTGGAGCTGCCACGTTCGTTTCCAAGCGAGGGGGTGGCAGCCGTACGCAGGTTGGAAAACCGGGGTAAACGAGCCCGACAGACCCGAAGGTCTCCCGCGCACAGCCGCCATAACGAAAGCATGGTCAAAAAACGACCGCAAGCATACGTCATGAAGGGCGCTTTCGCGCCGTCTACTTATCGGATTTCCAAGCCCGACCGCTGAATTTGCAGCGACGGGAAAAGACTAGCGACAGCCCTTCCCACCCGGCAACCGCCAGAGTTCGTCGGAAAAATCTAATGCAGCCCGGAGGGGTGTCCGACCATTCCCACAAAGCTTGGTCGGCTGTCAGGCCGCCATCGCGAGCAAGCTCGCTCCCACACAGTTTTTTGGTCGTTTATAAGATCAGTGTCCACCGCCGATCCCTGTGGGAGCCGAGCTTGCTCGCGATGGCGGTGGGTCTGCTTGCATCAATGCTGAATGTGCCACCGTCTTCGCGAGCAGGCTCGCTCCCACAATGGGATCGGAGTACGACCGGGAGAACCAGGCCGGCTGTCAGGCCGCCTTCGCGAGCAAACCCGCTCCCACAGGAGAAACGCGGTCCCCATCAAGAACCAGGTCGGCTCTCAGGCCGCCTCATGGTGGGGTGGACGTTGATCTCAGCGCCCCGTTAACCACGATGGCCGAACGCAGGCATTGTGGAGTGGGCATCCCGGCATGGATGCCGGGATAGCCGCGCTGGGCCATGGATGGCCCTTCGCGGCGGGCCCACGGAGCAATGCCGGAGTGAGGGCATGCCGAGCCTAGGCGAGGTGCCGAGTGGTGGGGCAGGAGCGCTTTGGTTACTTTCGCGCTTTTCGAAAGTGACCCGCCGTAAGGGCGGAACCATAAGCGGCCGTTACCGCAGAAATGGATATGTACTCAGTCAAGCCGCCATCGGGAGCAAGCTCGCTCCCACAGTTTGATCGCAATACAACCGGGAGAAGCAGGCCGGCTGCAAGGCCGCCTCGTCCTCAATACCCATTGGACTCGTAATCCGGAGTGAACTCAAAACCAACCACCCGCTCAACCCCCGTCTCCAACCGCCCATCCGGCCAAAGCCGCAACCACCGATACCCCGGCGCCTGCGAGCCCACCGCAAAATCCTCACTCCCCGGCTCAAACTGAATACAGGTCGAAGGCGAAGCCAACAAACGAACCCCCTCCCGCACCCGATCAACCTCCTGATGCACATGCCCCCACAGAACAGCACGCACCTGAGGAAACCGATCCAACACCGCAAACAGCGCCTCAGGATTACGCAACCCAATCGGCTCCATCCACGCACACCCAATCGAAACAGGATGATGATGCAGACAAACAAGGTGATGCCGCTCCGGCGCCTCGCTCAAGGCATTGGCCAACAGAATCAACTGCTCCTCGGCCAAAAAACCCGGCACCGACCCCGGCACGGCGGAGTCCAGCATCGTCACGCGCCAATTGCCGATGTCCACCACAGGATCGAGCAACACACTCTTGACCGCGGCCTTGAGCATCACCTGCGGCTCATCATGGTTACCAGGAATCCACCGCGCCGGCGCATCAAGACACGCCGTCAGTTGCCGAAACGCCTCGTAGGATTCCAGCGTCCCGTCCTGGGACAGATCCCCCGTGGCAAGCATCAGATCGATATTGGGTTGCTGCTTGAGCACCAGGTCAATGACCGCCCGCAGGCTGTCACGGGTGTTCATGCCCAGCAACGAACCCTCGGCCTCGGCGAACAGATGACTGTCGGACAGTTGGACCAGCAACGCCGTATGGGCAGTGGTCAAGGTGGATACGCTCGGCAAATCGCTCTCTCCCAGGCGTACTCACGCCGTTGGATGAAGCCGCAATTATGCTGGGGAAGATCGAAAGGGGAAACCCGCGAACCGGAACCGGTTCACAACCAGTGTCCAGTATTTGAAAAACAACTACCGAACGACTTCGAACTCGTGACCCAGCGCCAGGCAATGACTCAGCCACTCACCCAAAAACAGATTCAACTGGGCCTTCTCGTCCGGCTGGTGCATTGACGCATTGGGGTAAGGATAGATGCCGCGAAAGCGTCGTGCATGTTCAGCGCTCACGACTTCGGCCATGCGCGCATCGTGATAGACCTGAACCTCCAGTTGCGGCACCGGCAACCAGGGCAGGCTGTGTTCCTGGCGAACTTGCAACGTGGTGGTGTACGGGCAGGCTTGCAACACCTCGAGGGCCAGCACGCCAAGCATCTGGTCGCCGTGGGTCACGGCGATGCGCCGTGGCGCCGGATCGTTGCGCATGTCCGGCAACAACCGCATCAGGCGGGCGTAGTTGGCCTCACAGGCCGCCTGCAACCCCACCAGATCGACGCGATAGCGATCGCGCAGCTTGTTCAGGACCATAGCCCCCTCACTTCCTCGCGGTTCAAGGCCAGCCATTGCAGGGCGATGATGCTCGGTGCATTGCAGATTTTTCCGTCGCGCACAGCTTGCAGGGCATCTTCGAAGGACCAGACCTTGACGCGGATATCCTCGGCTTCTTCCTCCAGGCCATGCAGTCCGCCCGCCCCCGTGCTGTCGCAACGCCCCAAGTACAAATGGACGAATTCATCACTGCCGCCCGGCGACGGAAAATACTTGGTCATCGGCCAGAGCGCAGCGAAGACCAGCCCAGCTTCCTCCTGCGCTTCGCGATGAGCAACTTCTTCCGGTTGCTCGTCCTTGTCGATCAGGCCGGCCACCAATTCCACCAGCCACGGGTTGGCAGCCTTGTCAATGGCGCCGACGCGAAACTGCTCGATCAACACAACTTCATCGCGCTGCGGGTCGTAGGGCAGCACGCACACCGCGTCGTGCCGCACGAACAGCTCGCGGCTGATTTCACGGCTCATGCCGCCGGCAAACAGTTCGTGACGCAAGTGCACACGGTCGAGTTTGTAGAAGCCCTGGAAGCAGCTCTCGCGCTTGACGATATCCACGGTGCTCGGTGCGGCGTTGGCGAAGTCGGTCATGACAATCCTCGTGTGCAGTGAATCAATACGAGGTTCCAACCTCGGCTTCGCGCCATCCTAACGCGCCCATACCCTTTGATGCAGCCCCTTTCCATTCATCGAGATGGACGGCAGAAGGTGAAAGAACTCTAATGAGCTTAGTGGCGAACTGATTGTCCTGCTGACAGTCGAAGCGGGTAACTTTTCGCCTTTCCCCTGTTCCATGAAGGACGCCCATGTCGCTTTTCAAAACTGCCTCCGTGGCCGCCATTGCCCTGACCCTGGGCGCTTGCCAAAGTCTGTTCCAACCCAACTACCGCGCCCCGCTGGAAACCACCCGCGACGCCTCTGAACAACTGCAGCCCGGTTGCGCCAGCGCCGATTGCCCATTGGTGAACATCGATACCTTGCACTTCCCCGCCGAACCGGCCCTGGACGGCATTATTGAAAAACGCTTGCTGGAACTGACCCGCACCACCCCCGACGCCCCCGTGGCACCGACGCTGGCCGCCTATCGCGAGCAGTTTTTGCGCAGCGCCGCCCCGCGTAACAGCAGCTATTTGCAAGCCAAGGTACGTGAGCAGCATGACGGCTTGGTGATCATCGAGCTGTCCAGCTACCTGGACACCGGCGGTGCCCACGGTACGCCGGGGCGCGGTTTCATCAACTATTCGCGCCCGCAACACAAGGTGCTGAGCTTGTCGGACATGCTGCTGCCGGGCCAGGAAGAGGCATTCTGGAAAGCCGCCCAGGTCGCCCACAACAGCTGGCTGATCAGCACCAAGCTGGATCAGGAACCCGACTTCATGAAGCAGTGGGCGTTCCAGAAAACCCCGAACGTTGCGCTGACCTACGGCGGGGTGATCCTCAAGTACGAAGTGAGCACCATTGCACCGTATGCCCTGGGCCATATCGAACTGAAGATCGCTTACCCGCGCCTCAATGGCATTCTCAGGCCCGAGCTGTTTCCCGGCCGTAGCTGAAGGCCCGGCCCAGCAACAGTTGCAGCAACCCTGCCAGGATCAACGACGGCAGGGTTGCGCCGATGTCCGGGTAAAAATTGGCCAGTAGATGATAAGTGCTCACCCCACCCAGCCAGGCCAACAGTGCCGGCCAGCGCAACGCGGCTGACAACACCTGGCTGCTGCGTTTGCGCAGGATGAAGTGGTCCACCAGCACCACGCCGAACAGCGGCGCGAACACCGAACCGATCAGCAACAGGAAGTTCTGGTACTGCGCCAACGGTGCGAAGCAGGCGATCAACGTGCAGATGACGCCAATCGCCAAGGCCAGGTGCTCGACCTTCAGCCCCGACAACATGCCACTGGACACCGCTGCCGAGTGAATGTCGGCGAAGGCATTTTCCGACTCGTCCAGCAGAATCAGCAGCAGCGGAATCCCCAACCCGGCGCCAGCCAGGGCCAGCAGCAGCGCATTGACCTCACCGCTTGGCGCGAACGCCAGGGTGTAGGCAACGCCCAGGCTCATCAACCAGACGTTACCGATAAAGAACCCCAGCGCGGTGCCGCCAAATACATTTTTGGCGCGCTTGCCGAAGCGTGAATAGTCGGCAATCAGCGGCAGCCAGGACAACGGCATGGCAATCGCGATATCGAACCCCACCGCCAGTGGCATCGAGCCGTCGCCCGCCTCGGCCCACAACGTGGCCAGGTCAGCCTTGGCGAACAGGTTCCAGGTCAGCCAGATGCACGCCGCCAGCAGCAACCAGATACCCCACTTACGCAGGACCTTGCGCACGAACGTCAGCGGCCCGCTCACCGCAAGCAGGGTCGCCAGGGCGCCGAAGAACAGCGTCCACAACAGCGGACTCGCTCCCAGGCTGCCTTCACTGAAAGCCCGGGCGCCGAGCAGGCTGGCGGCGTCACGCATGACGATGATTTCGAATGAACCCCAGCCGATCAACTGCAGCAAGTTCAACACCGCCGGCACGCTCGCGCCCTTGCCGCCGAGGCTGAGCTTGAGGGCGGCCATGGCCGACAGGCCAGTATCGCTGCCGATCACCCCGACGGCCGCCAACAGTAGGACGCCCACCAGCGTGCCGAGGAAAATCGCCAGCAGCGAACCACTCAGGCCCAGGCCCGGCGCCAACAAGGCGCCGACCTGCAAGACCATCAGGCCGATGCCGAGGGAAAACCACAGGGAAAACAGATCGCGGGCGCCGAAGACGCGTTTGTCCAGGGGGACGGCGGTGTCTGGGGAGTAGGTGCTGGGTTGGATGTTCAAGAGTGTTATCTCAGAGGAATATTTGTTGTTTTTTTGGCCGCTATCGCGAGCAAGCTCGCTCCCACAGGGGACTTGCGGTGAGCACAAGATTTGTGAACGACCGAGATCCACTGTGGGAGCGAGCTTGCTCGCGATGACGGCGGTGAAAACACCGCCGCCTTCGGCTCACATCACACTTTCTTGTAAAGCTGACTACCTTCCTTCTTGAACCGCTCAGCCTGTTCCGCCAAGCCCTGGGCGACATCGACATCCACCGCTTCGATGCGCTGATTGGCCGCGTACTCGCGCACTTCCTGGGTGATTTTCATCGAGCAGAACTTCGGCCCGCACATCGAGCAGAAATGCGCGACCTTGGCCGAGTCCTTCGGCAGGGTTTCGTCGTGGTACGAGCGAGCGGTGTCCGGGTCGAGGCCGAGGTTGAACTGGTCTTCCCAACGGAACTCGAAGCGCGCCTTGCTCAAGGCGTTGTCGCGGATCTGCGCGCCCGGGTGACCTTTGGCCAGATCGGCCGCGTGGGCGGCGATCTTGTAGGTGATGATCCCGGTCTTGACGTCATCCTTGTTCGGCAAGCCGAGGTGTTCCTTCGGCGTGACGTAGCAGAGCATCGCGCAGCCGAACCAGCCGATCATCGCCGCACCGATACCGGAGGTGATGTGGTCGTAGCCCGGGGCGATGTCGGTGGTCAGTGGGCCGAGGGTGTAGAACGGCGCCTCGTCGCAGCACTCGAGCTGCTTGTCCATGTTCTCTTTGATCAGTTGCATCGGCACGTGGCCCGGGCCTTCGATCATGCACTGCACATCGTGCTTCCAGGCGATCTTGGTCAGCTCGCCGAGAGTTTCCAGCTCACCGAACTGCGCTTCGTCGTTGGCATCGGCAATCGAGCCTGGACGCAGGCCATCGCCCAGCGAGAAGCTGACGTCGTAGGCCTTCATGATTTCGCAGATGTCTTCGAAGTGGGTGTAGAGGAAGTTCTCTTTATGGTGCGCCAGGCACCACTTGGCCATGATCGAACCACCACGGCTGACGATACCGGTGACGCGCTTGGCGGTCATCGGCACATAGCGCAGCAGCACGCCAGCGTGGATGGTGAAGTAGTCCACGCCCTGTTCAGCCTGCTCGATCAATGTGTCGCGGAACAGCTCCCAGGTCAGGTCTTCGGCCACGCCGCCGACTTTTTCCAAAGCCTGGTAGATCGGCACGGTGCCGATCGGTACCGGCGAGTTGCGGATGATCCACTCGCGGGTTTCATGGATGTGCTTGCCGGTGGACAGGTCCATGACCGTGTCCGAACCCCAGCGAATGCCCCAGGTCAGTTTCGCCACTTCTTCTTCGATGGACGAACCCAGCGCACTGTTGCCGATGTTGCCGTTGATCTTCACCAGGAAGTTACGGCCGATGATCATCGGTTCCAGTTCGGTGTGGTTGATGTTGGCCGGGATGATCGCACGACCACGGGCGATTTCATCACGCACGAATTCCGGGGTGATGACTTTCGGCACGCTGGCGCCGAAGCTGTGGCCGGCGTGTTGCTGCTCCAGCAGGCCGGCGGCGCGGGCCACTTCCAGCTTCATGTTTTCGCGGATGGCGACGTATTCCATCTCGGCGGTGATGATGCCTTTGCGCGCGTAGTGCATCTGGCTGACGTTGGCGCCCGGTTTGGCACGACGCGGGTTGTTCACGTGGGCGAAACGCAGTTTGGTCAGCTCGGGGTCGGCCAGGCGTTCCTGGCCGAAGTTGGAGCTCAGGCCGGCCAGGCGCTCGGTGTCGCCACGGGCTTCGATCCACGAAGAGCGCACGTCGGCCAGCCCCTTGCGCACGTCAATGATCACATTCGGGTCGGTGTAGGGGCCCGAAGTGTCGTACACCACCACCGGCGCGTTGATTTCGCCGCCGAAGTCGGTGGGGGTCACGTCGAGGCTGATTTCGCGCATGGGCACGCGAATATCCGGGCGGCTGCCCTGGACATAGATTTTTTGCGAGCGGGTAAAGGGCTGGACCGATTGCTCATCGACCTTGGCCGAATCACTGAGGTTGGTCGCGTTTTTTGCTTTTGTCGTCATCACGGGCTCTCCAGACACACATCCAGGCAGTGGATTTTTGTCGGAGCGAACCTGTAACGAATGGACGCATCCCTGCACGACAGTGCGGACGCTGTGCTTGCTGCTCGAGCATGCTCGAAAATCGAAAGTCGATGGTCGAACAACATCCCGGACGAAGCACAAGAGGACTCGCCGGGTGACGAGAAATCTTGTTCCCTACGCAGGCGCTAACCTGATCAGGTTCAACGGGATCCGAAATTATTCGATCTCAGCCTCATAGCAAGGCACCCCGACAAGAACCCGGCCAGTCTAGACACAACTATCAGAGAACGCCATCGCCAGGGCAAAAGGCGTGATGAATGGCGCAAATACAGGATTGTTGCCGTGCGCCCGCGCAACTACACTCGCTACGCCGCGCCTCTTGTGCGCAATCATTTGAGAAGTAGGGAACGCCTCATGCTGCGCAAACTCTCACTGGCCCTTGCCGTGTCTTGTGCGTCCAATGGAATGGCCTGGGCTGCCGAAGCGCCCTTGACCACCAAAACCGATCTGGTGAGCGTGTATCAGGAAGCGGTGGACAACAACGCCGACCTGGCCGCTGCCCGCGCCCAGTACGGCGCCCAGAAGGAAGTGGTGCCCCAGGCGCGTGCCGGGTTGCTGCCGAACCTCTCGGCCGGTGCAGACTTGAACAACACCCGTACCGAACTCGACCAGCCGGCGATGACCGCCACCCGCAGTTCCACGGTTTACCAGGCCACGCTGTCCCAACCGATTTTCCGCGCCGATCGCTGGTTTCAATTGCAGGCGGCAAAATCCGTCGACGAACAAGCGTCGCTGCAATTGTCCGCCACCGAACAGAACATGATCCTGCAAAGCGCCGAGAGCTATTTCAACGTGCTGCGCAGCCAGGACAACCTGGCCTCGACCAAGGCTGAGGAAGCGGCGTTCAAGCGTCAGCTCGACCAGTCCAACGAGCGCTTCGACGTGGGCCTGTCGGACAAGACCGATGTGCTGCAATCCCAGGCCAGCTACGACACTGCCCGGGCCAACCGGATCCTCGCCCAGCGCCAGGTCGACGACGCCTTCGAAGCCTTGATCACCCTGACGAACCGTCAATACAACTCGCTGCAGGGCATCGTCCATACCTTGCCGATCCTGCCGCCGGCACCGAACGACGCCAAGGCCTGGGTGGATACGGCGGCCAAGCAGAACCTGAATTTACTGGCCAGCAACTATGCCGTGACCGCCGCCGAGGATACGCTGCGTCAGCGCAAGGCCGGCCACGCACCCACCCTCGATGCGATAGCCCAGTACAAAAAAGGCGACAACGATGGCCTCGGCTTCACCAACCCGAACCCGACCGGCCAGCGCTACGGCGGTGATGCCGAGCAACGCACCATCGGCCTGCAACTGAGTATCCCGCTCTACAGCGGCGGGCTGACCAGTTCCCAGGTTCGCGAATCCTACTCGCAGCTCACCCAGACCGAACAACAACGCGAAGGCCTGCGCCGGCAGGTGGTGGAAAACACCCGTAACCTGCACCGCGCGGTGAATACCGATGTGGAACAGGTCCAGGCTCGGCGCCAGTCGATCATCTCCAACCAGAGTGCGGTGGAAGCCACGGAGATCGGCTATCAGGTCGGCACCCGCAACATCGTCGATGTGCTCGATGCCCAGCGCCAGCTGTACACCTCGGTGCGCAACTACAACAACGCCCGCTACGACTACATCCTCGACAACCTGCGCCTGAAGCAGGCCGCCGGCACCTTGAGCCCGGCGGACTTGCAGGATCTGTCGCGCTACCTCAAGCCCGATTACAACCCGGACAGAGACTTCCTGCCGCCGGACCTGGCCCAAGCGGCGGCACAGCAGTTGCGCTCGCGGCCGGCGCAGTAATTAACGAATAATCCTTGTGCCCATCGTTCCCACGCTCTGCGTGGGAACGATCACTGTCTGGCGAGCAACCGCCCCAACCCCTCCAGCAATCGCTGCAACGCGCCTTGATTGGTGTGCATCACCTTCAACCCCGCCTCGGCCATGCGCTGGGCATCGCGCGGCAGTTCAAACAAGCGCTGTACCGCCAGGGCCAGGCTTTGGGCATCGTCCACTTCCGCCAGAGCACCAGCGGCGCGCAGTTGCGCGGCGATTTCGAGAAAGTTGAACAGGTGCGGCCCACTGAGCACCGGCTTCGCAAGAGCCGCTGGTTCCAGCAGGTTGTGTCCACCGTTGGGCACCAGGCTGCCACCGACAAAAGCGCTGTCAGCCAAAGCGTAGAGAAACAGCAGTTCGCCCATGGTGTCGCCCAGCAACACTGACGTCTGGGCGGTGACCGGTTGTGTGCTGGAGCGCCGGACCGTGGCGAAGCCTTGGTTTTCACACAGCTGATGCACCGCATCAAAACGCTCGGGGTGCCGCGGCACCAGAATCAGCAAGGCGTCGGGATAGCTGTCGAGCAATTGACGATGGGCGGCCAGCACCACTTCGTCCTCGCCTTCATGGGTGCTGGCGGCGATCCACACCGGGCGCTCCGTCGCTTGCCACTGGCGACGCAAGGCACTGGCGCTTTCCAGCAGTTGCGGGTCGATCGTCAGGTCAAACTTGATCGAGCCGGTGACCTCGACGGTTTCCGCCCGGGCGCCCAGCTGGCGAAAACGCTCGGCTTCGGCTTCAGTCTGTACGGCGAACAGACTCATCTGGGCGAGCATCGGCCGGGTCAACTTGGGGAACCGCGCGTAACCGCGCGCCGAGCGCTCCGACAGCCGCGCGTTGGCCAGGGCCACGGGAATGCCGCGCTTGGCACACTGGTGGATATGGTTGGGCCACAGCTCGGTTTCCATGATGACCGCCAGGGACGGCCGAACTCGATCGAGAAAACGCTTGGCGGCGCAGGGTAAGTCGTAGGGCAAGTAGCAATGCTGAATGCGCGGCTCGTTGGCGAACAGGGCCTGGATCCGCTCCGAACCGGTGGGCGTCATGCAGGTGACCGTGATCGGCAACTGTGGATAACGTTGCAGTAAGGCGCGAATCATCGGCGCGGCGGCAATGCTCTCGCCCACCGACACCGCATGAACCCAGATACCTCCAGGCACCATGACCGGCAGCCCCCAGGAAAATCGCTCGCCGATGCGCCGGGCATACGCCGGCGCCTTGCGCGCCCGCAGCCACAGCCGAATCGCTACCAGTGGCAGCCCCAGATAAAACAACGCGCTATAGAGAGTTCTGTTCATGGCGGCGGAGTTTATCGGTTTTTCAGCCAATCGCCTGCAACTGCACAGCAAAACGTTCCGCCAGCCAGCGCGCGGCCGGGCCCAGGGGTTCGTCGCGGCGCCAAACCAGCTCCACCACCAGGGCTGGCGGGATCCACTCGCTGTTGAGTTCGACCATATCCCCCAGGTAAGCCGGGTATTGCACCACATGCCGTGGCAGCCATGCCCAACCCAGCCCGCTCCTCAGCCATTCAGCCAAGACATAGAAGCTGTCGGCTCGCCAGACTTGCGGGCTGGCTTGCTCGCTGCCGGGGTAGACGCTGGCCTGGGTCGCCATCAACAACTGCCGATGCCGGGCCATTTCCAGATAGGTCACGTACTCGTGATGGGCCAGTGGATGGTCCCGGCCACACACTGTCACCATCTCGATGCTGCCCAACACCCGGCGCTCCAGCGCCTCGGGGATTCGGTCGTGGTAGAACAGCAAGCCCAGGTCGGCGTGACGCTCCACCAGCTTACGCGCGACATCGCCCTGGGCGGCACTGGCCAGTTGCACTTCGAGAGTAGGAAATTGCTCGGCCAGGGCGACCAGGCTGTCGATGACCGGTTGGTAGGGCATGGCCTCATCCTGGGCCAGGCGGAGTCGCGCCTCCTGGCCGCGCATCAGGGCCAGGGCCCGGCCATTGAGGCGCTCGCACTGACGTAGCACCTCCCGCGCCTCTTCCAGCAACGCCTCGCCGGCCTCAGTGAGCGTTGGCTGACGACCGCTACTGCGTTCGAACAGGCTCACCCCCAGGTCGGTTTCCAACAGAGCGATCGCACTGCTGATGGCCGATTGAGCCTTGCGTTGATCCCGGGCCACGGCGGAAAACGAGCGCTTTTCGGCAACACCGACAAACAGCCGCAATTGTTCCAGATTCCATTGCACGTTCATGGCTCAACCTATCTCTTATACAGATAGGTAATGACTTTACCCCATCTGACGCAACCCTAAAATGGCGACATCGAAAGACGCAACATACACAGAGGAATCGCCCATGAACGCCTACTACTACCTGGCCATCGCCATCTGCGCCGAAGTGATCGCCACCGTTTCGATGAAAGCGATCAAAGGCTTGAGCACCCCGCTGCCCCTGTTGCTGGTCATCGTCGGCTATGCCACCGCATTCGGGATGCTCACCCTGGTGGTGCGCACCGTCCCGGTGGGCGTGGCGTATGCGGTATGGGCTGGATTGGGGATCGTCATGGTCAGCGTGGCAGCGCTGTTCATCTACGGGCAGAAGCTGGACGTGCCGGCAATGCTGGGGATGGCGTTGATTGTGCTTGGGGTTGTCGTGATCCAACTCTTTTCCAAGACTGCCGGGCACTGAAACCCGCTGATCATTCGAACTCGAATACTCTGTGGCGAGGGAGCAAGCTCCCTCGCCACGGGTTTATCCATGCCGCGATTGATCGTCAACAAATTCCCTCAGCACCGAGTCTGTATACTGCGCCCTCGTCTTGAACACTGAGGTCGCTGCATGCCATCCGTTATTTCCACCGACGTTCTGATTGTCGGCGCCGGAGTCGCCGGCCTCTGGTTGAACGCGCGCTTGCGTCGCCAGGGTTTTTCGACCGTGCTGGTGGAAAGCGCCAGCCTCGGCGGCGGGCAAAGCGTCAAATCCCAGGGCATCATCCATGGCGGCGCCAAGTACGCCTTGCACGGCGCCTTGACCGGTGCCTCGGAAGCCATCGCCGACATGCCGCGGCGTTGGCGCGAAGCCCTGAAGGGCGAGGGTGAACTGGACCTGTCCGGCGTGCGCCTGCTGTCCGATGCCCATTACCTCTGGTCCCCCGGCACCCTGGCCGGCAACCTCACCAGTTTCTTCGCCAGCAAGGCCGTGCGCGGACGGGTCGACCAGGTCAAGGGCGAGCAACTGCCACCGGCCCTGCAAGACAAGCGTTTCAAAGGCAAGGTCTATCGCCTGGCCGAGCTGGTGGTGGACGTGCCCAGCCTGATCGCACGGCTGGCCGAACTGGCCGGCGACGGCTTGCTGGCAGGGCAACACATCGAGCCGCTGCGCGAAGGCGACGCACTGGTGGGACTGAAGGTGGATGGTCGCCAGATCCGCGCCCAGCGCATTGTCCTCAGCGCCGGAGGTGGCACCGCCGACCTGCTCGCCGCCTTGGGCCTGGACCAACCGGCCATGCAGCGCCGGCCACTGCACATGGTCCTGGTCAAGGGCCCGAGCCTCAAGCCGCTCTACGCCCATTGCCTGGGCGGCGGACCGAAGCCGCGCGTCACCGTGACCACCCATCCGGCCGCTGATGGCCAATGGGTCTGGTACTTGGGTGGCGACCTCGCCGAAGGTGACGGCGTGGCCCGCGAGCCCGCTGCGCAGATCGCCGCCGCCCAGAAGGAACTCGGCCAATTGCTGCCATGGGTCGACCTCAGTACCGCACAATGGGCCACGCTGCGGGTAGACCGCGCCGAGCCCCTGCAATCGGGCCTGACCCGCCCGGACAATGCCTTCCTCGCCGAGCAGGATCGCTTGCTGGTGGGCTGGCCGACCAAACTGGCCCTGGCCCCGGACTTCGCAGACAGGGTGATCAGTGCGCTGCAGCGCGATGGCGTCCAGCCCAGTCACCCGGCCCCGTTGCCGGACCTGCCGAAACCGCCCATGGGCGTCCCGGCCTGGGAGCAACTGTTGCCATGAGCCAACCGACCCTGCACGACTTCTATCGCCCGCTGGGCCATAACGGCCCCAGGGTCTCCCCCCTGGGCCTGGGTACCGTCAAGCTCGGTCGCGACCAGGGCGTCAAGTACCCCAACGGCTTCCGGATTCCCGACGACGACGAAGCGCGCATGCTGCTCAAACTGGCGCGCGAGCTAGGCATCAACCTGATCGACACCGCGCCGGCCTATGGCCGCAGCGAAGAGCGCCTCGGCCCGCTGTTGCGTGGCCAGCGCCAGGACTGGGTGATTGTCAGCAAGGTCGGGGAAGAATTCAGCGACGGCCAGTCACGCCACGACTTCAGCGCCACCCATACTCGTTTCTCGGTGGAACGCAGTCTCAAGCGCCTGGAAACCGACTATATCGACCTGGTGCTGGTGCACTCCGACGGCAATGACCTGGCGATCCTCAACGACAGTGAGGTCTACCCGACCCTGGCGGCGCTCAAGCGCGAGGGCAAGATCGGCGGCTTCGGCTTTTCCGGGAAAACCGTCGACGGCGGTTTGAAAGCCCTGGAGCAAGGCGATTGCGCCATGGTCACCTACAATCTGAACGAACGAAACGAGAAGGTTGTCATTGACTACGCGGCCGAGCACGGCAAAGCGATCCTGGTGAAGAAGGCCCTGGCCAGCGGTCATGTCTGCCTGAGCCCGGGCGTGGACCCGGTCCGTGCCAGTTTCGAACTGTTGTTTGAGCATCCCGGGGTCGCCAGTGCTATTGTCGGCACCATCAATCCGCTGCACCTCGCCCATAACGTCGCGACCGTAGCCAAGGTCCTACGTAAAAACTGACGCCGCCTCGCGCGGCCTTAAGGAAGGAGCCGACATGCCGCGTACGCTTATCAGAAAGAACCCGAGCAACTTCAAGACCCTGCCCCTTTTCGTTGAAGCGACACCCGAAGGCCTGAGTTACCAGAGCGTCGGGATGCCGTTGAACTTCTCCCAGACCTTGCAGCGTCGCCGTCCGGTGACGGTGGACAATGCCGAACGCTTTTCCCTGGAGCTGGCGAACCTGGGCGTCTCGGTGCGGCTGACCCTGCATTGGCAGAACCGCGACTATTGGGTGCTGGTACGCCAAAGGCGACAGGATCGCGGTGATGTGGTGCTCAAGCTGATTTCCGGCTATGTCCCGGCCCATGAGCTGAACCTGCCACTGCTCACCGCCATCAATGAAATTGCCGAAGAATGCCTGCTGGAAACCCCGGAAGGCTGGCTCGGCGGGCGTTTCAACGACACCTGGCTACCCGCCCCCTACGCCACGGCGCTGCATTACCGCGAAGCCTTGCCGTTTCGCCTGACGCCGCTGTCCGGCTCGGCCCGCCCGGTACGCAGTGCCAATCTGCAGTTGATCGAGCGACCACGGGCCTACGTGCATCTGCCGACGGCATCGCTGCAACTGATTTACGATTTGCGCCTGGATGTGCCCAAGGAAGCCAAATCCCTGAGCCTGTTTCACGTTGATGAACGACTTGAGGGCGATCAACTGGTGGCGCGCCTGGATCGCAAACGGCCGGATTTGTACCTGATGCCCCTTGAAGACGGCAAGCCGGTCGGTGAGTTGTATACGCTCAAGCGCGATCAATTGGTGGCGGCCAGTACACGAGGCCTGCACCTGGCTGAAAGCTTCGCCAGCCAGGAGGGCTGGGTGGTTCGCGACGAGCGTATCCGCTGGAAGGATTGGCTCGTGAAACAAGGCCTGGAGGTGCACCCCCCTCGTCGCCAAGGCTTGACCAGTTTGCACAAGAAGGCCATGGGCCTGATGCGCATGGTCCGCGGAACGCTGCACAAATAGCCTCAGGTGGAGCGCCGCTTATCCAGATAGGTGCGCCACTGCGCGAACAGATGGAAATAACGATTCTCGCGCTTACCCATGTTGCGTTTGGGCGAGAACGACTCTTCGGCGAGGGTGCCGTTGATCCTCACCCGTGATGCAGCAGTCGGCAGGGTGCAAACCCTGACCCGCGCCTGCTGCAATGCGTATTTGAGCAGACGTTCCGAATGCAGCTTTCTACCTGTCGCCGCGCAAAAATCGAAAATACGTTCGATACGCTTGCCATAGGCCTGGTAGGCATCCCGCCCGCAAATCGCAAAACGATCGTTCAAGCCGCCCCACCATTGCCAATCCGGAACGTAGGCATTCAACCGGCGGGCGTCGGGGAGAGCAAATACATAGGCTGGAAGGGCTGAGTGGTAAAAAATGTCGGGACGCACGAACACGACGAAATCCGGATCAAAAGGCTCCATCATGGCCGTCACGGTGTGTAGGGAGTTGAGCTGATAGATCAGGTTTCTGAGGGAGATGTGCTCGTCCGCCCAAGCATCGCCGAAAGCCTTGACCCGCTCGAAATCCCAGCGCTCCAGAATCCCGGTGGTCGACTCGAGGCGGCCAGTCATGGTGCTGAACGGCGCATAGTTGTCCGCTTTCAGCTCGCCTTGCTCACCTGAGCGCGGATTGTGGATCTCGTCGATTTTGTACAGGTGGTAAAAACACTGCACTTCGCTGCCAGGCGGGATTTGCGCCAGGACGTTTTCCCGAATAGAAGGGAAGCAGATCGCCGAGTTTCTCGGGATACCAAAAAATGCCACCGCGACTTTCAACACACGTCCTGCCCCTGTCGTAAAAAACCTTGCCCCCGACGACATCTCATCGGGCTACCCACCTAGCCAATATTACTCAGCGACGAAACCATCCTTGCCACCAACGGCGACGCTGCAATGGCACGACGATCACATCGGCCTCGAGCAGCCACTGCCGCTCATAATCCCAGGCGTGTCCGCCCCAGAATTTTCCCGCCTCGTTGGAAAAGCCCAGGGTCATTATCTGGTAGGTATAACCCACGTGAGCGCGCAGCCAATCGAACAGCACCAAGGCATTGAAACCCGTCGAAGGGCCGACATAGCGCTTGCCACCCGGCCTGTCGACCGGATAGTGCCACAAAGGAGGTAACGGCATGCGCTCCCAATACAGGGCCACACCCGGCAGCGGCGACATAGCCCCGGTGCACCCCACCAGCATGGTGAAACAGCGCGCACCGGGCTGGTCGATCAATCGCTGCACCTCGGGCTTATAAGGGAGGCCGAAGAAATAGGCGTCGGGTGCATTGAAACCATGCACGAACACATTGACGCTCTGCGGGTTGAGCAGCGCCGACTTCACGCAGGTGTTGAACGTCACGACCACGTCGTCGCTACCGATATCGAGCGCCTGGAAGTCGGCCGCAGTGATCGCCGGATTATTCGCCACCAGCACCACCCGCGCGGCCCCGGCCAAGCAATCCTTCAACGCCTGGGGCAGCGCAGCGAGTACCGATTGATGACCACCAGGCAGCTCGTCGAGCGCCATTTCGTCACTGGTTTGAGCCCCTCGGTCATCCATGTCGTTTATTCCGGCACCTTCATGCCATAGCGCAGCTTGACCCACCAACGGGTGAACGCCGAAGGGGCTTGCCAGGGACGCATGTCACGTTGAATTTCATCGGCCAGGGCACGCCCGACGCGCGCAAAAGAATACCGGCTTTCGGCGAAGGCCTGGCCGTTATGAGCGATCCGCGCGGCCAGTTCCGGGTCTTGCTGCAGCAGCTCAAGCTTCTGTAGCGCCTCGTCCTCGGAGCGGTAGAAGACCACGTTAATCATGTCCTCAAAGCCTAGTAATCGATCTTCCTCGCCCTGACTCCAGGCCAATAGCACGCAGCCGCAGGCCATGGCCTCGAAGTTCTTGATCATGAACTCCCCCATGCCCAGGTCGGCGCTGACAAAGATCTTGATGCGGTTGAGCGTTTCCAGATATTCATTACCTGACTGAGTTCGGGTCACGAGCATGCCGGTGCGCCGAACCAGGGATTCAAGCAATGCTTTGCGCTGGGCGTATTCGGTGCTCTTGAGGCTTCCGAGAAATCCCACGGGAATATCGCGGACGCTGCCGGTGTTGCGCAGCATCTGTTCGTCATAGCCCTTGGAAACGAACACCGCATCGATGTTCTCGGCTTGCATCCGCCGGGCCACCACCGCCCCCGACACCAAGACACGACAACTGGGCAGACGCCGATACAAGCGCGAGTAGACACCTTTGTATTTACTTTCGCGCATGTAGTTCTGATAAGCGTCGTGCTCAAGGAAGATCAGCCCCGGAATGCACTTCAATACGCTCAGTTGTGGGACGAGGCGTTTAACTCGCGAAAAAATCACCACCCGATCGAAATCCACCCACTTGATCGACGCCAGGAACCGACCGAGGTTCATCTGTTGTTGCTTACTCAAGCGATAGATCGTGCAATCGTCGCAGCTCTCTCGCACGACGTCGTACAGGCGATCAAGGATCACACGCTGCTCATCCATAACCAGGAGCATGACCTTCATAAGAAAATTAACCGTAACTCAAAGAAAGTAGCACCGATGCCCGGCCTCCATTATCCGGGGACAGGCGCTTGCCACGCGAGGCCTCCCCCGGAGTGTAGGGTAAGTCCGTCAACGACTGCGGATCTTCTCGACAATCGCCGTCGTCGAGCTGTTTTCCACCAGTCCCAACACCTTCACCGTGCCGCCGTAGGCCGTGACGATGTCAGCTCCGACGACCTGATCGATCCCATAATCGCCACCCTTGACCAGCACATCCGGCTTGACCTGGCGCAGCAGGTTTTCCGGCGTGCCTTCACTGAAGCTTATCACCCAATCCACCGCACCAAGACCGGCCAGGACCGCCATACGCCGGTCGACGCTGTTGATCGGGCGGCCCGGCCCTTTGAGACGACTCACGGAGGCGTCGTCATTGACCGCGACGATCAGACGATCGCCCTGGGCCCTGGCCTGCTCGAGGTACGTCACGTGGCCGGCATGCAGAATGTCGAAGCAACCGTTGGTAAAAACGATTCTCTCGTTGTGGGCCCGAGCATCATCGACAGCCAGCAACAATTGCTCCAAGCCCAGGACGCCTCGCTCGGAACCCTCCTCGCGTTGGATGGCGCGCCGCAGTTCCGGGGCGCTGATCGCCGCCGTACCCAGCTTGCCGACGACGATGCCCGCCGCCAGGTTCGCCAGCGCCACCGCATGGGGCAGTTCCTCACCTGCGGCGAGCGCGGCGGCCAGGGTGGAGATCACGGTGTCGCCGGCCCCCGTCACGTCGAACACCTCTCGGGCACGGGCCGGCAGGTGCAGCGCAGGGTGATCGGGACGCAGCAGGGTCATGCCATGCTCGCCGCGAGTCACCAGCAAGGCGCCAAGCTCCAGGTCCTGCATCAACAGCGCGCCTTTGCTCACCAAGTCGTGCTCATCGACGCAACCGCCGACGATGGCTTCGAACTCGCTGAGGTTCGGTGTGATCAGGCTCGCGCCACGGTAGATGGAAAAATCCTTGCCCTTGGGGTCGGCCACTACCGGAATGCCACGGGCACGGGCGGCCTGGATCAGCGCCTGATGGTTTTTCAACGCCCCTTTGCCGTAGTCCGACAACACCAGCACCTTGACGCCTTCGAGCAAGCGATCGACCTCGGCTCCAAGAGCCAGGGGATCGGTGGCGAACGGTTCTTCGAAATCGATCCGCAGCAGTTGCTGGTGACGGCTCATGACCCGCAGCTTGACGATGGTCGGCTGGTGCGCAATGCGCTGGAATATGGCCCGCACCCCCGCGCCCTTGAGGCTGTTGGTCAGGCTTTCGGCCGCTTCATCGTCACCGGTCACACCCACCAAGGAGGCCGGCGCGCCGAGGGCCGCGATGTTCAGGGCAACGTTGGCGGCACCACCGGGGCGATCCTCGATGTGCTCGACCTTGACCACCGGTACCGGCGCCTCAGGGGAAATCCGTGAGGTACCGCCATGCCAATAGCGGTCGAGCATGACATCGCCGACCACCAATACAGGGGCTTGATCGAATCGCGGCATGGACAACTTCATGGAGCATCCCACATACAAAATGAACAGGGCGGGGATATTAGCACAGGGTTGGCGCAAGGCTCGCCCATGGCTACATCGGGATGCTGGAGGGCGTTTTCAATCAGCTCTTCAGGAGTACCGACAGTCGCTCACAGGCCTGGGCCAGCTCCACCTCGCAAGTATTGATCTCGCAGTCCGGCGCAAACGGCGCCTCGTAAGGGCTGTCGAGGCCAGTGAAATTCTTGATCCGCCCGGCACGGGCCTCACGGTACAAGCCCTTGGGATCGCGCTGGGCACAGACGTCGAAAGGCGTGCTGACATACACCTCGATAAAGGTGCCCTCGGGGAATAACTGTCGGGCCGCGTCCCGGTCGGCGCGAAACGGTGAGATAGCCGCAACGATGACGATCAGGCCAGCATCGACCATCAGACGCGCCACTTCGGCGATACGTCGGATATTTTCCTTGCGGGCTTCGGCATCCATTCCCAAGCCTCGGCACAACCCCTGGCGCAAGTTGTCGCCGTCGAGCAAGGCCGTATGCAAGCCTTGCTGGTTGAGCCGCACCTCCAAGGCATTGGCCAGCGTCGACTTGCCGGCCCCCGATAGCCCGGTCAGCCAGATGCAGCGTGGTCGCTGGGCTTTGATGGCGGCCCGATCCTGCGGCGTGAGCGCCGGCGCATAAGGGCGAATCCGCGCCTGTTGCATCGATACCTTTGACGTCTCATTCATAACCGAGCATCTCGTAGTCACGTTGGTACACCCGGCGCACCAGCCGACGGGTGCGCACCGAACAGATTTCCCGCACCGGCACCGAAGCACGCTGCTGGGAGAAATTCACATGGGGCAACGTCGCGCTCAGCCCCAGATGTTCACACACCCGCTGATAATCGCGCTCCAGATACTCCTGATAACCGATGAAGTCCATTGCCAGATGGCCAAGGGAGTCAGTAAGGAAGTCCGTCTGGGCGGCGAAGTGCATTTGCCGTGCAATGTTTTCTGGGTGCAGCCACCGGAGGACGAAATCATCGAAGTCGCGGTATTGGCTCACCAGTTTCTGCGCCGCATGGTCGCGCGCGCCCAATTTATTGCCCCGCAGAAAAGCATAGGCCGAATACGCACGTTCCAGCGGATCGCGAACAAAAGCAAACTTGAAACTGGCCGCATACTGCACTGGAAATTGCTGTTCATACCAATACAGCGGCAGGTGCCCGGGGCTGTAGCCATCGAACATGCCTACGCAAACGCTGCTGCCGGCGCATTTGGGCACATGGATGAACAAACAGGCGCGTTGGGCGAAGGCTTCGGGGAAACGGCAGTTGGCCGACATCGACTTGTTGACCACCTGTCGATCGACAACCGACAGGCGTCCCAATAAAAAGGAGCGCTGCGACTTGGGCAGCAGCTTCCAGAGATAACGTTGCAGCATTGCAGTACCCGCGCGAAGGGATGACTCCCTCGATCACTAAAGTTCGTTCAGGAAAGTCCTGTGGCCAGAACCTTACCAAGCGCGAGTCGCAGATTTATTGTGGATTGGTCAATGCGGGTATCTGTATCGATACAAATGCCTGTGGGCGCTTATCTTGCCCCCACAGGCATCAGCCGCGTTCAGGCGATGTCCTGGGCAGGAGCATCCAATCCCATGGCGTGAAGGCGCGCGTAGTAGCCGTTTTGCGCCAGGAGTTCGCTGTGAGAACCACGCTCGACGATACGACCTTGATCCATCACCAGAATCATATCGGCCTTTTCGATGGTCGACAGGCGGTGGGCAATGACCAACGTCGTGCGGCCTTTCATCACCTGGTCCAGCGCAGCCTGGATATGCCTTTCGGACTCGGTGTCCAGCGCCGAGGTGGCCTCGTCGAGAATCAGCAGCGGTGCGTTCTTCAGCAGTGCCCGGGCGATCGCCAGGCGCTGGCGCTGGCCACCGGACAGCAGGACTCCGTTTTCGCCCACCTCGGTGTCCAGCCCCTTGGGTAACTGTTCGATAAAGTCCATGGCGTAGGCGTCTCGAGCGGCCTTTTCAATGTCGGCTCGTGGCGCTCCGGCCAAGTCCCCATAGGCGATATTGTTGGCGACCGTATCGTTGAACAGCGTGACGTGCTGGGTCACCTGGGCAACGTGACGACGCAAGTTGCGCAAGCGGTAATCCTCGATTTCCACGTCGTCGAGCAATATCTGGCCGACATCATGGTGATAGAAGCGCGGGATGAGGCTCGCCAGGGTCGACTTGCCGCTGCCCGAGCGCCCTACCAGCGCAATCATCTGCCCGGGGGCCGCGGTGAAATTGATGTCCTTGAGCACCTCACGGTCAGCACCAGGATAGGTGAAGCTCAGGTTGCGCACCTCGAGACGGCCGCTCACGCGCGGCAACTCGACAGTGCCCTTGTCGACTTCCGGCTCGACGTCCAGTTGCTCGAAGATGCTCTCGGCACCGGCCACGCCCTTCTGGATGGTCGAGCTGACTTCCGAGAGTTGGCGAATGGGCTTGGGCAACAGGCCGGCTGCGGTGATGTAGGCCACCAGATCACCAGCCGTCGCATCACCGCGCAGGAAGAGCACGAGGAACATCAGGGCCGCCATGGCGGTGTAGATCACCAATTGCAACATCGGCGTATAGACAGCGCCAGTGCGAGTCATACGCAGCTGTTTATCGGTATTGCCCTGGCTCGCGCGGTTGAAACGCTGCTGCTCGTAAGCCTCGCCGCCGAAGCTGCGCACAACGCGGTAACCCTGGATGGTCTCGGACGCCACATGGGTGACATCGCCCATGGCCACTTGGATCTTTTTGCTCTGCTTGCGAAATTTCTTGCTGGCATTGCCGACCATCATCGCGATCAGCGGGAGGATCGCCAGCATCACCAACGTCAGTTTCCAGTTCATCCATATCAGGTAAGCGAAGAGAAACACCACGGAGAGCCCTTCGCGGATCACCACTTTGATGGCATCGGTGGCGGCGCCGGTGACCATCGTCACGTTAAACGTAATACGGGAAATCAGGTGCCCGGAGTTGTGAGTGTCGAAATAGCGGTTGGGCAGCACGAGCAACTTGTTGAATAACTCGACCCGCAGGTCATGCACCAACCCCAGGGAAACCCTGGCCAGGTAATAATTGCCCAGGAACGACCCAATGCCCTGCCAAGCAGCGATCAGAACGATCAGCAACGGCACGGCCATCAGCAGCTTCACGTCCTTGAGGTACGGTACGTTGGGAAAGAGCACCGCATCGGGGTTGCTCAAGCCGTCGACAAAGTACTTGAGGATCCCGGCCAGCATGGGCTGGGTGGAAGCAAATATTATGAAACCTACGATACTCAGCAGGAAAATGCCCGCGTAGGGTTTGACGTATCCCAGCAACCGAAAATAGATCTTCAGGCTGGAATCCTGTTCCGCTTTGGGCGGTGCGTCACTCATCGTCGGGCTCACTGGTTAAGAAGAACGCGGAATTTTATCACAGCCATTGGACTTGGCCTGCGCCCAGGTCAAAACGCTAGCCAGGCCAATCGGCAACCAACTGATGAACCATTCGGCACGCGGGGTTCCGGTCAGGCTCGCGGCGTCGAACTGCATCGCCAGGAAGGAAAACACCCACATACCGAGTACGCCGCGGCCCAGCAGGGTATCCCGGGCCCGCCAAGCTTCACGCAGCACGGCGAACCAGACGATGCACCAGAGCAACAGGCCCGGCAACCCGAGCAGAATGGCGACGTGATTGAACAAATTGTGGGCATGATCGAAAGATTGACTGACCGTGGCAACCCTGTAGTCGCTCGCCAGCCCCAGACCTCCCCATGGGTGCTCGGCAATCATGCGCAGGCTCGACATGAAAATTTCGGGGCGATAGGACGCACCACGTGCCATGACCAGCGGTTCAAGCAGCCAGAAGGTCAGCACGGCCAGTACCAGGGCTGCGGCGGCGATCACGCGGGTGCGCTGGTCCCGGCAGTAAAGTGGCATAACCAGCACACTGAGCAACAAGGCCAGCGCCGCACCACGACTCTGGCACAGCAGCACAAATACCCCCAGCAGGGCCAAGGCAATCGCCCAAACTGCTTGCAGCCCAATACGCCGCGGCACCCAGTGCAGCATCCAAATCGCCGCCAACCCAATCACATAACCGCCAAGAATAGGATGGGACAGCTCACCCAAGCCCTCCAGACGTGCCACCCAGGGATGGTTTGCAATACCGTAGAAGTGGACGATGGCTATCAAAGCGGTCAGTGCAAGACCCACCCCGCCCCATTGCATGAGACGAATCACGCGCTCAGGCTGGCCGTCGGCAAAGATAGGGAAAAACAACAGGAACACCAGGATATAGAGCAGCCGCTTGGCCTCTCGGGCGGGCTCCGGCGCCTCGGCCCAGAACAAGGTAATCAACGCCCAGACCGCCAGCGCCAGCAATGCCGTGTAGATCAAGCGTTGTGCACGCCACAGCTCCAGCAGTCGGTGACGCGCCGGCCAGGCGAATAGAATCGCCGGTAACCAGACAAATGCAACCAACCCCTGTTGATAAACTTTATTAGTCGGTGCCAAGGCTATCGCCAGCAAAAACCATAAAAAGCCAAAAGCCATCCATACCTGCGCCCAACGTGTTGCTTGCATCTATCGCTCCTAAACGGTCTACCAGCCGAACCGGCATGGTTAAAACAAAAACTTTTGGGCATCATGGCCCGCCACGGCACCGGTTCTTTCAACAAGGTTTCCCTACGATGCAATCCTCACGGCTTCCCCAAGCCGCTTTGAATCAATTGATTGAAGGCGCCAGCATTCTGGAGGCCGACAGCTACGGCCCAAAAGTCTATCTGTTGCAGGATGGGAACATCCTCAAATTGTTTCGCCGCAAGCGGCTTTTTTCTTCGGCTCTTTTACGGCCTTACTCAACGCGATTCATCAATAATGCGGCCCGCTTGCAAACGCTCGGCGTACCGACGCTCGACGTCCTGGCCTCCTACAAATTGCAAAAGTCCGGCATGACCGCCGTACTGTATCGGCCGCTTCCAGGAAAAACCCTGCGTCAATTATCGAATCAGGAAAACTTCAACTGGCAGCAGACCCTTCCGGCACTCGTCGAGCTGATCCGCAACCTGCACGCCAGCGGTATCTATTTCCGCTCGCTGCACTTGGGCAATATCGTCGTTACGCCTGAGAACAAACTGGGCTTGATCGATGTGGCCGACATGCGCTTCCTGCGCGCGCCATTGCCACGTTACCTGGCTCACCGCAACTTGCAGCACTTTGCTCGTTATATTGCCCGGGAGAACCTGAACGAGAGCTTTCCGATGCAGGCGCTGGAAAACGCTCTATTGGCTGCCTGAGATCAATTGCCTGGAGGTCTGGCTGAAATTCAGCCAGGCCTCGTCAGGCGCCAGCGCCTGGTACTGGAGCGCAGCGACCGCATCGGCTGAGGCCAGTGAAGCCCGTACGATTGCCTCGCTCCAGGCTGCTTCGTCATTTACCGGTGCATACCAGCCAGCATCGCCCAACTGTTCACGGAATACGGCAAGCTCGCTGGCCAGCACCGGGATACCAGCCAGGACCGCCTCCTGGAGGATCAGGCCAAGCCCCTCGTCGAGGGACGGAATCAACACCCAGTCGAATGCCCTGTAAAGCTTCGCGACATCCTCCAGATGCCCTGTCAGCAACACCTTGTCGATCAGATCCGGCTGGGCAATTCGCGCCTGCAAGGCCTCACGCGCAGGCCCTTCGCCGACGATCACCAAGCGCCAGTCGGGCTGGCTGGCTGCCGCTCGCGCAAACGCTTCCAACAGGCAGGCGAACCCCTTGTTGTCCACCAATCGTCCTACGGCGCCAAATATCCGCGTGCCCGTCGGAGGCAAACCCAGTCGGGTGCGCGCTTCTTCGCGAGACATGAGTAAAGACTGAAAAACACCTGGATCGAATGCGCTGCGCAGGACAGTGACCTGAAGGTCCAGTTTGTCCTGGAGCGACTTTGCCAGGGTCTCGGAGACCGCCACTATTCTCAGACGCGAGGCTGGGAACCCACGCAGCAGTTCACGGCCTGCGGCATTGAGCCGCGTCACGCCATGGAAAATCACGACCACGCGTATCTGCGGCATACCCTCGAGAACCGGCAACAGGAGGCGAGCGACACCAAGGCCATCGAGCAGCACCACACGGGCATCGCTATCGAGCAAAGCCTGACGGAAACGGCTACGCATCCAGGGTTTGAACAGGCGCCAGAGATGTCGGCCCTTGAGCCGGGCGGAGGTTAGATTCCACTCCAGCACTGACCCCACATCGACCTGGCAGACGGACTTGGAGCCCTGCAAGAGCCATGTCTTGACGGGCGTTGCAGGCTCGGCCTGCGAAAGTATCTGATGATGGACCTTGTGTACCGAAGCGAACGGTAAACCGCCCGCCCACATGACATTAATAATGCTCATCGAGCAGCAAACCTTTTATCGCGAAACAAGACTCGTGCGTCGAAGCATTGAGCAGTTGATAAGCCAGCCAACGCAGGCGCCGAACAGAGAACCAGGGACAATTTGATTTGCTCGCAGCGCCTGCCGCCCGCCAAGTGCTGACACTCAACGGGCACGTTCTCACATCGAAGCAGCATCCCTTCCAATATCACCACCGTCAAGTCAGCTGCACATAACAAAAAGCGTCAAGGCTTCTTCACGAGCGAAGCCGGCGTGGGTATGAGCCGATCGCAATTGACTATTAACGGGGTAATGCTCCTGTTACCAAAAGGCTGATCAGAAATACCATTGAGCCAAACGGTGCCTGAACATCAATTGACCAAACGGCTCCTGATCAAACACCCAGCTTCTGGCGCAACTTTTCCAGCAGACTCAACGGCGCACGCGGACGCAGAGGTGCTCCCAACGCCTCAACGATTTTCTGCCCGATGCGCGCGAAAGTGAACTGCTCCAGTGCCAGCTCCTGACCGTTGCGCGCCACATTGCGCGCCAGCTCGGGGTCGGCACGCAGGCGGGAAAGCTTTTCCTGCAACTGCGGGATGTCGCGGTACAACACCACGTTATGCATGTCCTGCAGACCCAGGGCACGAGCCTCCTCGGCCCCTTGATCGAACGCCAGCAATACGCAGCCGCAGGCCATGGCTTCGAAATTCTTGATCATGAATTCGCCCATGCCTACGTCGGCGCTGACGAAAAACCGAATACGGTTGAGGGTTTCGCAATATTCCTCACCGGACTTGGTTCGGGTCACTACCAGCGGTTCAACACGACCCAGTTCATCCAGCAGTGCCTTGCGGCCGCTGTAAGCGACGCTGTTGGTGCTGCCGACGAAGGCCAACTCGATATCCCGTTCACGACCCCGATCCTGCAATAGCGACTGGTCGTAGCCCTTGGGTACGAAAACCGCATCGAAACCTTCACTGCGCAGACGTTCGGTCACCATGAAGCCGGAACTGATCACCCGTACCCACGGCAGACGACGATAATGCGCACTGAACTTGCCGGTGTATTTGCAGGGGATGTAATTCTGGTAGGCGTCGTGCTCGAGGATCACCAGGTTGGGGATCGTGCGGATGAAGCCGACCTGACGGATCTCCTGCTTGAAGCGCAGGAAAAACACGATCCGGTCATAACGCGATACGTCCACATGGCGGCGGAAATATCCCCGCAGGTTGCGTTGCTCCTGGCTGTCGAGCCAACGCAGGTCGCACTCGCAATGAGCGGCCACACCTTCGTAGAGCCGATCCAGGATGGCCCGCTGTTCTTTCTGCACCAGAAATAGAACTTTCATCGTCTTCCTTGCAGCACCGAACCACTTGATAAATAACCGGAGGCCTTTTTGTGCTGCAGCGCAAAAAGGCCCCGCCTTGGGCCCTTACAGCCACCAGAACAGTTCATGGCGCCGCACAGCCTTACGAAAAAACTCGTTCTCGCCATACGCGGAACCGGTGCGCCCGGCCAGCAGGCGCTGGATCCTGCGGCGAAGGCGCCGCTTGAACGGCGCTTGCGGCTGCAGATCGTGCATCATGCCCAACGCCATGGCCTTGTCGCGCTGGGCTGCCAATGTCAGTGGCAGGCTGACGGGATGCATCGGCCGGGCCGGGTCGAAGAACGGCGGCAACGCAATGCCCGTGCCCGCATCGCCCATGGGCCAGCGGTCATTGTCGTGCAGGTGATTGGCGTAACCGAGCAGTATGCCGGGCTGCCATTCCAGGCCTTCGAGGGCTTGCATGACAGCGTGATGCGCGCAGAGGTGATCGGGGTGCGGGTCGAGCGTCGGGTGCGGCAGCACTAGCACCTCGGGACGCGCCTTGAGCAACAGTTCGCGCAGGTCTGCCAGCAGGTTGTTCCAGGTCGGTGCGCCGTCGGCATCGCCTGGCAGCACAAACGGGTTCAACTGGCGAAACAGCCGGGTATCGCTCAGGTCCGCCTCGCGAGAGCCTTGGGGCTGGCTTGGTGCCGCTTGCATGGCCGCCAGTTGCAGGCAGAAGTACCCAAGCTGCACACAACGGGATTCGGGCACCCCGGCCCAACGGGGCACGGCAATGCTGTCCCAGGCGCGCAAACGGCCCTTGAGCCGCGCGGCTTCGACGCGGTCCAGGCCCATCTGCTGATAATGTTCGGCTTCGATTTCACCCGCGGTCAGGGTCACGATCCAGGTTTCATCAGCCTGGCTGTACAACCCATAGGCGGCCAGCTCCGCATCGTCGGCGTGGGGGGCGATGACCATCGTCCGCTGACGCTGCACATCCGCAGGGGCGAAAGACCAGAGCTTCGGCTCGCCCAGCAAGCGACAGAAGCGCCCGCGCAGACGCAGATCGCCTCGGGACAGCACGTCTCCCTGCTCGCTGAGGTTGAGATAACGCAGGCCGTTGACCCCACGTTCGAAGGTTTGTCGATCCGGATGTTCACCGCCCGACAACTCGACGACCGGGTCGAGGAAGCGACCCAGCCAGGTACTCTTGACCCGCAGCGCGAGGACCAGCGTCGCGCCATCGTCCAGGATCACACCCTCGTCCAATCGTAGCCGTCCGGCGTTCAAATGCACCTTGGGTTGCTGGGTGAAGGGCGGGAAGCTGTACTGGTAATCGTCCTTGGGCGAATAGAACAGATGATCGGCGAACCACGCCTCGTGGGCGATCCAGCCGAGCACCGCGAGCACCAGCGGCAGCCACCAGGCCAGCGCGACACCCAGCAAGACCAGCACGATGAGGGCGAGCAACAACCCCACGCGCTTATTGCGACGATGGCGCTTGAGTAACTGTTGCTTGCGGCTCAGGGGGGGGTCATACGGTAAACACCGGCACGGGGTTGCACCAACGGTCCTTGTACTCCCGGTCCGCCCGGCCGAATGAAAAGCGCAACGGCTTGCCGGCGGCACGGGCGTGTTCCCACGCGCTTTGGGTGTTGAGGAAGCTCAACACGCTGCCAGGGCTGAATTCGCGGGTCTGCGGGTCGACGCCACCGTTGATGTACTCGACACTGATCCACTGCGGCGCTTCGACGCGATACACCAGTTGAATGGCAATCGGTGCATCGTTGAGAAAGATCACCGAGCCGATCAGCCATTCGCGCAGCAGCTCGATCACCTCGCCCATGCGTTCGGCACCGGTGGCCGCAAAGCCCCAGCGACGCAGGAACAGGTCGCAGTAGATCGACGCCAGTTCTGCGCTGGAAAACTCGCTGACCGGCCGCACCACCCCGCCCGCTTCTTCCAGCAAGCGCAGCTCACGGCGCTGGTTGTAGCGAAACTTCTTGGACAGCTCCTCCGGCGTGCGGGCCATGGCCAACTGTTCCTGCTGCAGTTTCAAGCCACTGAAGCGCCCCTCGTTGAGGGCCGACAGGTAACGGCCTCGATGGCGCAACGGCGCCAGTGCATCAGGTGCCGCCGGCAGAATCAGTTCGGCATTGCCCAGGTCGAACAAGCCTTTTTTACCGCTGCGTTTGAGCACATCCTTGGACAGCGCCAGGTCGCGCCCCCAGGTTGGAATCGCCGCCTTGAGTTCGCCGCCCTGCTCGAATGCCAGATAACGCACGGGAATCCCAGCCAGGGCCGCCAGACGCTCGACCACCAGGGGGTGGGTGGCCACGCTGCCGCCAAAACGCTGCCAGGCCTGGGCATAAATCGATGCGTCTACGGCTGTCCAGCCGCGCTCGCGCCAGCCTTGGAATCGGTTGAGCATCAGCCCCTCGGCGCCAGTTCGGTAACTTGAGGCAAACGCCAGAATGCCTCGCGCACGGCGCGATCCGAGAAGCGCTCGCGCAAGCGATCGAGCATCAGCTCGGCGCATTGGCGACGCTGCAAATCATCCATCACCGCCAGGTGTTGCAGTGCCTGGGCCATGTGGTCGGCGTCGCCCATTGGAAACAGGATGCCCACGCCTTCGACCACTTCCTTCGCCCCGCCACAGGCCGTCGCCAACAGGGGCACGCCAGCGGCCATGGCTTCGAGCAGCACCATGCCGAACGGTTCATGATCGGAACTCAAGGCAAATACATCAAAGGCACGGAAATAGCGGCGCGCCTCGGGTACTTGGCCAAGGAGCAGCACGCGGTCGGCAATGCCCAACTCCAGCGCCAACTCCCTGAGATCCTGCTCCAGACGGCCCTTGCCGAGAATCGCCAGCTGGCTGTTCGCCGGCAGGTACGCCAGCGCCGCAGCAAAGGCGCGCAACAGCGTGGCCTGGTCCTTGTCAGGATGCAGGCGGCCGACGTTGCCGACGATCCAGGCGTCCATGTCCAGCCCCAAGGTCTGCCGTGCCTCCTCGCGGGAGACCTGGCTGGCCTGCACGGCATCGAGGTCGATGCGGTTGTAGAGGGTCTGGATCCGGGTGGCCGGCCATTTCGGCAGGCAGCGGCGCATATCGTCACGCACCGCATCGGAAACCCCGAGCAAGCTCAGGCGCTTGTGAAAGAACTGGGCGAACATCCGACGAGGGCGCCGTTGGTAGTCACCAAAGGCATGATGCACACCAATCACCGGCAAACCCGTGCCGAGCAGAGCGATGTAGATCGGCTTGAAGCGATGGGCAATGCAAAAACTGAAATTGCGCGAAGCAGCGATCTTGCGCAGATCGCTGATGGCGCCCAGCTTCAGGCCGCGAATGGCGCTGGAGCTGTATTCCATGAACAGCACCTCGTCCGAGGCACAACCAGCGGCGACTTGCGCATCCGCCACCCCGGTCAGAAACACTGTGGTGACACGATAGCCAGTGCCAGCGAACAGGCTGGCGTACTGACGGGCGCAGTCCAGGAACGGCCCGTCATAACCGTGACAGAACTGCAGCACATGTCGCTCAGCCGAACGTGTCATAAGCATCCACGCCGTCTTTGACCACCAGGATATCTTCCATGATCAAGTACTGCAGGTCGGAGCCAAAAAACATGTTCAACGCGTCGGTCGGCGAGCAGATCATCGGTTCGCCACGACGATTGAGCGAGGTGTTCAGGGATACGCCGTTGCCGGTCAGGACTTCCAGCGCCTTCATCATGTCGTAGTAGCGCGGGTTGTATTCGCGCTTGAGCACCTGGGCCCGGGACGTGCCGTCCTCATGGACGACTTCCGGCACACGGGTCTTCCACTCTTCAGCCACTTCAAAGGTGAAGGTCATGAACGGCGCCGGGTGATCGACCTTGATCATCTGAGGTGCGACGGTGTCCAGCATCGACGGGCAGAAAGGCCTCCAGCGCTCGCGGAACTTGATCTGTTCGTTGATGCGATCGGCTACACCGCTGGCGCTTGGGCAACCAATGATCGAGCGACCGCCCAAGGCACGCGGGCCAAACTCCATGCGCCCCTGGAACCAGGCCACCGGGTTGCCATCGACCATGATCTTGGCGATGCGCTCAGGGGTGTTGTCGATCTTGCGCCATGCAGGCTTGCTCGGATGACGAGCGCAGGCGGCGATCACGTCTTCGTTGCTGTAGGCCGGGCCGAGATAGACGTGCTCCATCTTCTCCACCGGCACGCCACGGGCGTGGGACACATAAGCTGCCGCACCCACTGCGGTACCGGCGTCACCGGAAGCCGGTTGCACGAACAGTTCCTTGACGTCGTCGCGGGCGATGATTTTCTGGTTAAGCTTGACGTTCAACGCGCAGCCGCCAGCGAAAGCCAGCTTGCCGGTTTCCTTGAGTACGTCGCCCAGGTAATGGTCGATCATTTGCAGCGCGAGCTTCTCGAACAGCGCCTGCATGCTGGCCGCGTAGTGGATGTACGGCTCGTCGGCGATGTCGCCTTCACGTTTCGGGCCGAGCCATTCGATCAGCTTCGGCGAGAAGTAGAAACCCTTGCCCTTCTCTTTATAGCGACGCAGGCCGATCACGTTGGCGTAGTCGGTGTTGATCACCAGCTCGCCGTTTTCGAACGAAGCCAGACGCGAGAAGTCGTACTTGCTGGCATCGCCGTAGGGGGCCATGCCCATGACCTTGAACTCACCGTCGAGCATTTCAAAGCCCAGGAACTCGGTGATCGCGCCGTACAGGCCGCCAAGGGAGTCTGGATCGAAGAATTCCTTGATCTTGTGGATCTTGCCGTTTTCACCGTAGCCAAAGAAGGTCGTGGCGTATTCGCCTTTGCCGTCGATGCCCAGGATCGCGGTTTTCTCCTGGAAGCCCGAGCAGTGATAGGCACTGGAAGCGTGGGCCAAGTGGTGCTCGACCGGCTCGATCTTGATCTTTTTCGGATCGAAGCCCAGTTGCTCCAGGCACCAGACGATCTTGCGGCGATAGCGCTTGTAGCGACGGTTACCCATCAGGATCGCATCGAGGGCGCGGTCCGGGGCGTACCAGTAACGCTTGGCGTAGTGCCAACGGGCTTCGCCGAACAGGCTGATCGGGGCGAACGGGATCGCTACCACGTCAACATCGGAAGGCTTGATGCCGGCCTGCTCCAGGCAGAACTTCGCCGACTCGTAGGGCATGCGGTTCTTTGCATGTTTATCGCGTACAAAGCGCTCTTCCTCAGCCGCCGCGATCAGCTTGCCGTCAATGTACAGCGCTGCGGAAGGATCATGGCTAAGGGCGCCGGACAGGCCAAGAATCGTCAATGCCACAGGGGTCTAGCCTCTTATGTCTGCAAACGGGCGACAAGCGCCGCGAAAAATTGATGTGCCGCTCGCCAGGGCGCGGGGCAGAAAGGGCGGGATTATAGCTTAAAAGCGGCCTTAAGCCTCTAGGGACACGCGGCAAGCTTGGGGAGTACCGTTTTGAGGAACCACGGCAAGTCGGCCCCAGGATTTTGATCGCTCCCATGCTCCGAGTGGGAATGCATCCCGTGACGCTCTGCGTCACCTCCCAAAAGCGGAACGCGGAGCGTCTCTGGCGGCGTTCCCTCGCGGGAGCGTGGCAACGATCTCATGGCGCGCTTTCGACATCCTTGGGCAACCGCCCATCAATCACCCGATACAACGCACTACTCTCCGGCCAATTGCGCATGAACCGTGCGCGATCCCGGGCGTAGGCCGGGGCGAAGCTGGCGTGGGTGCGGTGTTGGCACATGGAATCCAGGTCGATCAGCGCCCAGCGGTCCTGCTGCCAGAACAGGTTGTGGCCCTTCAAATCGCCGTGGCTGATGCGCTCGCGTATCAGGTCGGCGAACAGCCGGTCCAGCGCCAGCAATTCAGGCTCTGGCGCATCACCACTTTCCACGTAGGGGGCGAAGCGCTCGATGATGTCAGGGCCCGACAGATGCTCGGTCACCAGATAGGCGCCGCGGCGCAGCCACAGGAAACGCTTCTCCAGCAAGGCCAGCGGCTTGGGCGTGGCGATGCCGAGGAACGCCAGGCGATGGCCTTCGCGCCAGGAATGCCAGGCGCGGCTCGGACGCCAGAAGCGCTTGAGCCAATGGGCGAAGTTCTTGATGTTGTAGCGTTTGATCACCAACGTGCGGCCATTCACATTGACTTTGCCGACACTCGCCGCGCCACCGGTCTTGTACAGGTGACCCTGGTCGAGCAAGGCATCAGCCTGTTCCAGCACCGGCATCATGGCCGCTTCTTCATCGCGCCGGATCGCCCGTAGGCCGAAAGGCCCGCGCCGTACACTGAACAGGCTGCATTCGCGCCCAACCTTCGCCAGGAAGTCCTTCAGGCGCCAGGCGTGGACCTTATCGATCTGTTTTTGCAACGCTTCCATGGGCAGCGCGTGTTCGGCGTTGCCCAGCAGGTAATACACCAAGAGTTCTTCATTGAACGGCTCGATGGATTTGGGAAGCTGGGCAAAAAACACCCCCAGGTTCTCCAGGACTTTGTGCCGTGACAACGGTTGCCCTGGGGTTTCAGCGCGGATGCCAGCACCGTCGATCAAATAGAGCTTGCCGTCGTGGCGCAGCAGATTGTCCAGGTGCAAGTCTTCTTGCCACAGGCCTTTGCCGTGCAGTTGTGCAATGGCCCCCAGAGCTTCGGCCAATACCGCTGTTTGTTCATCAGCCAGCAACGGCAGGTGCTCGACCTGTTTCCAGGCATCCCCCAGGCTCTCGGCACCTTCGAGCAACTCGAACAACAACCAGCCGCCCTCGCCCTCTTTCAGGCCATCGGCCAACAACAACGGGGTTGTCAGCCCTTGCTCCGCCAGCAGGCGCACGCCTTGCAATTCCCGTTGAAAATGCCGGGCAGCCTTGCTGCCCACCAGCAACTTGGCCAGCACCGGTCGCCCGCGCCAGACGCCCGCACCGACATAACGCTGCCCCGGCAACACCCGCAACAGCGTAAGCAGCTGCAACTTCGCCGGGCCGGCGGCATCGGCCAGCTCCAGGCTCAGAGGCAGGCCGGGGCTGCGGCCGGCGCTCTTCAATTCGGACAAGTGCATCAACGGGCTTCCTTATGGTTGCGCCGGGCGCTCAGGCGGGTCATCCAGCTGTCGACCAGATCACTGTCGAGCGGCTGGTCCAAGTAGGTCGCCAGCAGCTGGCGCACATCGTCCTGATTCCAGATCGAGGCGCGACGCAGCAAGGGCTCCAGGTCCTTGACCCGATCCCGCTGGCCGAACAACAGCGGCCGGGTCTTTTCCAGGTCGATCAGTTGCGCCTGATAGCCGCTGGCAGTGGTTTGCAGAAAGATGTGCTTGGGATAGAAGCAACCGTGAACCTGATGCATGCCGTGCAGGCGCCGCGCCAACTGGCCGCAGGCTTTCAAGATGGTGGCGCGTTGCGCCGCCGTCAGGGTCGGCCAGCGCTGTAGCAGCGAGTCCAGGTCATCCCAGCCGTCCAGGGCACGGGTCAGCAGGATCGCCCGCACCTCGCCGTCGACCTTGCGCTGGCCATAGAACACCGCTTGCAGCGCCGGAATGCCCAACCGCCGATAACGGCTGATGTTACGAAACTCCCGGGAAAAACTCGGCTCGCCAAACGGGTGGGACAAGGTCCGGGTCAGGTAATTGCTCTGGCGCTTGAGGTAATAGCCTTGCCCTTCCAGGTCCAGCCGGAACACGCTGCTCCAGCCACCACCCGAGGTATTGGGCTCATCCACCGCATCCAGTTGCCGCGCCCACAGGGCCTCGAAGTTGTCCAGGCCATGACGTTGCAGCAACGCCCGGTCTTCAGCGGCCAGGAAATCAGTCATTCACGCCCCTCGAAAAATCTCACCACGTGACGGATGCGTTTCTTGTCGCACGCATCGAGCCGCTCACGCTGGCGATATTGCAGGTAAAAACGCAGGCGCTGGGTGGCCGACAAGTGGTATTTGGCTACTTTATCCAGGCACGCCAAGTCCTTGGTGATGCGGTACTTGAGCCAGAAACCGCGCCAGAAATCGCCATTTGGGCAGTCAATCAGGAACAGCTTGGCTCGGTCATCGATCAGCAGGTTGCGCCACTTCAGATCGTTATGGGTGAAGCGGTGGTCGTGCATGGTCCGCGTGTAGCCAGCCAATTGCCGACTCACCTCGTCGACCCAGGCTCGATCGGCCAGGCGCGAATCTTGACGATCGGCCAGGGCCGAGAGGTCTTCGGTATGAGGCAGTTCGCGGGTGATCATCGCGCCACGGGCATAGGCTGCACCGTTTCGCTCCAAGCCCCAGGCGACGATTTCGGCGGTGGGGATGCCCCATTTGGCGAAGCGCTTGAGGTTCTGCCATTCGGACTTGACCCTTGGCTTGCCCAGATAACGGCGCAAGCCCTTGCCGGCCCCAACGTAGCGCTTGACGTAGTAATTCACGCCGTTGCGCTGCACCCGAATCACCTCTGAGAGCGGGTCGCGCGTCAGACGCTCGCCCTGGAGGGCAAACACGGCCTCCAGGCTACCGAAATCCTGCGCCAGCTCGGCATAGGCCGGTTCCAGTTTCCAACCCGACATCAGAGCGCGTCCCCGTACCGCTGTTTTCGGGCGTAAAGCTTGTTGGCCTTGCCTTCGAGCCAGGCCAGCAACGCAGCCTCTTCGGCGAGGATCCGGCGCAGCGGCTGCTGGAAATAGCCCTTGAGGAAACGCAGCTTGTCGCGGCGGGTCAGACCGATGTCCAGCGCCGAGAAATACAGCGCCGCCAGATCCTTGTTGCGCCAACGGGTCGTAATGGCCGCACGGGTCTGGGCGCGGTGCAGGTCGATCACCGAGAGTTTGAAATCCCCCGGAGTCACCGGTTTGTCGGTATGCAGCAAAAAGTGGCAGATATAGCAGTCACGATGGTTGACCCCGGCACGGTGCATCATGCCGGTCATGCGTGCGACCTCGGCGATCAGCGCATGCTTGAGTGCCGGCTGCGGCGGCTGCTTGAGCCAATCGATGCTGAAGTCTTCAAGGCTGACGGTCGGCGCCAGTTCCTCGGTGACAATGAACGAATGCTGGTCCGCCGGGTTGCTGCCCTTCTCGCCATAGGCGACAGCGGTCATGGTCGGCACGCCGACTTCCTGCAAGCGCTGGATCGCCTTCCATTCCTGGCCCGCACCGAGTACCGGCAGCTTGGCGGTGAACAGATTCTTGAAAATTTCGCCCCAACCGATGCCGCGGTGAATCTTCACGAAAAAGCCGCGACCGTCCACCTCCGTGCGCAAGGTGCGCCGGGCTTCCAGTTCACGATAGACCTCGCCCTTGAGCGCCTCGACTTCGGCGAACGCATCGCGCCCGGCCCAAAGGCTCTTGAACGGTTCGGCCAGCATCAATTTCATTGCGAGTGCTCCGCCAATATCACGTCCGCCGCGTGCTGCGGCATGCTGTAGAGGTCGGCCGTCTCGGCGAAGGCCAGACCGTTGCGGCTCCAGGTCGCCCGTGCGTCGGCGTCGCTCAACATACGGCCCAGGTATTCGGTGAGCTGGGCCTGTTCGAATGGCTCGTCGAGCACCAGGCCGCTGTCGGCCTCGGCGATGTAATGGGCATACCCGCACACCGCGCTGACCAGCACCGGCAAACCGGCCACCAGCGCTTCGAGCAGTACGGTGCCGGTGTTCTCGTTGTACGCCGGATGGATCAACAGGTCGGCGCCCAGCAGGAAACGCGGAATATCACTGCGACCCTTGAGGAACCGCACGTTGTCACCGAGCCCCAGCGCGGCGCTCTGCAGTTGGAATACTTTGGGGTCGTCCTGGCCAATTACAAACAGCCGGGTGCGTTTTCTCAACTCGGTGGGCAAGGCGGCCAGGGCCTTGAGGCTACGATCCACGCCCTTGGTCTTGAACCCGGAACCGATTTGCACCAACAACAGGTCATCGTCGGCCAGCTCGAATTCGGCACGGAACGCGGCGCGGATCTCGTCGGCATCGGCGGGGCGGCGCCGGTCCTGGGCGATGCCCGGCGGCAGCAGGTGAAAGCGTTCCAGCGGCGTGCCGTAGTGCTTGATGAACAGCGGCTGCTGGACTTCGGAAATCATCAGCACGTCGGTCTTGGCATCCTTGGCGAACACCGCCCGCTCGTACTCAGCGAAGTGCCGGTAGCGGCCCCAACGCCGGTACAGCGAGTTACGCAGGTTCTGCGCCTTGTCTTCGAAGCAGCCGTCGGCGGCGTAATACACATCCAGGCCGGGCATCTTGTTGAAGCCAATCAAACGGTCCACCGGGCGCTTGGCCAGGTCGGCTTCCATCCACGCGCTGAGTTTTTCGTTGCGACGGTGGTTGAACAGCGCCTTGACCGGCGCCACCAGCACCTCGAAGCCCGGCGGGACGTCACCTTCCCAGATCAGCGTATAGACGCGGATCTGGTGACCGCGTCGCTGGCATTCCAGGGCGATGCGCATGAAATCACGCTGCAAGCCTCCGAAGGGGAAGTACTTGTAAAGGACAAAAGCCAATTGCATCAGCGCGGCTCCTCAGCCAATAACGTGCTCAGGTGGCTGGCAACACGCTCGGGGTTCAGACGCGTGAAGCACAGGGGCTGCTCGCGTTTCAGGTCAAACCGACGGGCATCTTCGGCGGTCGGCGGGTAGGTGCATTGTTTCTGCATGCAGGGCGCGCAAGGGAAATCGCTGGCGAGGTGAACCTGGCTCTTGCCATAGGCGCCAGTCAGCCTCGGGTTGGTGGGGCCGAGCAGCGAGATGGTCGGTACGTCGAGGGCTGCGGCCAGATGACCGAGACCGGTGTCCACCGCCACGCAGGCCTGGGCACCGGCGAGTACCTTGCCGACGCCGCCCAGGTTCAGTTTCGGCAAGACCTCGACATTGCGCAGGCCCTTGGCGATGCGTTCGGCCCGGGCCTTTTCCAACGGGTTGCCCCACGGCAGCTTCACCACCACGCCGAGCTGCCCCATGCGTTCGGTGAGCTGACGCCAGTAGAGCTCGGGCCAATGCTTGGATTCCCACGTCGTGCCATGCAGGAATACGACATAAGGGTATCTGCGCGGCAATTCCACCAGGCGATCGACGTTCAGGCCGTAGCTGCCCTGGGTCTTGGGCAGGTCATACCCCAGCGCCAAGGCGAACAGTTGCCGCACGCGTTCCACCGCATGCTGACCACGGGCCACTGCCAGGCGGCGCGAATAAAAACGCGCGGCCAAGGGTTCGCGGGCCGAGTGCTGATCCAGGCCCGCGACCGGCGCCTTGACGTAACGGGTCAGCCAGGCACTTTTCAGCAGGCCTTGGGCGTCGATGACCAAGTCGTACTTTTCGGCCCGCACGCCCTGCTTGAAGCGGCGCCACTCGCCGCTCTTGATGGTTTGCCAGAGGTTCTTGCGCCAGCGACGAATCGCCACCGGGATGACCTTGCCCACAGCCGGGTGCCAGGTGGGGATTTCGGCGAAGCCTTCCTCCACCACCCAATCGAATTTAATGCCAGGAATCGCCCGCGCCGCGTCAGTCAGTGCCGGCAGCGCGTGAATCACATCCCCCAGCGAAGAGGTCTTGATCAGCAATACCCGCAAGTTACTGAACCTCCACGGGTGTGCCCTGCAAACGCTCCAAGGCCTCGTTCACCGACAATGGCATGAGCTGGCGCAGGCAGTTGTAATGACCGAAGCGGCAGGTGCGGTCGAAGCACGGGCTGCATTCGATGCCCAGGCGCACGATTTCGACCTTGTCGGCCAGCGGTGGCGTGAAGCCTGGCGACGTGGAGCCGTAGACCGCCACCAATGGGCGGTTCAGGGCAGCGGCCACGTGCATCAGGCCGGAGTCGTTGGACACCACGCAATCGGCGCAGGACAACAAATCAATGGCCTCGGCCAGGGACGTATCGCCGCTGAGGTTCACTGACTCTTCCCGAAGGCCTGGAATCAGCCGCGAGCGGATGTCTTCGCCCACCGGGTGATCCTTTTTCGAGCCGAACAGCCAGACTTGCCAACCGTCGCGAATCTTCGCTTCGGCGACCTGGGCGTAATGTTCCGCCGGCCAGCGCTTGGATTCACCAAACTCGGCACCTGGGCACAGGGCCAGCACCGGGCGATCCAGGCTCAGGCCGAACTTGGTCAACGCCGCCTCACGGCTGACCGGGTCGATCGCAAGGCTGGGGCGCGGGTACGGTTTGGGTAGCTCGGCACCCGGTTCGTAGGCCAGGGCCATGAAGCGCTCGATCATCAGCGGGTAGCGGTCTTTGTCCAGCGTACGCACATCGTTGAGCAGACCGTAGCGAAACTCGCCACGCCAGCCGGTGCGTTTGGGGATGCCGGCGAAGAACGGCACCAGCGCCGACTTCAAGGAGTTGGGCAACAGGATCGCCTGGTCGTACTGACCGGCCAGGGATTTGCCGATGCGTCGACGGGTTGCCAGCTCCAATACGCCATGGCCAAGCGGGAAGCTCAAGGCCTTGCGTACCTCGGGCATACGCTCGAGAATCGGCCGGCTCCACTCCGGAGCCAGGACATCGATTTCGCACTGTGGATGGCGCTGCTTCAGGCACTGGAACAGTGTCTGCGCCATCACCATGTCACCGACCCAACTGGGCCCAACGATCAGAATATTCATGTGGTTTCCAAAAACGATACGGGGAGGCCTACGCCTCCCCGCCTCGAGAATCACTGTGGCTTAGGTCGTTGCCTGCTGCCTTCAATCTACAACTGTGGGAGCGGGCTTGCTCGCGAAGGGGCCAACACACCCAACATCAAGGTTGCCTGACAGTCCGCCTTAGCGAGCAAGCCCGCCCCCACATTCAAACCTTCAGCTCAGGCCCAGCTCTCGCCAGATCCGCACTACCTGCCTGCGCTCATCCATGAACTGGTCGCCTGCAATCACCCCGGCTTCTTTCTGCAAGGCCTGGCGGTGAGCGGCGGAGCGGTAGGCTTTATAGGCCTCGCGCAACAGGGTGGCGTCCTCAACCGGCATCAGCCCGACCTCCTGCAACCCTTCCAGGATGCGGATGTTGTCGGTGTAGCGCAGCAGTGACGGGTGTTCCTCGGACCACGCCAGGGCCGCGTATTGCACCATAAATTCAATATCGACGATACCTCCGGCATCCTGCTTGAGGTCGAAGGGTGCCGTGGCCTCGAAGGCATTTGCCGCAGTCCCGGCGGCGGTGGCCTTGCTGCCCAGATTATCGCGCATCTTGGCGCGCATCTCGCTGACCTCCTGGCGCAGCGTCGGCAAATCACGCTTGCGTCCCAACACCTGGGCGCGGACTTTCTCGAACGCCTGCCCCACGTCCTGGCTGCCCACCAACACTCGGGCCCGCACCAGCGCTTGGTGTTCCCAGGTCCAGGCTTCGTTCTCCTGATAACGAGCAAACGCCCCGAGGGAACTGACCAACAAGCCCGACGCCCCGGACGGTCGCAGGCGCATGTCCACTTCATACAGCTGCCCGGAGTTGGTCTGGGCGGTCAGCAAGTGAATGATCCGCTGGCCGAGCCGAGTAAAAAACTGCGCGCCGTCGATAGGTTTCGGGCCATCGGTTTCCGCCTGTGGGTCGCCATCGTGGATGAACACCAGGTCCAGGTCGGAACCATGCCCCAATTCCAGGCCGCCGACTTTCCCATAACCGACAATAATGAAGCCCGGATCGCACAGGCTGCCATTGGTGCGCAACGGCACGCCATGCTTGGCCACCGTCTGGCGCCAGGCCAGGGCCAGTACCTGCTCAAGGATCGCCTCGGCCAGCCAGGTCAGGTAATCGCTGACTTTCATCAATGGCAGGCTACCGGCGATTTCCGAGGCGGCCACCCGCAGACGGTGCGCCAACTTGAAATGCCGCAGCGCCTCCATTTGCTGCTCGAGGTCATCCTCGGGAATTCGCGTCAGACGCTCACGCAACTCTGCCGCCAGTTCCGGCGCCAACGGCGGCTTGAACAAGCGGCCCTCATTGAGCAACTCATCGAGCAGCAACGGAAAACGAGTGATCTGCTCGGCGATCCACGGGCTCGCCGCGCACAGCGTCAGCAAACGCCGCAGGGCACCGGGGTTTTCCGTGAGCAGGACCAGATAGGCCGAACGGCGGGCCACGGCTTCCACCAGCGGCAGCACCCGTTCCAGCACCAGATCCGGATTGGCATGCTCCACCGCCTGGGCCAGCAGCCGCGGAATGAACGCATCCAGACGCTCACGCCCCAGGCGCTGCATGGCACGCAATTGCGGGCTGGCGCGCAGGGCAGCCAGGGCCTTGAGGGCTTTGGGCCCATCGACAAACCCACCCTCTTGCAGTTGACGACACGCAGCCCCTTCGTCCTGACTGTCTTCCCACAATGGCAACCATTCGCCACCCACCACCACTTCACTTTCGCTGCCCTCGTCTTCATCCGGGTCAGCGATGACCTGGCCGAAATGCCAGGCCACACGTGTGCGCCAGTACATCAATTGTTCATGGAACGCCGCCCAGTCGGCAAAGCCCAGCATGAACGCAATGCGCGCCTGGTCCTGCGGGTTGTCCGGCAACATCTGGGTCTGACGGTCGGCAATGGCCTGGATCGCATGTTCGGTATAACGCAGGAATTCGTAACCCTGGCGCAGCTCATCGACCACCTTGGCCGGCAGATAGCCCTGGCCTTCCAGGGTGCCCAGCACTTTGAGCAACGGGCGTTGCTGCAAGCTCAAGTCGCGACCGCCATGGATCAACTGGAACGCCTGGGCGATGAACTCCACCTCGCGAATGCCGCCCGAGCCCAGCTTGATGTTGTCGGCCATGCCTTTGCGCCGCACTTCCTGCTGGATCAGCTGCTTCATGGTGCGCAACGCTTCAATGGCGGAAAAATCCAGGTAACGGCGATAAACGAATGGACGCAGCATGTCGAGCAACTGCGCACCCGCCACCTGATCGCCGGCCACCACCCGCGCCTTGATCATCGCGTAGCGTTCCCAGTCGCGGCCCTGGTCCTGGTAATACTGTTCCAAGGCATTGAAGCTCAGCACCAGCGCACCGGCCGAACCGTAGGGGCGCAGGCGCATGTCGACGCGAAATACGAAACCGTCGACGGTCATCGGGTCCAGGGCCTTGATCAGGCGCTGGCCAACGCGAATGAAAAACTCCTGGTTATCCAGCGGACGCTTCGCACCGACGGTTTCGCCACCCTCGGGGTAGGCGAAAATCAGGTCGATGTCCGACGAAAGGTTCAGCTCCACCGCACCGAGCTTGCCCATGCCCAGGATGACCATCTGCTGCGGCTCACCGCTACGCCGGCCAGTGGGCGTGCCGAATTGCTGGCTGAGGCGCTGGTACAGCCATTGATAAGCCTGGTCGATGCAAGTGTCGGCCATATCCGAAAGGTCGCGGCAGGTCTGGACCAGATCGGCCTGGCGGGTCAGGTCACGCCAGATGATCCGCACCTGCTGACGGGTGCGTTGGCGGCGCAGGACGCGCCCCAACTCATCCTCGGTCTCGGCGGCCCGCACTGCGGCGCCGATCTGTGCGCACATTTCACCGGGGCTGAGGCTGCGATCCAGCTCGCCGCTGCGCACCAGATCCAACAGCATCGCAGGGTCACGGAGACTCTGCTCGATGACAAAATCACTGGCAGCGGCAACACGCTTGAACGCGTCCCAACGCTCGGGCGTCCAGGCAGATAACCCGTGGTCGTCGTTGAACAAGGCGACCGCCGCACGGAACGACTGCTCGGCACGACTGACCAATGACTGGAGAATGGCCGGTACTTCGGCAAGCGTGGGCAGGCTCATGGTCTATCCTTGATCGGCGCGGGGAAGACTGGATGTAGTGTTTTTTCAAAAGACACTACCTGATTGACTGTCGAACAAAGATGATAAATAGCTGAAAATCTGATTTTATTGGCAGCCGGCATCAAGTTTTTACCTGTTCGTGTTGGCTAAAGACCAACAGTAACGATTATTCTCACAACGAAACGAGGGGCCACGAGCCGCTCATGTGTAGTTTTACTACTCGTCTATACATTCGAAAGGCTGAAACGGCCGACGATTTGTAGTAAAACTACACGCCGCCGAGCCAACCTTCGGCAATCCAAGAATTTATAATCGTCTGCCCACAAGGCCAGTCGCAAACTCAGGCAACCGATTCTGGTAGCCTTTCCGCCCTGGAGCAAGCCATGCAAGACCTCGATCCCGTCGAAACCCAGGAATGGCTGGACGCCCTGGAATCGGTTCTCGACAAAGAAGGCGAAGACCGTGCTCATTATCTGATGACCCGTATGGGCGAACTCGCAACCCGCAGCGGTTCGCAACTGCCTTACGCCATCACCACGCCATACCGCAACACGATCCCCGTAACCCACGAAGCACGCATGCCTGGCGACCTGTTCATGGAACGCCGCATTCGCTCGCTGGTACGTTGGAACGCGTTGGCCATGGTCATGCGTACCAACCTGAAAGATTCTGACCTGGGCGGTCACATCTCCAGCTTCGCCTCCAGCGCGACGCTGTATGACATCGGCTTCAACTACTTCTTCCAGGCCCCGACCGACGAACACGGCGGCGACCTGATCTACTTCCAAGGGCACGCATCGCCAGGCGTCTACGCCCGTGCGTTCATGGAAGGCCGCATCAGCGAAGACCAGATGAACAACTTCCGTCAGGAAGTGGACGGCAACGGCCTGTCTTCGTATCCACACCCTTGGCTGATGCCTGATTTCTGGCAGTTCCCCACCGTTTCCATGGGTCTGGGCCCGATCCAGGCGATTTACCAGGCACGCTTCATGAAGTACCTGGAAGCTCGTGGTTTCATCCAGCCAGGCAAGCAGAAAGTCTGGTGCTTCATGGGCGACGGCGAGTGCGACGAGCCGGAATCCCTGGGCGCGATCTCCCTGGCTGGCCGCGAGAAACTGGACAACCTGATCTTCGTCATCAACTGCAACCTGCAGCGCCTCGACGGCCCGGTTCGCGGCAACGGCAAGATCATCCAGGAACTCGAAGGCGTGTTCCGTGGCGCTCAGTGGAACGTCAACAAAGTCATCTGGGGCCGTTTCTGGGACCCGCTGCTGGCCAAGGACGTCGACGGCATCCTGCAACGCCGCATGGACGAAGTCATCGACGGCGAATACCAGAACTACAAGGCCAAGGACGGCGCGTTCGTCCGTGAGCACTTCTTCAACACGCCTGAACTCAAGGCAATGGTTGCAGACTTGTCCGATGACGAGATCTGGAAACTCAACCGTGGCGGCCACGACCCGTACAAGGTCTATGCGGCGTACCACGAAGCGGTCAACCACAAAGAACAACCAACCGTCATCCTGGCCAAGACCATCAAGGGTTATGGCACCGGTGCCGGCGAAGCGAAGAACACCGCGCACAACACCAAGAAGGTCGATGTCGACAGCCTGAAGTTGTTCCGTGACCGCTTCGACATCCCGGTCAAGGACAGCGAGCTGGAAAACCTGCCGTTCTTCAAACCCGAAGAAGGCAGCGCCGAAGCCCGTTACCTGGCCGAGCGCCGTGCCGCGCTGGGCGGTTTCGTACCACAGCGCCGCGCCAAGAGCTTCAGCGTCCCGACCCCACCCCTGGAAACCCTCAAGGCGATCCTGGACGGCTCGGGCGACCGTGAAATCTCCACCACCATGGCCTTCGTGCGGATCCTCGCGCAACTGGTCAAGGACAAGGAAATCGGCCAGCGCATCGTCCCGATCATCCCGGACGAAGCCCGTACCTTCGGTATGGAAGGCATGTTCCGCCAGTTGGGCATCTACTCCTCCGTCGGCCAGCTCTACGAGCCAGTCGATAAAGACCAGGTGATGTTCTACCGCGAAGACAAGAAGGGCCAGATCCTCGAAGAAGGCATCAACGAAGCGGGCGCCATGAGCTCCTTCATTGCCGCCGGCACTTCGTACTCCAGCCACAACCAGCCGATGCTGCCGTTCTACATCTTCTACTCGATGTTCGGCTTCCAGCGTATCGGTGACCTGGCCTGGGCCGCCGGCGACAGCCGTACCCGTGGCTTCCTGATCGGCGGTACCGCCGGCCGGACCACGCTGAACGGCGAAGGCCTGCAACACGAAGATGGCCACAGCCACATGCTGGCCGGGACCATCCCGAACTGCCGCACCTATGATCCAACCTATGGCTATGAGCTGGCGGTGATCATCCAGGACGGCATGAAGAAGATGACCGAAGAGCAACAGGACGTCTTCTACTACATCACCGTGATGAACGAGTCCTACCAGCAGCCAGCCATGCCGGCCGGCGTCGAGGCGGGCATCGTCAAGGGCATGTACCTGCTCGAGGAAGACACCCGCGAAGCGGCGCACCACGTCCAACTGATGGGCTCCGGCACCATCCTGCGCGAAGTGCGTGAAGCAGCGAAGATCCTGCGTGAAGAGTTCAACGTCGGCGCCGACGTGTGGAGCGTTACCAGCTTCAACGAACTGCGTCGCGACGGTCTGGCCGTAGAGCGCAGCAACCGCCTGCACCCTGGCCAGAAGCCTAAGCTGAGCTACGTCGAAGAATGCCTGAACGGCCGTAAAGGTCCGGTCATCGCCTCTACCGACTACATGAAGCTGTTCGCCGAGCAGATCCGCCAGTGGGTTCCTTCCAAGGAATTCAAAGTGCTGGGCACCGACGGCTTCGGCCGTAGCGACAGCCGCAAGAAGCTGCGTCACTTCTTCGAAGTCGACCGTAAGTTCGTTGTGTTGGCAGCCCTGGAAGCCTTGGCTGACCGTGGCGATATCGAACCCAAGGTGGTGGCCGAGGCCATCGTCAAGTTCGGCATCGATCCAGAAAAACGCAACCCACTGGACTGCTGAGGAGAATTTTCGTGAGCGAACTCATTCGCGTACCTGACATCGGCAGCGGTGAAGGTGAAGTAATTGAACTGTTTGTGAAGGTCGGCGACCGTATCGAAGCCGACCAGAGCATCCTGACGCTTGAATCGGACAAGGCCAGCATGGAAGTGCCTGCGCCGAAGGCCGGTATCATCAAGAGCCTGAAAGTGAAGCTGGGCGACCGCCTGAAAGAAGGCGACGAACTGCTGGAGCTGGAAGTCGAGGGCGCCGCTGCGGCGCCTGAAGCGACGGCTCCTGCTGCCGCCCCGGCGGCGGCTGAAAAGCCTGCCGCTGCTGCACCGGCTGCCGCGGCAGCTCCCGCCCCGGCCGCTGCGCCTGCCGCTGCCACGGTCCAGGACATTCATGTTCCGGACATCGGCTCGGCGGGCAAGGCCAAGATCATCGAAGTACTGGTCAAGGTCGGCGATACCGTCGAAGCCGACCAGTCGCTGATCACCCTGGAATCCGACAAGGCCAGCATGGAAATCCCGTCGCCAGCCGCCGGTGTGGTGGAAAGCGTCGAGATCAAGCTGGAAGACGAAGTGGGCACCGGTGATCTGATCCTGAAGCTGAAAGTGGCCGGTGCTGCCGCACCTGTCGCACCAGTCCAGGCCGATGCACCGGCTGCCAAGACCGAAGCTGCTCCGGCACCGGCCGCTGCCGCGCCTGCTGCCAAGGCTGAGGCGGCTCCAGCCCCTGCCGCCGCGCCTGCGCCAAGTGGTGCCAAGGTGCACGCCGGTCCTGCGGTACGTCAGCTGGCCCGTGAATTCGGCGTCGAGCTGTCTGCCGTCGGCCCGAGCGGCCCACACGGCCGCGTGTTGAAAGAAGACGTGCAGGCTTACGTCAAGGCCATGATGCAGAAGGCCAAGAACGCACCGGCCGAAGGCGCCACCGGCGGCGCAGGTATCCCGCCGATCCCGGCGGTGGATTTCAGCCGCTTCGGCGAAACCGAAGAAGTGGCCATGACTCGCCTGATGCAAATCGGCGCGTCGAGCCTGCATCGCAGCTGGCTGAACATTCCGCATGTGACTCAGTTCGACCAGGCCGACATCACCGAGCTGGAAGCTTTCCGCGTGGCACAGAAAGCCGTGGCGGAAAAGGCCGGCGTGAAGCTGACCGTACTGCCGCTGCTGCTCAAGGCGTGCGCACATCTGCTCAAGGAACTGCCGGACTTCAACGCCTCCCTGGCCCCAAGTGGCAAGGCTGTGATCCGCAAGAAATACGTACACATCGGCTTTGCCGTCGACACCCCGGAAGGCCTGCTGGTACCGGTCATCCGCAACGTCGACCAGAAGAGCCTGCTGCAACTGGCTGGCGAAGCCGCTGCCCTGGCTGAAAAGGCCCGGAACAAGAAGCTCACCGCCGACGACATGCAGGGCGCCTGCTTCACCATCTCCAGCCTCGGTCACATTGGCGGCACCGGCTTCACGCCGATCGTCAACGCGCCGGAAGTGGCGATCCTGGGTGTCTCCAAGGCCACCATCCAGCCGGTCTGGGACGGTAAAGCTTTCCAGCCGAAGCTGATGTTGCCGTTGTCGCTGTCCTACGATCACCGTGTGATCAACGGCGCCGCCGCTGCACGCTTCACCAAGCGTCTGAGCGACCTGTTGGGCGACATCCGCACCATCCTGCTGTAACACCGGGCGGCCCTCCCTTGCGGAGGGCCATTCGGACCACCGTTTTCCGAGCGCCACGCTCGTACCTCAACCCCGCCCGTTTGGCGGGGCTTTTTTTGCCTGAAATTCAAGTCGAACATCATGGAGGTGTGGGTATGCCGGCCTCATCGCGAGCAAGCTCGCTCCCACAGGGGCCTCATTTATTGCAAGTACGATGTGCAGCACCGCAAATCCATTGTGGGAGCTAGCTTGCTCGCGATAGCGGAACAACGCGGCAATTTTCCTACCACACAAGTTTTAAATGACTACGCCTTCTATTAGCCATTACCCACAACTTGCGCCCACTTCCCTATCAATATTTATGGCTCACCGGGCTTTAGCATCAAACCGCCGAGGCAACTTGATACTTGCACCCAATAAAAACTTCGAATGGATTCGAATATGTTCACACCTACCGTCGGCCCTATTGTCGGCCACACAACAACTGATCACGCACGGATATTCCTGCGCGGCGACCATGACAACAATCTGGCATTCGCCGGCATTCGTTATAGACGCCAGGGTGATACTGCCTGGTCGAAAGGGCACTTCGTGCAACTCAAGGCCTACCGCGACATGACCGATGTCATCGTCTTGCAAGGCCTTCAACCCGACACCACCTATGAATACCAGGCAGGCTGGCTCAGCCCCTTAAGCCCAACCCATACCGTGGAAACGGTTCAGGAACTGCCGCTGCAATGGCCCAGGAAAACCTACCATCTACGCACGCAGCCCCGTGAAACCAGTACGCCACGCGCTTATATCGTGGGCTCTTGCCGTTACTTGCGAATCACTCGCGGCGTCCCGCTGCTTCCCGGACTGGGAGACCGCACTTTTGCCGGTATCAACCGTGTCGTGGAGCAGGCCGACCCGCCGATCAATGCTGTCTTGATGACCGGCGACCAGATTTATCTGGACGATTTGAATGTCATTGCTCCGGACCGAAACTATAAAAACATTCTCTTTAAATACCGTACCGCCTTTACCCAGCCGCACATCAGAAAGTTAATGTCCTCGGTACCGACTTACATGATCCTCGACGACCATGAAATCGAAGACAACTGGCCAGCCAATAAAACCGGCAATGACGAAGTGTTGTATGCGAATGCCATGAGTGCTTATTCGCTTTACCAGGCCAGCCATAGTCCCGCCCATGAACTTTCAAGCGCGGGTACATTCAATAAATCATTGAAACGCTACTGGTATCTCGTTACCCACGGCGATATTGAATGGTTCGTCACCGACAGCCGGACGCAACGCAACCTGGCGGCGGATGATCGACGCATCCTGGACGATGAACAGGAACAGACCCTGCTCAAATGGCTTATCCACAGCCCCGCCCGGGTCAAATTCGTCGTGACCAGCGTCATGTTCTTCCCTGACAGCAAACGCAATGACGGGGACGCCTGGCAGGCCTTCGCGAAACAACGTCTTCGCCTGCTGGAAACCATTCGCAACCAGGGGATCAAAAACGTGATTTTCGTATCCGGCGACGTCCATGGCTCCATGACCAGTCGCCTGTACCACAGCCAGGATCCTGATTTCGAGGTCAACACCGTCGTTTCCTCGCCGTTTTACAACAGCAAATTGCTGCCGTTTGCAAAAGCCTCGGATTTTATTTTTGACCTACCCCTGGCCCGGACTGAGCACGGTGAATATCACTATGCGCTCACCAGCCCGGTGGTCAGCCAGGACAACTTCGCTCGCCTGCATGTCGCGGCGCAGAGCGTTCAAGTCATCTTCCACGACCGCGACGGCCACCCATTGCAAACGGTCGATATCCCATTGCGCTGACGGGTGGTATAACCCCCCATGCCCTCTGATCGGCTGGCAACTGCAGAAATCCCCCTGTCGGCCGATATAAGGTTTATAGCACTTGGCCTTCATCTCTCTTGTCAGCCAGTGCCGCAATGATGCAACCTTGCCGCAGTCCGTAATAACAAGGGCGTCAGCCCGGCGCGATCAGCATTTTCGAAGCGAGTTTCCTCATGAAAAGCCAACCCGATGCCGCCAGCCGTATGGCGGCCGAGGTAGTGACGCAGTTACCGGTGCCCTCGCGGCTCGGCATGCTGCGTTTCGAACGGCTGAATGAAGCAAGCTGGGCGCTATTGTTCCTCGACCCCAACTGCGAACGTTACTTCGGCCTGCCGGCAGTAGAGCTGTGCTCGCTGGTCAGCGCCCCCTATGCCAGCCTGATGGAGCCCGAAGCGCGCTATCAACTGCACGACGCGATCCAGCAACAACTGGCCCAGTCCTCGCATTACCAGATCCGCTATACGCTTCATACCACCAAGGGCCCCATGAACCTGCTGGAAACGGGTGAAGCCTACAAGCAGCACACCCGCCATCTGTTGCGCGGTTACCTGCTGGTGGTGGACGGCTTGCTGCAAAGCGGACCGTCGATGCCGTCCCTGGACCTGGAAACCCAGAACTCGCGCCTGCAGATCGCCCTGGAATTGAACCAGCGAGCCCAGCAAGAGCAGCTCCAGCATCTGGACCGGGTGCGCGCCCAACAAGACCTGATCCTGCTGCTGACCCGTCAGCGCTACAGCGCTAACAATTCGCTGCACGAAGCCGCCGAACTCATTACTCGCAGCGCCTGTGATATCTACCAGATCGACTGTGCCAGCATCTGGGACTTGGTAGACGGCAAGCTGGTGCCGATTTCGGCCTTCAGCCGCGGCTCCCAGGAATACTTCCTGCCGGACGTGATCGACGTCACCCAGTATCCCGATTACATGGAGGCGCTGCAGACCTGTCGCGCCATCGACGCCCACAATGCGATGCGCGACCCACGCACCCGGGAACTGGCCGAGAACCTGCGCGCCCGCGACGTCAACGCCATTCTCGACGCCAGCATTCGTATCGACGGCCAGGTGGTCGGCGTATTGTGCCTGGAACAGGTGGGCGTCACCCGCGCCTGGCAATCGGACGAAATCGCCTTTGCCGGTGAACTGGCCGACCAGTTCGCCCAGGTAATCAACAACCACAACCGACGAACCGCGACCAGCGCCCTGCACTTGTTCCAGCGCGCCGTGGAGCAGAGTGCCAACGCATTCCTGCTGGTCAATTGCGACGGCGTGGTGGAGTACGTCAACCCGAGCTTCACCGCCATCACCCAATACTCCACCGAAGAAGTCCACGGCCAGCGTCTGTCGGAGCTGCCAGCCCTGGAGAACCTCAGCGAGCTGCTGTTCGACGCACCGTCGGCCCTGGCCCAGAGCAATAGCTGGCAGGGGGAGTTCAAAAGCCGACGCAAGAACCTGGAACCTTACTGGGGCCAATTGTCGATTTCCAAGGTCTACGGCGATAACCGCGAACTGACCCATTACATCGGCATCTACGAAGACATCACCCAGACCAAACTGGCCCAGCAGCGCATCGAGCGCCTGGCCTACACCGACAACCTGACCAACCTGGGCAACCGCCCAGCGTTCATCCGCAACCTCGATGAACGCTTCGCCCGGGACAGCAATTCGCCCATCAGCCTGCTGCTGGTGGACATCGACAACTTCAAGCGCATCAACGACAGCCTCGGCCACCAGACCGGTGACAAGCTGCTGATCAGCCTGGCCCGACGCTTGCGCAACAGCCTGAGCCCAAGCGGCAGCCTCGCACGGTTCGCCAGTAATGAATTCGCCGTGTTGCTCGATGACACCGACCTGGAGACCGGGCAACAGGTCGCCAGCCAGTTGCTGATGACGCTCGACAAACCGATGTTCGTCGATAACCAGTTGATCAGCGTGACAGGCTCCGTGGGCCTGGCCTGCGCGCCGCTGCACGGCCGTGATCCTCAGACGCTGATGCGCAACGCCGGGCTTGCCCTGCACAAGGCCAAGGCCAATGGCAAGCATCAGGTCCAGGTCTTCACCGAGGCGCTGAATGCCGAGGCCAGCTACAAGCTGTTTGTGGAAAACAACCTGCGCCGCGCCCTGACTCAGAACGAACTGGACGTGTTCTACCAGCCCAAGCTGTGCCTGCGCAGCGGCCGCCTGCTGGGCATGGAAGCGCTGTTGCGCTGGAACCATCCGGAGAAGGGCATGATCCGCCCGGATCAGTTCATCAGCGTGGCCGAAGAAACCGGCCTGATTATTCCCATCGGTAAATGGATCGCCCGTCAGGCCTGCCGCATGAGCAAGCAATTGACCGCCGCCGGCCTGGGCAACCTGCAAGTGGCCATCAACCTGTCGCCCAAGCAGTTCTCCGACCCGGACCTGGTCGCTTCCATCGCCAGCATCCTCAAGGAAGAGCAACTGCCAGCCCGCCTGCTGGAATTGGAGCTGACCGAAGGCTTGCTGCTGGAAGCCACCGAAGACACCCACTTGCAGCTCGATCAGCTAAAGCGACTGGGCCTGACCCTGGCCATGGACGACTTCGGCACCGGTTATTCATCCCTGAGTTACCTGAAAAAATTCCCGATCGACATCATCAAGATCGATCGTAGCTTCATCCATGAGATCCCGGACAACCAGGACGACATGGAAATCACCTCCGCCGTGATCGCCATGGCCCACAACCTGAAACTCAAGGTCGTGGCCGAAGGCATCGAAACTGCCCAGCAACTGGCCTTTCTGCGCCGTCACCGCTGCGACGTCGGCCAGGGCTACCTGTTCGACCGCCCGATTCCCGGCGCGGAGCTGGTCGAGAAGCTCAAGCGTTACCCCCGCGGGCCGCTCGTCTGACGGCAACTTATAGCTCGAACCGGCGTTTCTAAGGCACACTGACGGTCTTATTCACTCAACTCAATCTGACTGAGAGGACTGATGATGGTCTTGCGCTCGGAAATTCTGGTGAACAAAAACGTGCTCCCTACTCAAGAACAAGCTTTGCCTGGCCGCGAAACTCCAATGACCGTGCCGGAAAAACACTTCGTCCACGACGCACCACTGCTCGGCCCATTTGCCATGGACGTGGATTTCGCGATCTTCGGCCTGGGCTGTTTCTGGGGTGCCGAGCGCAAGTTCTGGCAGCGCGAAGGCGTGGTCAGTACCGCGGTGGGTTACGCCGGAGGTTTTACGCCGAACCCGACGTATGAAGAGGTCTGCTCAGGCCTTACCGGCCACAGCGAAGTGGTACTGGTGGTCTACGAACCGGCAAAGGTCAGCTACGAGGAGCTTCTGAAGATGTTCTGGGAACTGCACAACCCGACCCAGGGTATGCGCCAGGGCAATGACATCGGCACCCAATACCGTTCGGTCATCTATGCCACCAACCCGGCACAACTGGCGGCGGCCAAGCACAGCGAGCAAGTGTTCCAGGCCGAGTTGACCAAGGCTGGCAAAGGCACCATCACCACCGAAATCGAAGAGGCACCGACGTTCTACTTCGCCGAGGCCTATCACCAGCAATACCTGGCGAAGAACCCCGAAGGTTATTGCGGGATTGGCGGGACAGGCGTGACTTGCCCGATCTGACTTTTGCCGCTGAAAAGCTTCGCGAGCAAGCTCGCTCCCGCAGGTCCGGTGGCGAACACAAATATTGCTGATGCCTCAAAACCAATGTGGGAGCGAGCTTGCTCGCGATGGCGTCCTTCCAGACGCCATCCAATGCTGATCAGCCTTCAGCAATCAACCAATCCATCTGCCACCCACCCTGGGTCTGCCCAAGTTTTTTCGACAGCCACGGCAACAGCTCACGCAACTCTTCCTCCAGCCCCCATGGCGGATTGGCAATCGCCAGGCCGGAGCCGTTCAGGCTGTTGGGCGTCGCCAGCGGGTGCACCAGCAGCTCCACCCGCAACAATTTCGGCGCCCCCGTGCCGGCCAGGTCCTGGTAGAAGCGGCGCAACATCCGCTGGTCCTTCACCGGGTACCAGATGGCAGCCACTGTCTGGCGCATCCGGCCAATGGCCTCCTTGAGCGAAGCGGCGCAGCGCTGCATTTCGTCAAGCTGCTCGAAGGGCGGATCGATCAGCATCAGGGCTCGCTTCTCCGCCACCGGCAGCAGCGCCCGCGACACATGCCAACCTTCACCCAGGTGCACCGCCACGCGACGGTCACCTTTCATGTTGTCCTTGAGCAACACACCGTCTTCAGGGTGTTTCTCATTGAGCAGCACCCGGTCCTGCGGCCGGGTCAGGCGCCGCGCCAGCTCCGGCGAACCCGGGTAGTAGCGCAACTGCCCGTCCGGGTTCATCTCGTGCAGCACCTTCATGTAATCGGCGGTCAACGGCGGCAGATTGCCCTCGCCCCACAATCGTGCGATGCCTTCCAGGTACTCACCGGTACGGTTGGCCTGGTCACCCTGCAAGTCGTACAACCCGATGCCCGCATGGGTATCGAGGTAGGCGAAGGGTTGCTCCTTGCGCGACATCAAGGCGATGAGGCGGGTCAAGGTCAGGTGTTTGAACACATCGGCGTGATTGCCGGCGTGGAAGGCGTGGCGATAATTCATGGCGGCTCCTGCGAAGGGCGACGAGTTTACCTCGAAGCGCGTCGGACGTCAGGCGTTCGCAGCCCGGCGGACAGGCCACAATCAGCCCAGCTCTCGCGCCAGATACGCCAGCAATGGCGCCTTTGACGCCTCAACCGGCTCCGATCGCTCAAGAAAGTAGGCAATCTTGCAACGCAGGACGCTGTCGTCGACCCGCTCGAACAAATACGGATGCTCTTCGCCCAGCCAAGTGAGCAAGTTATCCAACAGACAGTCCGTCGGCACCTCGGCCATTGTCTCCAACAGCGCGACGGGTACTTGCCACCACGGAAAAGCCCGGGCCGCCCGCTGGGCATTCCCCACGATCTCAAGGGATTGCCCGTTGATCAGGCAGCGCGTGATGACCGGCAAGAGTTGCCCGGCCTCCACCTCCGTCGACTGCAGGATCGACCGCATAAAGCGCCCATCCCAAAACCGCAGGAAGACCGGCTTGCCGCCCGGCAACAACACTTGCGTGAGCCCCCGCAAATGTTCGGCAAGGGTCTGCTGGCTCACACACGAAACCGCCAGCCAGCCCCAATCGAGCGAGTCGGTGGCGGCTATCCAATCAAGAAATCCGTTGTCCACGCTAACAAGCCCTACATAGGGCATGACCGATTCCCATTCGGCGTATGGCGTGTCGGCCCAGATCGGGCTCGCCTCCGAGTTCATCGAGCGCTTCCAGGCCGACAACACCCCGGCGCTACTGGCATTGCTGAAGATGACGAAAAGTTGCTCGCCGGCCTGCAAAGGATGGTCCTCAAGCCAGGCGCGGGGAGATTGACCGCTGTTCATGGTCGCTCCTGGATATCGACAGGTTTGCGAAAGACCGATGGCGCTACGCAGACGCCGCTTCTGCAACGTTCACACTCCTCGCAGAACGGCGCCGAGCCCTGGAAACTGAGGATTTGCGCGAGGGAAAGCGCAGGCAGCGCAGCGACCCGCTTCTCGGCACTGCCTGGAACGCCGGATGCCGCACTCATGACCGCCATCGGCGCCCCACCGACCTCGATCGGCACGCTGCTGGAGATCCCGCCGGCCCCGATGTTGATCCAATGACCGCCAGCCTGGAGGGTCACACTGGCACCCGCCTCCAATACCACGTGTTGGCCGGCGCTGACATGAAACTGTTGGCTGGCACTCAGCACCTGGCTGCCGACACGAATATGCCGCTCGCCACTCACCAGCAGATGATCATCCTGCCGGACTTCAGCCCGGCGCCGACCATGGGTAAGGCGCTGTTCATCGGCCTTGAGCTCGTGTCGCGCCGTACCGGTGACGACAATGCTGCGCTCATGGTCGACCTGCACCCGCTGGTCGTGCAGCACATGCTGGGTCCAGTTTCGCTGGGCCCTCAGGTAGATCTCCTCGGCACCCTTGCGATCCTCGATGCGCAGTTCGTTGTAACCTCCCCCGCCAGGGCTGCTTCGGCTGCGCAACAGGCTGCGGGTCTTGTCCGCCGGCAAGTCCAGCGGCACCGGGTTGGCGCCATTGGGCAGGCAACCCACCACCATCGGCTTGTCCACGTCACCGTCGATGAACCCGACCAGGACTTCCATGCCAACCCGGGGGATCATCACCGCGCCATAGTGATCGTGGGCCCAACCGGAGGCCACACGCAGCCAGCAGCTGGAATGTTCGTCGTGTTTACCGTCGCGATCCCAGGCCAACTGCACCTTGACCCGCCCGAACTCATCGCAATGGATCTCGCTGTCGACCGGCCCGGTCACCACCGCCGACTGATAACCATGGGCCCGAGGCTTTTCGTGATACAGGGGTGGCCGAAAGAACACATCCCAAGGCGTGGCGAGAAAGGTATTTTTGTAACCCTGGAATTCATCCGGGACGGCACTGGCGACTTCTTCCAGCACCTGCGGTTGACGGCCATGATGGTCGACACGCGTCAGGAGCCAGAGATCATTCCATTGCTCCCGAGGATGTTCCCTGATGCACATGAAATGTCCGCTGACGAAGGCGCGTTCATCGCTACTGCCCTCTGCCACGCGGTAGTCGGCGCCATGGCGCTCAAGGGCGCGCCGAGTCAGATACATGCCGTCGTCACGGGCAGAGAAACCGCCGGGATAGCGATAGTCCTCAAGGGCAGGACGCTGCCGATTATCCAGGTGCGTTTCCAATAACAAGCCGGGCTTGCGGAAGTCGTAATCGCGCAACGTCACGGCAGTGCTGCGGGTCTGGAGCCGCACCGCCAGGCGCTTGATTGCCGGCTCGTCGGCGACCATGCCGCTGTCCGGCAGGTACAGCGTCGATTCGGGCAGGCGGGGAAACACCGTCTGGTCGTCACCGAACACCAGCAGATGGCCGTCAGGGCGGTGCCTGAAGTGGTAATGGATACCGACTTCGGCGCAAATCCGCTCGATGAAGGCCAGGTCGCTTTCGCCATACTGCACACAATATTGGCGCTCGGGGTACTGCCCGCCAAGCGTGAACTGGCAGGCATCCGCCAGGATCCCGTGTTCCTTCAACACCCGGGCGACAATATCGGGCACGCTCAGGTGCTGGAAAATCCGCTGATTGATGCGATGGCGCAGGTAGGCCAGGCGGGGCACCAGGCTTATCTGGTAACGGGTCAGGCGCTTGCCCGAATCCCCCTGGGTTGCGCTATAGACCTGACCGTGTATGCCACCTTCCCCTTCACCGAAACCCAGAAATGACTGGCGATGCAGGAGTTCTTCCAGTGCCAGGTCAGACCGCTCACTGACCAGCTCCAGGTCAAAACGATAGGGTTGACTGATAGCTTCCGTACCCTTGAACTCAAGCACCTTGAGCTCATTCGGTCCGCTGTCGAGCGTCAACGTGAAACGCGGTTGGTTGGCAGGCGGGAACATCCGATGTGCCTCTGCAAAATGGAGGCGGGGGATTGTGCATGAGCCCCATGGAAAGCTGATCAACCGTCATGAAAAACAGATTTGCCTTACACCCAAGAAGATAAAGGCATGCGGTATCCGCTGTGTTTTCCGACAGACATTCCTTGCGTGACGGCAAACTGAAGTCGCCGCACGAACAATCAGCAACTTCCTACACATTGACGGGCTCGGGACTGCAACTGGCCGTGCTAACGTTCTTTCGTCGCAAAAAGCAAAGGACGCACCAATGACGATCCGTTACGCAAAAATCGCAATGATTCTGGCGCTCGCAGCGTTCGCCTTCCTGACTGTGTTCAACAACGTCACGGACTACAGCTCCAACTTCAATTTCGTCCATCACGTGCTGAGCATGGACACCACATTCCCCGACAATTCCGCCCGATACCGGGCCATCGATCAACCCTGGATGTGGCATGGCGCCTATTGGCTGATCATCTTCGGCGAAGCGCTGACAGCGGGGCTTTTGGGTTACGGCGCAGTGAAGCTGTGGCAGGCACGCCGGGCCGAGGCCTCGGTGTTCGCCCGTGCCAAGGGGTGGGCCGTTGCCGGTCTGACAGTGGGCTTCTTCGTCTGGTTTTTCGGCTTCATGGTCGTCGGTGGGGAATGGTTCCTGATGTGGCAATCAGAAATCTGGAACGGCCAGGATGCCGCGTTCAGGTTCTATATGGCAATTTTGGGCGTGTTGATCTTTCTCAACCAGCCTGACACCCACACGAAGTGACATGAGGAATGACGGAGAGGATCGCAAGTACCAGCAGATCCTTTCCAGCAAAACCAAAAATTCTCTTACCAATAACTTCATATAAAAAACAACATTAAAAACTGTCAGGACTGACAGCTTCAAAAAAAGCAAAAAAAGAAATGATCGACAGCACGATTCACTGGCTGCCAAGCCTACCCATATTCAAAAAAAGCTAAAAAGATCACAACACTTAGGAGCGCACCATGAAGCCCTCTTTGTTCGCCGCTACATGTCTGATGATTTTGTTTGATCTTTGCCCCCTCGCAGAAGCCCAATTGATTTGGGATGGAGACGCCGCCAATCCTATTGGTAAAGAAAAAATATTTGGGAATGCCGTGAGCGAATGTCCGGCTCCCTCCAGCATCACCGTGATAGACGATACGGTCCGAGGCAAGTCCTGGTTATTCCATAAGAGTTCCGGCGAACCCCGCTGCGAAGCGCGCAATATCAGGACCGGTGCCAATCACACCCTCTATAGATTCGAAAAAAATAAAACCTACTTCATTGGCTGGTCATTCAAACTGAATGACACCCAGAGCAATCATCACCCGTTCCAGTGGAAGTCCTATGAAACGGGGTATCAACAAAACTATCCATTCCTGATGAGCGCCAAGGACGGCAACCTGAGGCTTTTCTATTACGGCACACCAGCCGAGACATCCGGCATTATCTGGAGCAAACCCATTGAGCCGTTCAAATGGTATTGCCTTGTCTTGGCCATACATACCTCCAATCAATCGAGCAGCGGCTGGGCGGAGCTATGGTTCGATGGTCAAGCACAGGCATTCAGCAATGGCCAGGAACGTTTTTTCGGAAGAACCTGGGACGGCACGAACATAGGCGCGAACGAACCTAAATGGGGCGCTTATAACAAACATCAGCCAGGCGTCATGGAGGATGTAAAAACCTATATTTCCGGCCTGAAGATAGGCACCACATACGACGATGTCAGACAGGCATGCGACTGATATGTGCTGCGAAGGGCGGACTGCGGAACCAGACGCTTTACCCCAGCCAGGCCCCCGACTGATATCCCATAAAAAACGGCCCGCCTCCAGTGGAGACGGGCCGTTTTTATTGACACCTTCAGCGAGCCATCCAGGCCTCGCGGAAGATCTTACTGGTTCAGGCGAAAATCTTTCTCGGCCGCATCGAAGCGCTGCAGCATACCGGCGGTAGGCGAACCCATCTTGCTGACGAGGTAGATGGCCAGGCTGGCGAAGATGAAACCCGGGATGATTTCGTACAGACCCAGCAACGAGAAGTGCTTCCAGACGATCACGGTGATCGCACCCATCAGGATGCCGGCCAGCGCGCCGTTACGAGTCATGTTCTTCCAGATCACGGAAATCAGGACAACCGGGCCGAAGGCGGCACCGAAACCAGCCCAGGCGTAGCTCACCAGGCCCAGTACGCGGTTTTCCGGGTTGGCAGCCAGGGCGATGGCAACCAAGGCCACCAGCAGCACCATGGCGCGACCGACCCAGACCAGTTCCAGCTGTGAAGCGCTCTTGCGCAGGAAGGTCTTGTAGAAGTCTTCAGTCAGGGCGCTGGAGCACACCAGCAACTGGCAGCTCAGGGTGCTCATCACCGCCGCCAGGATGGCCGACAGCAACACGCCGGCAACCCATGGGTTGAACAGGATTTTCGCCAGCTCGATGAACACTCGCTCAGGGTTATCGGTCACGGGACCGGCCACGTCGGGGTGTGCCGAGAAGTAAGCGATACCGAAGAAGCCAACGGCCACGGTGCCACCCAGGCAGAGGATCATCCAGGTCATGGAGATGCGACGGGCGTTGGCGATGGACTTGACCGAATCAGCCGCCATGAAACGCGCCAGGATGTGCGGTTGGCCGAAGTAGCCCAGGCCCCAGCCCATCAGCGAGATCACGCCGATGAAGGTGGTGTTTTTCAGCATATCGAACGACGTAGGATCTTTTGCTTCGATCGCCAGGAAAGTGGTGTCCACGCCGCCAGTGGCCAGCAACACGATGATTGGCGTAAGGATCAACGCGAAGATCATCAGGGTGGCTTGTACGGTGTCGGTCCAGCTCACGGCCAGGAAACCACCGACGAAGGTGTAGGCAATGGTCGCTGCTGCACCGGCCCACAGCGCTGTCTCGTAGGACATGCCGAAGGTGCTTTCGAACAGACGGGCACCGGCCACGATGCCGGAAGCGCAGTAGATGGTGAAGAACACCAGGATCACCACTGCCGAGATGATCCGCAGCACACCGCTCTTATCTTCGAAACGGCTGGAGAAGTAGTCCGGCAGCGTCAGTGCATCGCCGTTGTGCTCGGTCTGTACCCGCAGGCGACCGGCCACGAACAACCAGTTCAGGTAGGCACCGGCGATCAGGCCGATGGCAATCCAGCTTTCCGACAGGCCGGACATGTAGATCGCGCCGGGCAACCCCATCAACAACCAACCGCTCATGTCGGAAGCACCGGCAGACAGTGCCGTCACGACGCTACCCAGGCTGCGACCGCCCAGGATGTAATCGGAAAGGTTATTGGTGGAGCGATAAGCCATCAGCCCGATCAGGACCATGGCTGCGATGTAGATCACAAAAGTGATCAAGGTGGGATTACTTACACTCATGAGTTACGCCCTGGCTTTGTTTTTATGTAGCGGTGGCAGTTGAAAGCGCCGACAACACAGAGGCTGTAGCGACGATTTGCAGTCCCGCGAATTTATGACTGATGTTTCCCCAGGAAAGCCATCAGCCGATGCCCCTCGGCGGACAGCCGGTTGCACCTTGGCCGCGAATGCTATTCAACAAATCAAATAAGGTGCAACCAGTTTCGCTCGAATAAGTTGCACCTGATCGGTTTTATCGCAAAACCTGTGCTTCTTGCCCCCTTTTAGTGCAGTTTCCAGCACTCAGCTGGCAGCCAAAGCACTAAGCCGGTGCAGGATCAACCGAACAGCATTCGCTTCCGGATGAGCTGCCTGTCATTTCGAGAAAAAAAGGGTTGCACCCGGTTGCACCTCAATCATCCCACAGCTAATCTTGCCGCCAGCTGATGCCACGCGATACGTGGTAAACATGAGGATAAAAATATGGCTACCACCACCCTTGGGGTCAAACTCGACGACCCGACCCGCGAACGCCTCAAGGCGGCCGCGACCTCGATTGATCGCACACCGCACTGGCTGATCAAACAGGCAATTTTCAATTACCTGGAAAAACTCGAGGGTGGTGCAACCCTGACCGAGCTGAACGGTTCGCCCCGCGTCGACAGCGATGACGCCGGCGACGTCCAGGTCGACCACGCCCACCAATGCTTCCTGGAGTTTGCCGAGAGCATCCTGCCGCAGTCGGTTCTGCGCGCCTCCATCACCGCCGCTTACCGCCGCCCAGAGCCGGAAGTGGTGCCGATGCTGATCGAACAGGCACGCCTGCCAGCCGAAATGGCCGAAGCCACTAACAAGCTGGCCGCCTCGATTGCAGAAAAGCTGCGTAACCAGAAAAGTGCCGGTGGCCGTGCCGGTATTGTTCAGGGCCTGTTGCAGGAATTTTCCCTGTCGTCCCAGGAAGGCGTGGCACTGATGTGCCTGGCCGAAGCGCTGCTGCGCATCCCGGACAAAGGCACCCGCGACGCACTGATCCGCGACAAGATCAGCACCGGCAACTGGCAACCGCACTTGGGCAACAGCCCATCGCTGTTCGTCAACGCCGCCACCTGGGGCCTGTTGCTGACCGGTAAGTTGGTCGCTACCCATAACGAAGCCGGCCTGACCTCCTCCCTGAGCCGGATCATCGGCAAGAGCGGCGAGCCGATGATCCGCAAGGGCGTCGACATGGCCATGCGCCTGATGGGCGAGCAGTTCGTCACCGGCGAAACCATCGCCGAAGCCCTGGCCAACGCCAGCAAGTTCGAAGCCAAAGGCTTCCGCTATTCCTACGACATGCTGGGTGAAGCCGCACTCACCGAACATGACGCCCAGAAGTACCTGGCCTCGTACGAACAAGCCATCCATTCGATCGGCAAAGCGTCCCACGGCCGTGGGATTTATGAAGGTCCGGGCATTTCCATCAAGCTCTCGGCTCTGCACCCGCGTTACAGCCGTGCCCAGTACGAGCGTGTGATGGAAGAGCTGTACCCGCGCCTGCTGTCGCTGACCCTGCTGGCCAAGCAATACGACATCGGCCTGAACATCGACGCCGAAGAGGCGGACCGCCTCGAACTGTCCCTGGACCTGCTGGAGCGCCTGTGCTTCGAGCCGCAACTGACCGGCTGGAACGGCATCGGCTTCGTGATCCAGGCGTACCAGAAGCGTTGCCCATACGTGATCGACTACGTCATCGACCTGGCGCGCCGCAGCCGTCATCGCCTGATGATCCGCCTGGTGAAAGGCGCGTACTGGGACAGCGAAATCAAGCGCGCCCAGGTCGAAGGCCTGGAAGGCTACCCGGTCTATACCCGCAAGGTGTACACCGATGTTTCCTACATCGCCTGCGCGCGCAAATTGCTGTCGGTGCCGGAAGTCATCTACCCGCAGTTCGCTACGCACAACGCCCATACCCTGGCAGCCATCTACCATATCGCCGGCCAGAACTATTACCCGGGCCAGTACGAGTTCCAATGCCTGCACGGCATGGGCGAACCGTTGTATGAACAAGTTGTAGGCAAGGTTTCCGAAGGCAAGCTGAACCGTCCGTGCCGCGTATACGCACCAGTCGGCACCCACGAAACATTGCTGGCTTACCTGGTACGTCGCCTGCTGGAAAACGGCGCGAACACCTCGTTCGTCAACCGTATCGCCGACCAGTCCATCTCGATTCAGGAGCTGGTGGCCGATCCAGTGGCCAGCATCGAGCAGATGGCGACGCTGGAAGGCGGCTTCGGCCTGCCACACCCACGTATTCCGCTACCTCGCGACTTGTACGGCAGCGACCGCGCCAACTCCAGCGGCATCGACCTGGCCAACGAACATCGTTTGGCTTCGCTGTCCTGCGCCTTGCTGGCCACTGCCCATAACGATTGGAAAGCCGTGCCGATGCTCGGCTGTGCCGCCAGCGAAGAAACTCCGGCAGCGGTGTTGAACCCGTCCGATCATCGTGACGTGGTCGGCCATGTGCAGGAAGCCACGATCACCGACGTCGACAACGCCATTCAGTGCGCCCTCAACGCCGCGCCGATCTGGCAGGCCACCCCGCCAGCCGAACGCGCCGCGATCCTCGAGCGTGCCGCCGACCTGATGGAAGGCGAGATCCAGCCACTGATGGGCCTGTTGGCCCGCGAAGCCGGCAAGACCTTCGCCAACGCCATCGCCGAAGTACGTGAAGCCGTGGATTTCCTGCGCTACTACGCGGTGCAGGCCCGCAACGACTTCACCAACGACGCCCACCGCCCACTGGGCCCGGTGGTCTGCATCAGTCCGTGGAACTTCCCGTTGGCGATCTTCAGCGGCCAGGTGGCCGCTGCCCTGGCCGCCGGTAACCCGGTATTGGCCAAGCCTGCCGAACAGACGCCATTGGTTGCCGCACAAGCAGTGCGCCTGATGCTCGAAGCCGGCATTCCGGAAGGCGTGCTGCAACTGCTGCCGGGCCGTGGCGAAACCGTCGGCGCCCGCCTGGTGGGTGACGACCGGGTTAAAGGCGTGATGTTTACCGGTTCCACCGAAGTCGCTCGCCTGTTGCAGCGCAACATCGCCGGTCGCCTGGACAACCAGGGCCGTCCGATCCCGCTGATTGCCGAAACCGGCGGCCAGAACGCAATGATCGTCGACTCCTCGGCGCTGACCGAGCAAGTGGTCATCGACGTGGTGTCCTCGGCCTTCGACAGTGCCGGCCAACGCTGCTCGGCCCTGCGGGTGCTGTGCCTGCAGGAAGATTCCGCCGACCGCGTCATCGAAATGCTCAAGGGCGCCATGGCTGAATCACGCCTCGGCAACCCCGAGCGCTTGTCGGTAGACATCGGCCCGGTGATCGACGCTGAAGCCAAGGCCGGCATCGAGAAACACATCCAAACCATGCGTGACAAAGGTCGCACCGTGTACCAGATGGCCATCGCCGACAGCGACGAGTGCAAGCGTGGCACCTTTGTGATGCCGACCCTGATCGAACTGGAAAGCTTCGACGAGCTGCAACGCGAGATCTTTGGCCCGGTGCTGCACGTGGTGCGTTACAAGCGCAAGGAGCTGGATCAGTTGATCAGCCAGATCAACGCCTCCGGCTATGGCCTGACCCTCGGCGTGCACACCCGTATCGACGAGACCATCGCCAAAGTGGTCGACAACGTCCATGCCGGCAACGTCTACGTGAACCGCAACATTGTCGGGGCCGTGGTCGGTGTACAGCCGTTCGGTGGTGAAGGCCTGTCGGGCACCGGCCCCAAGGCGGGCGGTCCGCTGTACCTGTACCGCCTGCTGTCGACCCGTCCAACCGATGCCATCCAGCAATCCTTCGTGCGTGGCGACGCCCTGACTGCGCCGGACCTGCGTTTGCGCGATGCCATGAGCAAGCCGCTGACGGCCCTGCAAGCCTGGGCCGACAGCCAGAAGCTGGCCGAACTGAGCGCCCTGTGCGTGCAGTTCGCCGCCCAATCGCAAAGCGGTATCACCCGGACCCTGACCGGCCCGACCGGCGAGCGCAACAGCTACGCCATCCTGCCCCGCGAGCACGTGCTGTGCCTGGCGGACGTGGAAGGCGATCTGCTGACGCAACTGGCGGCCGTGCTGGCCGTAGGTGGCTCGGCCGTGTGGCCGGAAACCGACACCAGCAAAGCCTTGTTCGCACGCTTGCCGAAGGAGATTCAGGCACGCATCCAGCGAGTGGCCGACTGGGCCAAGGACGACGTGCTGTTCGACGCCGTCCTGCACCACGGCGACTCGGACCAACTGCGCAGCGTTTGCCAGCAGGTGGCCAAGCGCGCCGGCGCCATCGTTGGAGTGCACGGTTTGTCCCAGGGTGAAACCAACATTGCGTTGGAGCGCTTGGTGATCGAGCGGGCGTTGAGCGTCAACACCGCTGCGGCGGGTGGTAACGCCAGCCTGATGACCATCGGCTAAGCGAGGGATTAGCTGAGCATCTGCAATAGATGCTCAGCCCCCTATCCTGTGGGAGCGAGCTTGCTCGCGATAGCGGTGGTTCAGTCAGGAATGTTGTCGACTGATCCACCGCTATCGCGAGCAAGTTCGCTCCCACATTCGATTAGCAGCGCCCTCACTCCTCCATCACCCAAATCAATCATCCTGTTCAGCCTCTATTCCCACGCCTAGACTCGGCCCATTCCAAAAAAAGGTAGGCCGCCATGTCCGAGACGTTGCTCAGTTCCCGCAATCTGGCTTTCGAGCTGTATGAAGTCCTTGATGCCGAGGGCCTGACCCAGCGCGAGCGGTTTGCCGAACACAATCGCGAAACCTTCGACGCGGCCCTCGGCACGGCCCGCAGCATCGCCGAGAAATTTTTCGCCCCGCACAACCGTAAGAACGATGAAAACGAACCGCGCTACGAGAACGGCCAGGCGATTCTGATTCCAGAAGTGAAGCCGGCAGTGGATGCTTTCCTCGAGGCCGGTTTTCTCAACGCCGCGCGCAGCTTCGACGCCGGCGGCATGCAACTGCCGACGTTGCTGTCCCAGGCCTGCTTCGCGCATTTCCAGGCGGCCAACGCCGCTTCCACCTCTTACCCGTTCCTGACCATGGGCGCGGCGAACCTGATCGAAAGCTTCGGCAGCGAGGAACAGAAGCAACGCTTCCTGCAACCGATGATCGACGGGCGTTTCTTCGGCACCATGGCCCTGACCGAGCCTCACGCGGGCTCTTCGCTGTCGGATATTCGCACCCGTGCAGAGCCGGCGCCTGACGGCAGCTATCGGCTCAAAGGCAACAAGATCTTCATCTCTGGCGGCGATCATCCGTTGTCGGAAAATATCGTGCACATGGTCCTGGCGAAACTGCCGGACGCGCCGCCTGGCGTTAAGGGTATTTCGCTGTTTATCGTGCCCAAGTTCCTGGTCAATGACGACGGCAGCCTCGGCCAACGCAACGATGTGCTATTGGCCGGGTTGTTCCACAAGATGGGCTGGCGCGGCACCACCTCCACGGCGCTGAATTTCGGTGACAACGGCGAATGCGTCGGTTACCTGGTAGGAAAACCGCACCACGGCCTGAGCTACATGTTCCAGATGATGAACGAGGCACGGATCGGTGTCGGCATGGGCGCGGTAATGCTGGGTTACGCCGGCTACCTGTATTCCCTGGAATACGCCCGCGAGCGTCCCCAAGGACGGGTGCCCGACAGTAAGGACCCGACCACTGCCCCCGTGGCGATCATCCAGCACGCCGACGTACGCCGCATGCTGCTGACCCAGAAGGCCTACGTCGAGGGTTCGTTTGACCTGGGCCTGTACGCCGCGCGACTGTTCGACGACACCACCACCCTTGAGAGCGAAGTCGAGCGCCGGCGCGCCCATGAGCTGCTGGACTTGCTGACCCCCATCGTCAAATCCTGGCCCTCGGAGTTCTGCCTGAAGGCCAACGAGCTGGCGATCCAGATTCTCGGCGGCCACGGCTACACCCGCGAATACCCGGTGGAGCAGTATTACCGCGACAACCGCCTGAACCCGATCCACGAAGGCACCCACGGCATCCAGTCCCTGGACCTGCTAGGGCGCAAACTGGCACAAAACGGCGGCGCCGGGCTCAAGCAACTGATCCGCCTGGTGGCCGACACCAGCGAACGCGCCCAGGCCCATGAATCACTGACGTCGTTGCGCCAGCCGCTGGAAGCCCTGGTAGCGCGCCTGCAAACGGTCACCCTCGGCCTGCTGACGGACCTGGGCCAGGGCAAGGTCAACAGCAGCCTCGCCAACTCGGCGCTGTACTTGAAGGTGTTTGGGCACATGGTGATTGGCTGGCGCTGGCTGGAACAGGCGATTCGCGCCGAGGAAGGCTTGGCCAAGGGGAATGCGGCGGACAGCGACTTCTATAAAGGCAAGCTGCAAGCGGCGCGCTACTTCCTGACCTGGGAAGTACCGGGTTGCCACCATGAGTTGGACCTGCTTGAGGCGCGGGATGATACGTGCCTCGGGATGCGGGATGAGTGGTTCTGATCCAGCTTTGGTGGCGCGGCTGCAACCCAATCGCGAGCTTGCTCGCTCCCACAGGGGATTCCCGGTGAACACAAAACCTGCGTTCACCACCGATCCACTGTGGGAGCGAGCTTGCTCGCGATAGCGGTGTTTCAGCCAACACACAGGTAGCCGTGCTGACGCCATCGCGAGCAGGCTCGCTCCCACATAAGCCACACAGTCAACATTCGCTAACGGTTTCAGGCCTGCTGGATCGTCTTGGAAATCACCTCGACCGTGGCGCTGACTTGCTCTTGATAACGGTCGAGTTCCGCTTGATGAACCTTTTGCATTTCGATCTGTTGCGAGCACAGGTTCATCGCTGCCAGTACCAGCAGGCGATCACCGATCAGCGTCGGGTATTTCCTCTTGGTGTCGGCCAGGGCGGCCTTGAGCATCGATGCGGCGTCCAGCAGGGCCTGTTCCTGCCCGGCCGGTGCCTTGATTGAATAGTCCTCTCCCAGGATCGAGATGACTGTCACCCCATCAGCACCGTGCTTCATGCGCTGACAGGACCGGTGCTGGCGCGCTCGATCAGGGCCTGGATACGGGCGGCGGTGGCGCCGTGCAGTTCTTCCTGCTCCATCAGGCTCAGTTGCAGGCTTTCGTTTTCATCCTTGGCCCTGGCAAGTTCCGCGCTCAGGGTTTCGTTCTGGCCAGTGAGATGACGGTTCTGTTGCACCAGGTCGTTGACCAGTTGCTCCAGCTGGCTGAGGGATGCTTCCAACATATTGATTTCCAGGCTTTTTCAAGGGGCGCGTACGATAAAGAAAAGTCACTGCCAATACCACGCTTTACCGGGCGGCAGTGCTTTTGCGGCGAGTTTTAGAGACTGCGTATGGGGAATCTGGTTCCGACCCTTCGTCGCACCGCGGTCTTTGCTCAGTGACAAAAGCACAGGGTGCCCTCAAGACTTTAGTCGTATGACCGATAAGTCAGGGAACAGTAGTCAAGCCCAGCACGGACGCGTCTCTTCCCGGTACTTTCCATGTCTCTACGTAATATGAATATCGCGCCGCGGGCGTTCCTCGGGTTTGCCCTGATCGGCGCCCTGATGCTGGCCCTGGGGGTGTTTGCCCTGACCCAGATGAGCAACATTCGATCGTCCGGCCAAAACATCGCCGAGAACAGCGTGCCCAGCATCAAGGCCCTGGATGAATTCACCCAGCTCACTCTGCGCCTGCGGGTGCTGTCCTATCGTTTGCTGACCAACCGCGAACCGGACATCCAGCAGAAAACCTATGAGCTGTTCGAGCAACGCAACCAACAGATCCGCGCCGCCCAGACGGCCTACGAAAAACTCATCAGCGCCCCGGAAGAACGGGCCGCCTACGATCAATATGTGCAACTGCTGGGTCAGTACCGTCAGCTCGAAGAGCGGATGAAAACCCTGTCGCGCGGTAATCAGATCGAGGAACTGCGGGCATTGCTCAACACCGAACTGCTGAGCAACTCCGAAGCCGTCAACGCAGTCCTTGGCCGCCTGTTGGACATCAATAACCGCCAAGCCGAGGCTTTCAACCAGAACGCGGAGCAACAATATTCGAAAGCGTTCAATCTGGTCGTCGCGCTGCTGGTCATCGCCACCGGCCTGACCCTGCTGTTCGCCTGGCTGCTGACCAACAGCATTACCAAACCGATTGCCAACGCCCTGGACGCCGCCGAGGAAATCGCCAAGGGCAACCTGACCCGGCCGATTACCGTCGACGGCAGCGACGAGGCTGGTCGCCTGCTGCGGGCAATGTCGACCATGCAGGAAAAACTGCGCGACACCCTGCAGCGGATCTCCGGTTCAGCCACTCAACTGGCTTCCGCCGCCGAAGAACTCAACAGTGTCACCGATGAAAGCGCCCGCGGCCTGACCCAGCAGAACAACGAAATCGAACAGGCCGCCACCGCAGTCAACGAAATGACCAGCGCCGTGGAAGAAGTGGCGCGCAATGCGGTCAGCACCTCCGAAGCGTCGAAAAACGCCACCACTTCCGCTGGTGACGGTCGTGATTTGGTGCAGGAAACCGTCAGCGCCATCGAACGCATGAGCGCCGACGTGCAAAGCACCGCAGCATTGATCGGCAACCTGGCCGATGAGTCCCGTGACATTGGCAAGGTGCTGGACGTGATTCGCGGCCTCGCCGACCAGACCAACCTGCTGGCGCTGAACGCCGCCATCGAAGCGGCCCGTGCTGGTGAAGCCGGTCGCGGTTTTGCCGTGGTGGCGGACGAAGTACGCGCCCTGGCTCACCGCACCCAGCAGTCGACCAGCGAGATCGAGCGCATGATCGGCAGCATCCAGAGCGGCACCGAACACGCCGTGGATTCGATGCGCAACAGCACCGAACGTGCCGAGTCGACCCTGAATATCGCTCGCGGTGCAGGTATGTCCCTGGACACGATCAACAGCGCCATCGTCGAGATCAACGAGCGCAACCTGGTGATCGCCAGCGCCGCCGAAGAACAAGCCCAGGTAGCCCGTGAAGTGGACCGCAACCTGGTGAACATCCGCGACCTTTCAGTGCAATCGGCCACCGGTGCCAACCAGACCAGCGCCGCCAGCGCCGAACTGTCGCGCCTGGCTGTGGACCTGAACAGCATGGTTGGGCGGTTCAGCCTTTAAGCCCCATCTCTGATCTGATCGTTCCCACGCTCTGCGTGGAACGATCAGCTACCCACTCTCCCAACCTTTTTTGACAGCATCACATTTCAACAGGTTAGAATCGCTGGCACGCAGACTGCATGGTCAGTCTGTGCCCGCCCTTCAGTTTTCCCGGAGTAACGCCTTTGACTGCAACGACCATCAACAGCCTGTTCTTGATCGGCGCGTTGCTGGTAGGTGCGAGCATTCTGGTCAGTTCTCTTTCGTCCCGCCTGGGCATCCCGATTCTGGTGATTATCCTGGCCGTGGGCATGGTGGCCGGTGTCGACGGCGCCGGTATTCTTTTCGATAACTACGCCACGGCTTACCTGGTGGGCAACCTTGCACTGGCGGTCATCCTGCTGGACGGCGGCTTGCGCACGCGGGTCTCGAGTTTTCGCGTGGCCTTGTGGCCGGCGCTGTCGCTGGCCACGATCGGGGTATTGATCACCACCGGGCTGACCGGATTGGCGGCGGCATGGCTGTTCAACCTGAACCTGATCCAGGGCCTGCTGATCGGCGCGATCGTCGGCTCGACCGATGCCGCGGCAGTGTTCTCGCTGCTGGGCGGCAAGGGCTTGAATGAACGGGTCAGCGCCACTCTCGAGATCGAGTCCGGCAGCAACGACCCCATGGCGGTGTTCCTCACCGTGACCCTGATCGGCATGCTCGCCAGTGGCGAAACCGGCCTGCACTGGAGCCTGCTGGGCCATCTGGTGCGCGAGTTCGGCATCGGCGCGGTGATCGGCCTGGGCGGTGGCTGGCTGATGCTGCAACTGGTCAATCGCATCAACCTGGCCAACGGCCTGTACCCGATCCTCGTCATCAGCGGCGGCCTGGCCGTGTTCGCCTTGACCAACGCCCTGCACGGCAGCGGCTTCCTCGCGGTGTACCTGTGCGGCCTGGTGATCGGCAACCGTCCGGTGCGCAGCCGCCACGGCATCCTGCACATGCTCGACGGCATGGCCTGGCTGGCGCAGATCGGCATGTTCCTGGTGCTGGGGCTGCTGGTCACGCCCCATGACCTGCTGCCCATCGCCCTGCCCGCCCTGGGCCTGGCATTGTGGATGATTCTGTTTGCCCGCCCGCTGTCGGTCATGGTCGGCCTGTTGCCGTTCAAGGCTTTCCACGGTCGCGAAAAGGCGTTCATTTCCTGGGTCGGCCTGCGCGGCGCTGTACCGATCATCCTGGCGGTGTTCCCGTTGATGGCCGGCCTGCCCCATGCCCAGCTCTATTTCAACCTGGCGTTCTTTATCGTGCTGGTTTCGCTGCTGGTGCAGGGCACAAGCCTGCCATGGGTCGCCAAGTTGCTGCACGTGACCGTCCCGCCCGAGCCCCTGCCGATTTCCCGGGCCGCGCTGGAAGTCCACGTCACCAGTGAGTGGGAGCTGTTCATCTATCGCCTCGGTGCGGAAAAATGGTGCATCGGCTCGCCCTTGCGAGACCTGAAAATGCCCGACGGCACGCGCATCGCGGCGCTGTTTCGTGGCCAGCAATTGCTCCATCCGTCGGGTAGTACCGTGCTGGAAGTCGATGATTTGCTGTGTGTTATCGGCCATGAACACGATTTACCGGCCCTGGGAAAACTGTTCAGCCAAGCGCCGCAACGGGGCCTGGATCTGCGCTTCTTCGGCGACTTCGTACTCGAAGGAGATGCCCAGCTGGCCGCGGTTGCGGCGCTGTACGGGCTGCAACTGGACGGTATCGATCCCGACATGTCCCTGGGCCGCTTCATCGCCCAGAAAGTCGGTGGCGCACCGGTAGTCGGTGACCAGGTGGAATGGAACAACACCCTGTGGACCGTCGCGGTCATGGACGGGAACAAGATCGGCAAAGTGGGCGTCAGATTCCCCGAAGGAAGTCGCCCGGGTCCCGGCTTGTTCCTCTAAACTGCTCCCACTCTCACTTGCTTGACCGGTCTCTATGCCTACCCTGCGCTCCTTTTTCGCCATCGCCCTGCTGGGCCTGAGTCTTTCCATCTGCTCGCTGCAAGCCGCTGAACCGCTCACCAGCGCCTCGGTAGAGGCCAGCCTGGACAAGATTGCCGACCGCAAACTGCCGGAAGCCGAGCAGAAAGCCTTGCAGGCAGTGCTGCAAAACACCCTGACGCAGCTCAACAACAAGGCCGACTACGAACAGAAGCTGCTCGCGCTCAAGCAGCAGTTGGCAACCGCTCCCAAGCAGAACATCGAAAACCAGCGCGAGCTGGCGCGGCTCAAGGGCAGCACGGTGGTGCCGGTTGCGCAACGTTACGCCAACCTGCCGATTCCCCAGCTCGAGCAGATGCTGACGGATCGCTCCACCCAGCAGGGTGATCTGCAAAAAGCCCTGGCCGATGCCAACAGCCTGGTCATCACCGCCCAAACCCGCCCCGAGCGCGCCCAGGCGGAAATTTCCAACAGCCAGACCCGCATCCAACAGATCAACGCCACACTCAAGGCCGGCAGGGACGCCGGCAAGACCCTGAGCAGCGAACAACGCGACCAGCTCACCGCCGAACTGGCAGCACTCAATGCGCTGATTCCACTACGCCGCCAGGAACTGGCCGGCAACAGCCAGTTGCAAGACCTGGGCAACGGCCAGCACGACTTGCTGATGGAAAAAATCGCCCGCACGGAGCAGGAAATCCAGGACCTGCAAAACCTGATCAACCAGAAGCGCCTGGCCCAGTCCCAGGAGACGGTGACGCAGCAGTCCATCGAAGCCCAGAAGGCTGGCGGCAGCAGCCTGCTGGCGACCGAAAGTGCGGCCAACCTGAAGCTCTCCGATTACCTGCTCAAGAGCACCGACCGTCTCAACGAGGTCACCCAGCAGAACCTGCAAACCAAGCAACTGCTGGACAGCGTCACCCAGACCGACGCCGCCCTGGACGAGCAGATCAGCGTGCTAAAGGGCAGCCTGCTGCTCTCCAAGATCCTCTACAAGCAACGCCAGACCCTGCCACGCTTGAAGCTGGACCAGAACCTGGCCGACCAGATCGCCGACATCCGCCTGTACCAGTTCGAAGTCAGCCAACAGCGCGAGTTGCTGAACAATCCAAGCGCCTATGTCGACAACCTGCTGGCCTCCCAGCCGTCGGAGCAAGCCACACCGCAACTGCGCAAGACCCTGCTGGACCTGGCACTGACCCGCGTCGACCTGCTGGAACGCCTGAACCGCGAATTGAGCGCAGTGCTCAACGAATCCATCACCTTGCAGCTCAACCAGAAACAACTGCTCAGCACCGCCCAAAACCTGCGCGAAACCCTTGAAGAACAGATGTTCTGGATCCCCAGCAACAAACCGCTGGATTTCGAATGGATGCGCAGCGTGCCAGTGCGCCTGGAGAAACAGGTCGACTCACTGCCCTGGGCTTCGAGCCTCAGTGAACTGGCCGATGGCCTGACCCAACGGCCGCTGCTGTTCCTGCCCTTGGCACTGCTGATCGGGGCGCTGCTGTGGCGGCGCAAGAGTCTCTATGCCCGGCTGAACAAGGTTCACCAGGACGTTGGCCACTTCAAGCGCGACAGCCAGTGGCACACGCCCCAGGCAATCCTGATCAATATCCTTTTGGCGATGCCGTTGGCGTTGGCCCTGGCGCTGTGCGGCTACGCCTTGCAGATCGACGCCCGTGGCCAGAACGCCAACCTCGGCGCGGCGCTGCTGCAAATCGGCCAGGCCTGGCTGGTGTTCTACACCGCCTATCGCGTACTGGCCCCAGGCGGCGTGGCCGAATTGCATTTCCGTTGGGAGAAACCCCAAGTCGAATTCCTGCAGGGATGGATCCGTCGCCTCGGGCTGGTGGTACTGGCGCTCGTGGCCGTGGTGGCCGTGGCCGAACTGCAACCCTCGGCCCTGGCCGATGACGTGCTCGGCATGCCGGTGGTGCTGACCTGCTACGCCCTGATGGCGTGGCTGCTCAGTCGCCTGCTGCTCAGCAGCCCGACGCACCAGAACACCTCGCTGTTTCGCAAGGCCGTCGGGGTGATGTTCACGGCCCTGCCGATCGCGCTGTTCGTGGCCGTGTGCTTTGGCTACTACTACACCGCGCTGAAACTCAGCGACCGGCTGATCAACACTTTGTACCTGCTGATGTTCTGGCTGGTGATCGAAGCTACCTTCGTGCGCGGTCTGTCGGTCGCGGCACGGCGCCTGGCCTACCAGCGCGCCCTGGCCAAGCGTCAGGCGGCCAAGGAAGCCGGCGACGGCGAAGCGGTGATCGAAGAACCGACGCTGGACATCGAGAAGGTCAACGAACAGTCCCTGCGCCTGATCCGCCTGGCCCTGCTCGGTGGCTTCATCGCCGCGCTGTATTGGGTCTGGTCGGACCTGATCAGCGTGTTCTCGTACCTGGACAACATCACCCTATACGAATACACCAGCGGTACCGGCGCCAACATGAGCATGGTGCCCATCAGCATCGGTGACATGCTCGGCGCGCTGATCATCATCGGCATCACCTTCGCCCTGGCGCGCAACCTGCCGGGCCTGCTGGAAGTGTTCGTACTGTCGAAACTGAACCTGGCCCAGGGCAGCGCCTATGCCACCACCACATTGCTGTCTTATGTGATTGCTGGCGTCGGCTTCGTCACCACCCTGTCCACCCTCGGCGTGAGCTGGGACAAACTGCAATGGTTGGTGGCCGCGCTGTCGGTGGGCCTGGGCTTCGGCATGCAGGAGATCTTCGCCAACTTCATCTCCGGGATCATGATCCTGTTCGAGCGCCCGGTGCGGATCGGCGACACCATCACCATCGGCAACCTGTCGGGCACGGTCAGCAAGATCCGCATTCGCGCGACCACCATCACCGACTTCGACCGCAAGGACATCATTGTCCCGAACAAGACCTTCATCACCGGGCAGTTGATCAACTGGTCGCTGACCGACACCGTGACCCGGGTGACCCTGAAACTGGGCGTGGACTACGGCTCGGACCTGGATCGGGTGCGCGAACTGCTGCTCAAGGCCGCCCGCGAGAACCCGCGGGTGTTGAAGGAACCGGAACCGATCGTGTATTTCCTGAATTTCGGTGAAAGCACCCTGGACCATGAGCTGCGCATGCACGTACGCGACCTCGGTGACCGCAACCCGGTGCTGGATGAGATCAACCGCTTCATCAACCGTGAATTCAAGAAGGAGCACATCAACATCTCCTTCCGACAAATGGAAATCTATCTGAAGAACCTGCAGGGCCAGGAATACAAACTGGTGCCCGCCGAGCCTGATAAAAAAACCGTCACGCCCGTGCCCTCGACCGTAGCCAACATCAAACCGGTGCCCGAGCCGCCGCAAGACACACTCGACTGATCGCGGGATGCCTTGCAGGCATCGCGCCGGAGACGGCCATGAAAACGCTGGAAACGTTGACCTTCGATAACCGCTTCGCCCGCCTGGGCGACGGTTTATCGACCCACGTGCTGCCCGAGCCCATCGACAATCCACGACTGGTCGTCGCCAGCCCGGCCGCGATGGCTTTGCTGGACCTGGACCCAAGCGAAGCCCAGGCACCGCTGTTTGCCGAGATCTTTGGCGGCCACAAGTTGTGGGCCGAAACCGAGCCGCGGGCGATGGTGTATTCGGGGCACCAGTTCGGTCACTACAACCCGCAACTGGGCGATGGCCGCGGGTTACTGTTGGGCGAGGTGTACAACGAGGCCGGCGAGCACTGGGACTTGCACCTCAAGGGTGCCGGCCAGACACCGTTTTCACGGATGGGCGACGGGCGGGCGGTTCTGCGCTCTTCGATTCGCGAATTCCTCGCTTCTGAAGCGCTGCACGCCCTGGGCATCCCCACCACTCGCGCGTTGTGCGTAATCGGTTCGGACACCCCGGTATGGCGCGAAAAGCAGGAGCGCGCCGCCATGGTGCTGCGCCTGGCGCCCAGCCATGTGCGCTTCGGGCATTTTGAATATTTCTACTACACCAAGAAACCCGAGCTGCATGCCGCCCTCGCCGAGCACGTGTTGAACCTGCACTTCGCCGAGTGCCGTGAACAACCGGAACCGTACCTGGCGATGTTCCGCGAAATCGTCGAGCGCAACGCCGAGCTGATTGCCAAATGGCAAGCCTACGGTTTCTGTCACGGCGTGATGAACACCGACAACATGTCGATCCTGGGCATCACCTTCGACTTCGGGCCGTTCGCCTTCCTCGACGATTTTGACGCCAACTTCATCTGCAACCACTCCGATGACCAGGGCCGCTACTCGTTCAGCAACCAGGTGCCCATCGGCCAGTGGAACCTCAGCGCCCTGGCCCAGGCCTTGACGCCGTTCATCAGCGTCGAAGCCCTGCGCGAAACCCTTGGCCTGTACCTGCCGCTGTTCCAGGCCCACTACCTGGACCTGATGCGCCGCCGCCTCGGCCTGACCCGCGCCGAAGAAGATGACCAGAAACTGGTGGAGCGCCTGCTGCAACTGATGCAGAACAGCGGCGTCGACTACAGCCTGTTTTTCCGCCGGCTGGGCGATCAATCCCCCGAACAAGCCGTCGCCATCCTTCGCGATGACTTCGTCGACCTCAAGGGTTTCGACGCCTGGGGCGAGCTGTACATTGCCCGCGTCAGCCGCGAGGACGTTGTCGATCAGGACCAGCGCCGCACCCGCATGCACGCCGTCAACCCGCTGTACGTGCTGCGCAACTACCTCGCGCAGAAAGCCATCGACGCTGCCGAGTCAGGCGACTACGAAGAAGTCCGTCGCTTGCACACGGTGCTGAGCAACCCATTCGAAGAACAACCGGGCATGGACAGCTACGCGCAACGTCCGCCGGAGTGGGGCAAGCATCTGGAGATCAGTTGTTCGTCGTAACGTTCAGGTTTGCCTGAACGACAGTCATCGCGAGCAAGCTCGCTCCCACAGGGATTGGGTGTTGTCGCAAATATCGCGGCCACACAGTTCCCCAATGTGGGAGCGAGCTTGCTCGCGATGGCGATCTTCAATTCACCACAGACTTCTCAGTCCAACGCTTGAACATCAAGCCAATCCACTCCCTGTAACAGTCAGCGTGTTTATTCCGATGTAGGACCATTCAGGACCAGGCTACGCCGCCTTGCGCCGTTACCTACAACTGCGCCAGAATCCGCCGGTTTGTGCGCCTTGGGGTCGGGCTTTATCGTTTCCTGGTCGCTGAAAATCAGCGATCGGGTTTAGCGATCCGACTCAACACAGACGCAACAATGCCCAGTCTCGATTGCAGTCTTTTACGTCTGCAACTCGCTTAATGGTGGCTGTGCGTGGGAGACCTTCTGGTCTACCCGGGGTTTCTGTGACCCGGATCGCTAACCTGCGTACAGCCGCCACCTTTACTTGTTTAGCGATAGGTCGTGGTGGCTCAACCAATCACGGAGATTCACCATGTTCAAAGCAACCCCCAACCCGCCAGATACCGATCCAACCCACCCAAACTCAAAAGAATTCGACGAAACGGCCGAGCGCGTCCTCGACTGCTACCTCAACCCCAAACCCAGCAAACCCGAGGCTGATCCCAGCCAACTGTTCACCGTCGTCAATGGCGTCGACACCGAAACCCTGCTCGCCAACCTTAGCGAAAACCTAGCCTCGGCCAACGCCATGGTTAGCGACCTGGCCTTCGACCTGAAAGGCTCCAGGCGGCACGTAGCCATGGGCATTCAGCAGTTGATCGAACTGAGCAGCTTATTGGCGAACCGCGCACTGGACAACGTCGAGCCCCGCCAGTCGACATAGCGCCTCCCCCTGTGGCGCGGGAGCAAGCTCCCTCGCCGCAGTTAGTGCGCCGCGCCAAGCCATCAAATAAAGGTCTCAACCGATACGCCGAAGCGCTCCGCCAACCAGCGGATCTGCCTTAAATTGAGCTGGCGCTTGCCGCTCAATATCTCCGATACCACCGACTGGGTGCCTATGCCCGGCAAATCGCTCTGGCTCAAACCGTGTTCGCGCATCAGATAACGAAGCGCCTCAACGCCAGTGGCCTTGGGCATTGGCCGGTGTTGATGATCCCAGGCCTCGATCCATTCACCGATGATGTCCACCAGGCTCATCAGGGGATGGGCTTCGTCTTCGCCAACCCGCTCCAACAACTCATCGAGAGCTGCAACCAACCGGTCGTAGTCCTCCTCGTTCCTGGGTTTGCGCAGCAAGGGCGACACAAACTCCCAATGGGCGGCGACTTGTTCGATCAGTGCACTCATCCCCGTTCCTCCTTCCACTTGCCTCTGTCGTATTCCTGATGATCCAGCAAGAATTTGATGTACAAGCGCTGAGGTCGGTAGCGAACCACAGCGATCAGTCGCAACTTATTGCCACCAATATCGAACACATGTAGCGGGCCGACCTTGTCGGTTGCGGGAAAAATAGATTTCATCGCAGCGAAGTCAGCCGGGCTGTTGCGTTTGATAAGCCGATACCATTGATCCAGCGAATTGGCGCAGTGAGGCCATTTTTCCTTGGCCTCCCAAATGCGTTTCTCGGTAATCACATGCATGCAACATCCTTATCGCATTTTGCTATGGAGGAGTTAAACACAGATCCAGCCCATCGCAAATTGCGATATAGCCGAATAAGACAGATGGTCGCCCAAGTGCTTTTTTAGCCTAGTGACTCAAGGCTTCAGGCTTCGGCAAAAAATGTGAGCGGATGTGAGCCCTGCTCAACCTACCTTATCGTTCCCCTGCTCAGGCGTCTCGATGCCCGGTTCTGTCTCGGTCCCCTCTTCGCCAGCCGGTTTGCTCGGCGGCTTTTTCTCGGGATAACCAGGCAGGCCACGGGCGTCTTCGGGGGTCAGCTCATCCCGTTCGTGGCGACGATCAATGGCGTAGGGCGGGGCGGCGTTGGGGTCTTCATCGCGGCCGGCGGTGCCGAGGACGAAGCCGTCGTCATTGGGGTTGTCCACTGCCTGGGGAGTGGTTGGGTCTTGAGGATGGCTCATGGGACCTCCTGAGGTTGCAAACAGGTACGTCGTGTCTTTTTTGAGGCCATGACACCTTTTCAGTGCGGCGCACCTGATGAATGGCAGCCTTGAGTGCAAGCTCCACAATGGGATTGGAGTACGAGTGGGAGAGCCTGGCCAGCTGTCAGGCCGCCTTCGCGAGCAAGCTTTGCTCCCACAGGTCCAGCTCAAACAGCTCTGATTGGTGTACACCGCCCGCAAGAACCAGGCCGGCTGTCAGGCCGCCTCGCGTTGGACGTAGATTTTGGCGCCCCGTTAACCACGATGGCCGAACGCAGGCATTGTGGAGTGGGCATCCCGGCATGGATGCCGGGATAGCCGCGCTGGGCCATGGATGGCCCTTCGCGGCGGGCCCACGGAGCAATGCCGGAGTGAGGGCACACCGAGCCTAGGCGAGGTGCCGAGTGGTGGGGCAAAAGCGTTTTGCTTACTTTTGCGCTTCTCAAAAGTGAGCCGCCGTCAGGGCGGAACCCTAAGTGGCCGTTACCGCAGAAATGGATATGTACCCGGTCCCCCCGACCAACTATCAGGCCACCATCGCAAGCAAGCCCACACAAAGGAAATACGCTGGCATAGCTGCCTCCACGCTACGCCATATCACTCTGGCTGAACTCCTCGGCCAGAAAATCAATCAACGTGCGCACCGACGGCAGCAACCCGCGCCGCGAGGCGAAGATCGCATGGACGATCCCGCACTTGGGCGTCCAGCCCGGTACCAGTTCCACCAGCCGCCCAGCGGCCAGGTCTTCGCGCACCACCACCGCGGGCAGGTGGGCGATACCGATGCCCGCCAGCACGGCGTGACGCAGGGCCAGCAGGTCATCGGTGACCATGCGCGGTTCATGGCGGATCAGCGCGCGGGTGCCGTCCGGGCCGAACAATTCCCACTGATATTCGCGCTGCGCCGCGCCCCAGTGCACGCTCGGCAAACCGTTGAGGTCCGCCGGGGAGGCGGGTGAAGACAAGCGCTCGCGGTAAACCGGGCTGCCCACCAGGCATTGGGTGCTGTTGCCCAGGACTTTCATGACCATGTCGGTGTTTTCCAGTGGCGGAAAGCGCACCCGCAACGCGATATCGAAACCCTCATGGATCAGGTCGACCCGGCGGTTGGTGCTCTCGATGAACAACTCCACCCGCGGGAACTTGAGCATGTAGCGGGTCAGCATCGGCCCGACCCAGCTGTTGAGCAACGCTGTCGGGCAACTGATGCGCACCAGCCCCTGGGGTTCGGAGCGGTTGCGTTCGATCACTTCGGCCGCGCTCTCAGCCTCGACCCGCATCGCCAGGCAGCGCTGGTAGTAGGCCTGGCCGATCTCCGTCAACGAGCAATGACGACTGGTGCGATGGATCAACCGCACCCCAAGGCGCTCTTCCAGTTGGGCGATCCGCCGGCTGAGCTTCGACTTGGGCATGTCCAGCGCCCGGCCGGCAGCGGCGAAACCGCCGTGCTCGACCACCTGGGTGAAGTAGTAAAGCGTGTTGAGGTCTTCGATGATCGTTCTCCAAATAGAACGCTAAGGCTGATTTTCGCAGTCTAGCGCATCAAAGGTGCCAGTTTTAATCTACACCCATCGAAACGCAACACGGATTGACGCCGGAGCGCTTCGACCGGATGAGTCACCGATCAATCGCTACACCGACATTAAAAACCTTAACCACGCCGAAATCTTCGGCAACCAAAACTTAATGAGGGCTACGCCATGACTACTTCCTACAACCGTCTCGACAAAGATAACGCCGCCGTTCTGCTGGTGGACCATCAGGCTGGCCTGCTGTCCCTGGTGCGTGACATCGACCCGGACCGCTTCAAGAACAACGTGCTGGCCCTGGCCGACCTGGCCAAATACTTCAAGTTGCCAACCATCCTCACCACCAGCTTCGAAACCGGCCCCAACGGCCCGCTGATGCCAGAACTCAAGACCCTGTTCCCGGACGCGCCGTACATCGCCCGTCCCGGCCAGATCAACGCCTGGGACAACGAAGATTTCGTCAAGGCGATCAAGGCCACCGGCAAGAAGCAGCTGATCATCGCCGGCGTCGTCACTGAAGTCTGCGTGGCCTTCCCGGCCCTGTCGGCCCTGGCCGAAGGTTTCGAGGTGTTCGTGGTCACCGATGCCTCCGGTACCTTCAACGAGCTGACCCGTCAATCGGCCTGGGACCGCATGTCTTCCTCGGGTGCGCAACTGATGACCTGGTTCGGCCTGGCTTGCGAACTGCACCGCGACTGGCGCAACGATGTGGAAGGGCTGGCGACCTTGTTCTCCAACCACATCCCGGACTACCGCAACCTGATGACCAGCTACAACACGCTGACCAACGCTAAATAAGCGACCCTGTGGGAGCGAGCTTGCTCGCGATAGCAGTCTGATAGTCGATGCATCATTGACTGGTAGACCGCAATCGCGAGCAAGCTCGCTCCCACAGGTTTTTGCGGTGGTTTCTATATAGTGTTCAATCTATATCGATGATTTTTTCTGGAGACTGACCTGATGCTGATCCCCTGCCCCCACTGCAACGGGCTCAACCGCATCCCCGCCGAACGCCTGGGCGACCAGCCCAAGTGCGGGCGCTGCAAGGCCCAGGTGCTATTGAACAAGCCGTTCGAACTCAAGCAAGGCGACTACGCCAGCCAGATCAAGGGCGACCTGCCGCTGCTGGTGGATGTCTGGGCCGATTGGTGCGGGCCCTGCAAGGCCTTCGCGCCCGTGTTCGAACAGGCCGCCGCGCAACTGACGGGCAAATGCCGGATGGCCAAGCTCGACAGCGAGGCCAATCAACAGTTATCGGCGCAGTTGGGGATCCGCTCGATTCCCAGCCTGATCCTGTTCAAGGACGGTCGGGAAGTCGCGCGCCAGAGCGGGGCGTTGCCGTTGCCGCAGTTGATGGGTTGGTTGCGTAGCCAGGGGATTTGAATCAAAGCACTCATGTGGGAGCGAGCTTGCTCGCGATAGCAGTCTGATAGTCGATGCATCATTGACTGGTAGACCGCAATCGCGAGCAAGCTCGCTCCCACAGTAGATCCCGATCAATCAGGCGCCTTCGAGCAACCCATGCAACTCCACGAACTGCTGGGTCAGCTTGTGCCGCGGGTCCAGGTGAATCAACGGCAGGCTGGCCTGGTGGGATTCGCGCATGCGCACCGAGCTGCTCAGGTACACCGGCAATACCGGCAAGCCTTCGGCAATCAATTCGTCGAGGATCTGCTGCGGCAGGCTGGCGCGGGCCTGGAACTGGTTGACCACGATGCCTTCGACTTCCAAGCCTTCGTTATGGTCGTCCTTGAGCTCTTCGATTTCCGCCAGCAACCCATACAGCGCCTGTCGGGAGAAGCTGTCACAGTCGAAGGGGATCAGCACCCGGTCGGCGGCGATCAACGCTGAAACCGCATAGAAATTCAGCGCTGGCGGGGTATCCAGATAGATCCGATCGTAATCCTCTTCCAGCTCTTCAAGCAGTTTGCGCAGCTTGTTGATCTTGTGCTTGGCCTCAAGCTTGGGCTGCAGATCCGTCAGTTCAGCGGTGGCGGTAATGACGTGCAGGTTGTCGAACGGCGTTTCGTAGATATCCACCTTGTTCTTTTTCGAAAAGGGCCCGGATGACAGGGTTTGCTTGAAGAAGTCGGCAATTCCCATGGGAATGTCATCGCCGGTCAGGCCCGTCAGGTATTGCGTGGAGTTGGCCTGGGCATCCAGGTCCACCAACAGCGTGCGATACCCCTCGCTGGCGCTGACCGCCGCCAGATTGCAGGCGATGCTGGATTTGCCCACGCCACCTTTCTGATTGAACACCACACGCCGCATGTCAAAACCTCCGTGTATCAAAGATTCCCGAGTGTAGTTGGCCGCGATGCCGCTTAGCTACCTTCTGCGTAGAAGGACTACGGCAACAGTGGCTTTTCCAACAATCGAAGCGTCAATTCGCCCGGAAAAGACAGAAAGAACCGACAGACAGGCCGGCAATGATCGCGACAATAATTCGCGACTGGACCAAGCCGTACATTTCGTTGGGCAAAATGTAACCAGTATTTGCTACAAGCCAATCGCACCGGGATAATGCGCGCCACTTGGGTCGCAAGACCATGCAGGGTTGGACGCGGGTCAAACCACTGAGCCGTGACAATAAAAGCCCGCAGGGGTGGGATGAATTTTGTGATCAATTTCAATATCGCCCAATGGCGCGCGTGGGCCCCTGGGCTCGAAAGCGTGGACGACTGGCAGGCCTGGAGCCGACAGCCGGTCGTGTTGCCGCTCAGCGATGCCGCCCCTGACGTATCGTTTCTGCCGGCCATGCAACGCCGACGCCTCAGCCGCCTGGCGCGGATGGCCTTCAGTGTTGGCTGGCCACTGGCCGAGGGCCTGCCAGACCTACCGTTGGTCTTTATTTCCCGCCATGGCGAAACCCCGCGCACTTTCGAGATTCTCAAGGACCTGGCGGCCGACCAACCCTTGTCGCCTACCCAATTCAGCCTGTCGGTGCATAACGCGGTAATCGGCCTATGGTCGATCATGCGCGGCGAAACCAGCGAGATGACCGCCCTGGCCGCCACTGGCGACGGGCTGGAGCACGGCGTGCTGGAAGCTGCCGCACTGTTGAGCGAAGGCGCACCGGCCGTGCTGCTGGTGATCACCGAAGAACAACCACCACACGTGTATGCCCCCTGGGTCAACGATGTCCCCTTTCCCTATGCGGTGGGCCTGCTGCTGACCCCGGGCAATGACTGGCAATTGGACCTGTGCGCGGCGGCTGGCCAAATGCCTGGTAGCGACTGGCCCCATGCCCTGGATCTGTTGCGTACGCTGCTGGACAACGCAACCACCTGCCAACATGCCTGGAAGAATCGTGTATGGACCTGGCAACGCAGCCGATGACCGGTAAACATCGCGACGCCTATTACTGGCGCCTGTTCGCGACCGCCGCAAGCTTTGCCCTGTTCGGGCTCGGCGGGCTGTGCCTGCGCTTGCTGGTGTTTCCGTTGCTGGCCTGGCTGCCCGGCGATGCCCAAGCCCATCGACAACGGGCCCGTCGTACGGTCGGACGGCTGTTCTGGTTTTTTATCCGGTTCATGGCCCGCACCGGTGTGCTCACCTATCAGATCGACGGTGCCGAAAAACTCGGCCGCCCCGGGCAGATGATCATCGCCAACCACCCGTCGCTGATCGACGTGGTGTTCCTGATCGGGCTGGTGCCCGACGCCAACTGTGTGGTCAAGCAAAGCCTGTGGGACAACCCCTTTACCCGCGGGCCGCTGCGCTCGACCCAATACATCAGCAACGACGGCAGCATGGACATGCTCGATGCCGCCAGCGATGCCCTGCAAGACGGCCAGAGCCTGATCGTGTTTCCCGAAGGTACGCGCACCCAACCCGGCCATGCACCAGCCTTTCATCGGGGCGCGGCGGCCATTGCCCTGCGCGGTGCGAAAATCCTCACCCCCGTCACCATCAAGGTCTGCCCCACCACCCTGACCAAGGCCGAACCCTGGTATCGCATCCCCCATCGCCGCGTGCACTTCAGTTTTCATGTGGGGGCCGATATAGATCCACAGGCCTTTGCCGCGCTCGGCCCGCCACCTCAGGCTTCGCGCCGGCTCAACGATTTTTTGCATCACTATTTCATCAAGGAGCTCGCCGAAGATGAGCGATCTGCACCGTGACACCAAACAGCTGATCATCGATATCAAACAGTTGATCATCGATGCCCTAGGCCTGGAGGACATCGACATCGACGACATCGGCGACCACCAGACCCTGTTCGGCGAAGGCCTGGGCCTGGACTCGGTGGATGCCCTGGAGCTAGGCCTGGCCATCCAGAAGGAGTACGGCATCAAGATAGATGCCGACGCCAAGGACACCCGTAACCATTTCAGCAATGTGGCAAGCCTTGCGGCCTTCGTCACTGCAAAACGCCCCTGAGACCGGACCATGCAAACTCGTGACGACATTTTCAATACCCTGCGCGATGCTCTGGTCGAGCTTTTCGAACTGGCCCCTGAACGCGTAACGCTGGAATCGAACCTGTACCAGGACCTGGAAATCGACAGCATCGACGCGGTCGACCTGATCGACCACATCAAGCGTCAGACCGGCAAGAAAATCGCCGCTGAAGAATTCAAGTCAGTGCGTACCGTCAATGACGTGGTCGAGGCGGTCTATCGACTGGTCCAACCGGCCGCATGAGCCGGCTGATTGGCCTGGGCCTGCTGCTGGCGGGCCTGCTGTACCCCTTTGCGGTGTATTTCGGCATGGAGCATTTCGCCCCGTGGCAGTTCGGCCTGCTACTGGGTAGCCTGTGGCTGGCCCGGGCATTGCTCGGCAAGGGCGGGCCCGGCAGCCGCTGGATGGCGGCCACGGCCATCGTGTTTTGCCTGCTGCTGGCGCTGTTCGACAGCCCGCTCCTGCTGCGCTGGTATCCGGTGCTGATCAGCGCCTTCATGCTCGGGCTGTTCGTCCTGAGCCTGAAGTATGGCCCGCCGATGATCGAACGCCTGGCCCGCCTGCGCGAACCGCAGCTGCCGGCCAAGGCGGTGGTGTACACCCGCCAGGTCACAGTGGCCTGGAGTGTGTTTTTCCTGTGTAACGGTTTGCTCGCCGCCGCCCTGACCCTGTGGGCGCCGCTGAGCTGGTGGATGTTGTACACCGGCCTGATTTCCTACGGATTGATGGGGCTGCTGTTTGCCATTGAATGGCTCATACGACAACGGGTAAGAGGCCGCCCATGAATTGGATAACACTTGAGCAGATGTTGCTCGGGGCTGAGCCGGAGCGCGCTATTACCGTCGATCCGGCGCTGGACCATTCGCAGTTGTGCGACGATGCGTTGCGCCTGGCCGCCGGCCTGCAAGCCCGGGGCGTACGGCGGGTGGCCGTGCACCTGGAAGACGCGGCCGAGTTGGCCGCAGCCCTGCTGGGCGCCTGGCGCGCCGGGGCCAGTGTGCTACTGCCGGCCGATTTGCAAGCGCAAACCCGCCAGCGCTGGTCGGCGGAGGTCGACCTGTGGCTGACCGACCAGCCCGCAGACACTCAGCCTGGCGACTTGCGCCTGGCCCCACTGGACGCCGCCGAACTGGACCTCGACCACTGCTGGCTGAGCCTGTGCACCTCCGGCTCCAGCGGCGAGCCCAAGCGCATCGAGAAAAACCTGCGCCAGTTGAGTAACGAAGTCCACGCCTTGGAGCAGTTGTGGGGCGCCGACCTGGGCCCGGCCTGCATGATCGGCAGCGTCGCCACCCAGCACATCTACGGCCTGCTGTTCCGAGTGCTGTGGCCACTGTGCGCCGGGCGGGCGTTCGTGCGGCGGCAGTTGGCCTTCCCGGAGGACCTGCAGCGCGCCAGCCGCGAGTACCCGGCCTTCGCCTGGGTCGCCAGCCCGGCGCTGCTCAAGCGCATGGGCGACAACCTCGATTGGCCGGCCTTGAGCAGCGTGCGCCGGGTGTTTTCCTCCGGTGGCGCCTTGCCGGCCGAGGCCGCCCAAAGCCTGCAACAGCGCTTGGGGCAATGGCCGACGGAGATTTTCGGCAGTTCGGAAACCGGCGGCATTGCCTGGCGCCAAGGCACCGAACCGTGGCAACCGTTTACCGGTGTCGAGTTGAGCCAGGACCGCGACGGTGCCTTGCTGATCGCTTCACCTTACTTGCCGGCCGGCCATGTGGAACACACCGCCGACGCAGCGCGAATCGCCGCGGACGGACGTTTCGAGTTACTCGGACGCTTGGACCGTATCGTCAAGCTCGAAGAAAAACGCATTTCCCTGCCGATGTTGGAACAGGCGCTGGTGGCTCATGACTGGGTCAGCGAAGCGCGGCTGGGGGTAGTGCAGGAGAAGCGCGCCTCCCTTGGCGCACTGCTGGTGCTGAGCGAAAACGGCTTGCACGCCTTGCGCAACCTGGGCCGGCGCGCCGTTACCGAAGGCCTGCGCAAGCACCTGAGCGAGCATTGCGAAACCCTCGCCCTGCCTCGACGCTGGCGCTGGCTGCGGCAGTTACCGCTCAACGCCCAGGGCAAGTTGCCCCAGGCCGAAGTCGAAGCCCTGCTGATGTCGCCGCGTCCCAAGGCCCCCGAAGTGCTGGACCAAGTCGAAACCAACGGTGAATGGAGCTTGCAACTGGTCGTTCCGCCTGACCTGGCGTACTTCAGCGGCCATTTCCCCACCGCACCGGTGCTGCCCGGCGTGGTGCAAGTCGATTGGGCCATGAGCCTGGGCCGACAACTGCTGGACTTGCCGCCCCGGTTCGTCGGTATGGAAGTGCTGAAGTTCCAGCAACTGGTTCGCCCCGGCGATGAAATCCAACTGCACCTGCGCTTCGACCGTGAGCGCGGCAAGCTGTATTTCGCCTATCGCAATGACACGGCGGCCTGTTCCAGTGGGCGAATTGTGTTGGGGGTGGCCGATGACTAACCGCACCGCTGCACTCCAGTGGCGAAGGAATTTATCCCCGCTGGGTTGCGCAGCAACCCCAAATTCTGTGCAACGACACAGACCGATGGTGAGCGCTTCGCACTCGAGTGGGACGATGCGACGTTTCGCTAAATCCCCTCGCCACAATAAATGGGCGGCAGGTGAAAAATATGCATAACCCCTGCGCCGTCATCCCGGTCTACAACCACGAAACAGCCATCACGGCGGTGGTCCAGGCGTTGCTCGCCAACGGCCTGCCCTGTGTGCTGGTAGACGACGCCAGCAGCCCCGCCTGCGCGACCGTGCTGGAGCAATTGGCCGAAGACGAGCAGGTTCATCTGATCAGGCTGGCCGTCAACCAGGGCAAGGGCGGCGCGGTGATGACCGGCTTAAGGGAGGCTTCGCGCCTGGGTTTCAGCCACGCCTTGCAGGTGGACGCCGACGGGCAGCACGACCTTGGCGACGTGAAAACCTTCATCGAGCAATCCCGTGCCCACCCGGACGCGGTGATCTGTGGTTATCCGCACTACGACGCCAGCGTGCCGAAAGGCCGTCTGTACGCGCGCTACCTGACGCACGTCATGGTCTGGATCAACAGCCTGTCCCTGCAAATCCGCGACTCCATGTGTGGCTTTCGGGTCTATCCCTTGCCACCGACCCTGGCGCTGATCGACTCGGCGAACATCGGCAAACGCATGGACTTCGACTCCGACATCCTCGTACGCCTGGCTTGGCGCAATCAACCGATGCGCTGGCTGCACACCCGGGTTCATTACCCCCAGGACGGTGTCTCGCACTTTCGCCTGTTCCACGACAACGTGCTGATTTCCAGCATGCACACCCGGTTGTTCTTCGGCATGCTGGTGCGTTCTCCCATGATTCTCTGGCGACGGTGGCGGGCATGAGCCTTCAGGCAGATAAGCAACACTGGGCCGACCGCCAGGAACGCGGCAGTTTCTGGCTGATGAAATTCACCGCGTTCGCCGCCAAGGTGCTGGGCCGCCGTTTACTCAGCCCACTGCTGTACGGCATCGTCCTGTATTTCTTCGTTTTCGGTCGCAGTGCCCGGCAGGCCGCCTGGCAATACCAGCAACGCCTGGCCGACTGGAGCGAGCGCCCCGAGCTACGTCCGACCCACCGGCGGGTGTTCGGCCAGTTCATGGCGTTTGCCGACTCCCTGCTGGACAAGCTCGATGTCTGGAACGGCAAGCTGAGCATCGAACAGATCGAAATCGTCGACAAGGCGCTGCTGCGCAATCACTTGCGTGACACCCGCGGGCAGATGCTGGTGGGCGCACACCTGGGCAACCTGGAGATGTGCCGGGCCCTGGCCGAGCTGGGCGAGAAAGTGACCATGAACGTGCTGGTGCACACCAAGCACGCCGAGCAGTTCAATCGCCTGCTGGGCGAAGCCGGTGCCACGCACCTGCGGCTGATCCAGGTCAGCGAGCTGGACCCGCTGATCATGTTGCAACTGAGCGAACGCCTGGAGCGCGGCGAGTGGCTGGCAATCGCCGGCGACCGCGTGCCGCTGCACGGCGGGCGCAGTGTGACCGTGGACTTCATGGGCCATCGCGCCGCATTTCCCCAAGGGCCGTGGCTGCTGGCCGGCCTGCTGAAATGCCCGGTCAACCTGCTGATGTGCCTCAAGCACGAGGGACGCTATCGAGTCACCCTCGAGCCCTTCGCCGATGCCGTGGCGTGGAAACGCACCGACCGCGAGCAAGTGATCGCCCTCTGGGCCGGCCGCTACGCCGAACGCCTGGCGCAGTATTGCCTCCAGGCGCCGCAACAGTGGTTCAACTTTTACCCTTTCTGGAAGACCGATGACGAAGCCCACTCTTGAGCCGGTAACCTTCGGCGAACGCCCCTTGCGCATCGAAGATGTCTTGGCCCTGGCCAACCGTCAGGCGCCGACACAGTTGCAGGATGACCCGGCGTTCCGCCAGCGCATCGCCAAGGGTGCGCAATTCCTCGACTCTTTGCTGGACAAGGAAGGCGTGATCTACGGCGTAACCACCGGTTACGGCGATTCCTGCGTGGTGGCCGTGCCATTGCACCACGTCGAAGCCCTGCCACGTCACTTGTATACGTTCCACGGCTGCGGCCTGGGCAAGCTGCTGGACGCCCAGGCCACCCGTGCAGTGCTGGCGGCGCGTTTGCAGTCGCTGTGCCACGGCGTGTCCGGGGTACGGGTGGAGTTGCTGGAACGCCTGCAGGCCTTTCTCGAACACGACATCCTGCCGCTGATCCCGGAAGAAGGTTCAGTGGGTGCCAGCGGCGACCTGACGCCGCTGTCCTACGTCGCCGCGACCCTGTCCGGCGAACGGGACGTGATGTTCCGTGGCGAACGCCGTCTGGCCGCCGATGTGCACCGCGAGCTGGGCTGGACCCCGTTGGTGCTGCGACCCAAGGAAGCCCTGGCGCTGATGAACGGCACCGCCGTGATGACCGGCCTGGCCTGCCTGGCCTTCGCCCGCGCGGACTACCTGCTGCAGCTGGCGACCCGCATCACCGCGCTCAACGTCGTCGCCCTGCAAGGCAATCCGGAACACTTCGACGAACGCTTGTTCGCCGCCAAGCCACACCCAGGGCAGATGCAAGTTGCCGCGTGGCTGCGCCAGGACCTGGCGATCGACGCCCCGACCGCGCCGCTGCATCGCCTGCAGGATCGCTATTCCCTGCGCTGCGCACCCCATGTGCTCGGCGTGCTGGCCGACAGCCTGAACTGGCTGCGTTCGTTCATCGAAACCGAACTCAACAGCGCCAACGACAACCCGATCATCGACGCCGAAGCCGAGCGGGTGCTGCACGGTGGGCATTTCTACGGCGGGCATATCGCCTTCGCCATGGACAGCCTGAAGAACCTGGTGGCCAACGTCGCCGACTTGCTGGATCGGCAACTCGCGCTGCTGGTGGACGAGCGTTACAACCATGGCCTGCCGAGCAACCTGTCCGGCGCCAGCGCCGACCGGGCAATGCTCAACCATGGTTTCAAGGCCGTGCAGATCGGCACCAGCGCCTGGACCGCCGAAGCCCTGAAAAACACCATGCCGGCCAGCGTGTTCTCACGCTCCACCGAATGCCACAACCAGGACAAGGTGAGCATGGGCACCATCGCCGCCCGGGATGCGATCCGCGTGCTGGAGCTGACCGAACAAGTGGCCGCCGCGACGCTACTGGCCGCCAACCAGGGCGTGTGGCTGCGCAGCCGTGCTGAAGACGCGCGACCACTGCCGCCGGCCCTGGCCGCCATGCGCGAACAACTGGCCGAGGACTTCCCACCGGTGATCGAAGACCGTGCCCTGGAAGGCGAACTGCGCCTGTGCCTGCAGCGCATCGCCGCACAACACTGGAGGCTGCATGCGCAGTAAGGGAGTCCTGCACGTCGACACCCGGATCGAGGTGCCGTTTTTCGACGTCGATTCGATGAACGTGGTCTGGCACGGTCATTACGTCAAATACCTGGAAGTGGCCCGCTGCGCCTTGCTCGACCTGATCGGCCACAACTACAACGACATGCTCGAGTCCGGCCATGCGTGGCCAATCATCGACCTGCAACTGCGCTACGTACGCAGCGCCGTGTTCGGCCAGACCCTGACCGTGCGCGCCAGCCTGGTGGAATGGGAAAACCGGCTGAAGATCAACTACCTGATCAGCGACGCGGCAACCGGCGAACGCCTGACCCGCGCCAGCTCCGTGCAGGTGGCCGTGGACATGGCCAGCCGGGAAATGCTGCTGGCCTCGCCCCGGGTGTTTGTCGATGCCGTCGAAAGGAAGCTGCCATGAAGCGCCTGTCAGCCTGGCTGCTGTTGTGCTGCCTGTCGCCCCTGGCCCAGGCCTTCGACCTGCAACAGCTGAGTGAGCAACTGGCCCGCCCGGACGTGATCCACGGGCAGTTCATTCAGGAAAAACACCTGCGCGCCCTGCCCCAGCCCCTCACCAGCAAGGGCCGTTTTGTCCTGGCGAAAAACCACGGCCTGCTCTGGCTGCTGCAAACCCCGCTGCAACAGGACTACCGCATCACCGCGCAAGGCATCGCCCGGCGCGATGGCAACGCCTGGCAAATGCTGCCGAACAAGAGCGCCGGCGCCGAGCAGAACCGTCTGTTCCTGGCGGTGTTACAAGGCGACAGCAGTGGCTTGCAACGGGATTTCGAACTGAGCCTGTCCGGTGAGCCGCAACAATGGAAGCTCACCCTGACACCGCGCTCGGTGCTGCTCAAACAGGTCTTCAACCAGATCAACATCGACGGCGGCGAACTGGTGCAGCGCATTGAACTGCTGGAAACCCAGGGCGACAGCACCGTGCTGCGCATGCAGGACGCTACCAGCACGCAACCCTTGAGCGAAGCGGAGCAACATGATTTTGCCGAGTGAGCGGATGTTGCCACGCCTGTTCCTGATCCTGCTGCTGGCAGTGCTGGCACTCGCCGGTTGGCAATGGCGCAACGGTGCGCCACTGTCGGTCAACCTCATGGAACTGGTGCCGGGTACGTCTCCCGATGCCCTGGAACTGATCGCTGAACAACGCATGCAGGAGCCGCTCAATCGCGAGGTGCTCGTGCTGGTCGGTCACACGGATCGCCAGCAAGCCATTGCCCTGGCGCAGAACCTGGGCGAGCAGTGGCAGGCCAGCGGCCTGTTCGACAAAGTCCAGTGGACGTTGCAGGCTGACCTGCCAGCCCTGCGCAGGCAATTGCTTGACGGTCGGCTGGCGATGCTCTCGACGGCAGACCGGCAGCAATTGATCGACCAGCCCGAGGCGTTCATCCAACAACGGGTACAGGCCCTGTTCGATCCGTTCAGCGGCTTCAGCCTGGTGCCGAGCCAGGACGACTGGCTGGGGCTGACCGGACGCATCCAGAACAGCCAGCCGCAACGCGGCGCGATACAACTGGACGTGGGCAGCGGGGCGTTGATCGCCGAAGCCGACGGCAAACATTGGGTGATGCTGCGGGCCCGCACCCATGGCAACGCTTTCGACATGAACCTGCCACTGCAAGTGGCCGAGTTGCTGCAACATAGCCGTGATCAGGCCGGCCAGGCCCAAGGTCAACTGCTGGCGGCCAGTGGCCTGCTGTACGCCGCCAGCGGCCAGCAACAGGCATCGCGGGAAATCACCTGGGTCGGCGGTGGGGCGACAGTCGGTATTCTGTTGCTGTTGTTACTGGCCTTCCGACGCCTGCGGGTGTGGCTGGCGTTCGTGCCCGTATTGGTGGGCATGCTGTTCGGCGCGGTGGCCTGCGTGGCCCTGTTTGGCCGCATGCATGTCATGACCCTGGTGTTGGGTTCCAGCCTGATCGGCGTGGCCGTGGATTACCCGCTGCACTACCTGTCCAAGAGCTGGAGCCTCAAGCCGTGGCGCAGTTGGCCGGCCTTGCGCCTGACCCTGCCGGGGCTGAGCCTGAGCCTTGTGACCACCTGCATCGGTTACCTGGCCCTGGCTTGGACGCCTTTCCCGGCCCTGACCCAGATCGCGATATTTTCCGCTGCCGGCCTGCTCGGCGCCTACCTGAGCGCGGTCTGCCTGCTGCCGGCGCTGCTCAAGGGCGCAGAGCTGCGTCCGGCGCAATGGCCGCTCAAGGTCTGCCAATACCTGCTCAAGGCCCGCGAAGCTCTGCTCAAACGAGTGCGCACGCCGGTCCTGCTGGCGTTGCTGCTGACGTTCTGCGCGGGCGGGCTCTGGCACCTGACCACGAAAAACGACATCCGCCAGTGGATCGGCACGCCCCAGCACCTGACCGATGAAGCCCGCGATGTCGCCCGCATCACCGGTTTCCAGCCCACCAGCCAGTTCTTCCTGATCCGTGCCGATAACCAGCCACAGCTGCTGGAGCGCCAGACCGCCCTCAACGAACGCCTGGATCAGTTGATCGGCCTGGAAAAACTCCAGGGCTACCTGTCGCTGAACCAATTGGTCAGCCCGCCGGCCGAACAGCAGAAAGTGCGCGAGGCCCTGGCCCGGCTGCCAACGTTCTGGCAGCCGCTGCTGGACCTGGGCGTCCCGGTCGCAGCCCTGCAAGGGGAGCTGGCGCAGTTACAGGCCCTGCCGGTGACCGACATTGACGCCGCGCTGAGCGGTCCGTTGGCCGAGCCGTATCGCACACTCTGGCTCGGCCCGACGGCGCAAGGCGTGGCGGCGGTGATCAGCTTGCAAGGTTTGAACGATGCGGCGCTGCTGCGGGTGCAGGCGGTGGATCTGCCCGGTGTCCAACTGGTGGATCGCCTGGGGGACTTGAACCGGGTGTTTGCCGCTACGCAGATCAGCGCCGCCGAGTTGAAACTGGCGTCCTGCGCGCTGATCGTGCTGGTGTTGATCTGGCCATTCGGCGTCGGCGGTGCCTTGCGCATCGTCGCCCTGCCGCTGCTGGCCGCGCTGTGCAGCCTGGCGAGCCTCGGCTGGCTGGGGCAGCCGTTGACGCTGTTCAGCCTGTTCGGCCTGTTGTTGGTGACGGCCATCGGCGTCGACTACGCGATCCTGATGCGTGAGCAGATCGGCGGCGCGGCGGTGAGCCTGCTGGGCACGTTGCTGGCGGCGATCACCACCTGGCTGTCGTTCGGCCTGCTGGCGCTGTCCAGCACACCGGCGGTGAGTAATTTCGGCCTGGCGGTGAGCCTGGGGCTGGCGTTCAGTTTCATGCTGGCGCCGTGGGCCGGGCACCAGGAACACCCCATATCCGCTCAAGGACAAGACCCACGATGACTATGGATATTCGAGGAATTCCAATGCCTGTTACTGAAACGGAATATCGCCAGGTCGTCATCATCGGCGCCGGCCCTTCCGGCGCCATCGCGGCCGCACTGCTCAAGCGCAAGGGCCACGATGTACTGGTCATCGAGCGTCAGCATTTCCCACGGTTCTCTATCGGCGAAAGCCTGTTGTCCCATTGCCTGGACTTCGTCGAAGAGGCCGGCATGCTCGACGCGGTGAACGCCGCCGGATTCCAGCGCAAGAACGGTGCGGCGTTCGCCTGGGGCGAGCGCTACAGCGCCTTCGACTTCGGCGACACCTTCAGCAACGGCAAGCCCACGACCTTCCAGGTGCAGCGCGCGGACTTCGACAAGTTGCTGGCCGATCAGGCGGCGCTGCAAGGTGTGGAGATCCGCTATGGCCAAGCCATTGCCAGCGTCGATTTCGATGCACCGAAACCCCGACTGGGCGTGCAACGCGAGGACGGCAGCGAGTACCGGGTCGAGGCCGATTTCGTGCTCGACGCCAGCGGCTACGGGCGAGTCTTGCCGCGCCTGCTGGACCTTGAGGCACCGTCGAATTTTCCGGTACGCCAAGCGGTGTTCACCCACATTGAAGATCGCATCGACGCTGCGACCTTCGACCGCGAAAAGATCCTCATCACCACCCACCCGAGCAAGCGCGACGTGTGGTTCTGGACCATTCCGTTCAGCGACGGACGTTGCTCGGTGGGCGTGGTCGCCGCCGCGGAACATTTCGCCGGCCGCACCGACGACCTAGACGCCTGCCTGCGCGGTTTCATCGACGAAACCCCAAGCCTGGCCGGAGTGCTGCAGAACGCGGTGTGGGATACCCCGGCGCGGACCATTGGTGGCTACTCGGCCAACGTCAAGACCCTGCACGGCCCTGGCTTCGCCCTGCTGGGCAACGCCGCGGAATTCCTCGACCCGGTGTTCTCCTCCGGTGTGACCATCGCCATGCGCTCGGCGAGCATGGCCGCCGACGTGCTGCATCGCCAGCTGCAAGGCGAGAGCGTGGACTGGCAGAGCGAGTTCGCCGAACCGCTCAAGCGCGGCGTCGATACCTTCCGCTGCTACGTCGAGGGCTGGTACGCCGGCACGTTCCAGGACGTGATTTTCTACACCGAAGGCTCGGACGACATTCGGCGCATGATCAGCTCGATCCTGGCCGGCTATGCCTGGGATCAGCGCAACCCGTTCGTCAGCGAACCCAAGCGGCGCCTGCGCATGCTCTCGGAAATCTGCGCGAGCCCGGCACCATGAGTCTGCAGCCATGAGCTACCTGAGCGACAACTACGTCGAAGAGACCCGCTTCGGTTTCTGGTTCCTGCGCAGCCGCACCTGGCAGCACCATGTGTTGCGGGTAGCGATCAACGACCTGCGCAGCCTGTTCAGTACCCCGCTGCCGGCCAACCCGGTGCTGCTGGACGCCGGCTGCGGCCAGGGCAAATCGTTCCAGTACCTGCGCCAGGTGTTCACGCCGCAGCGCCTGATCGGGGTCGACGCCGACCCCCATAGTCTCGACCTGAGCTTGGAGGAAGCGACGCGCCAGGGCATGACCGTGGAACTGATCGGCAGCGATTGCGCGACGTTGGCGGTGCCGGATGCCAGCGTCGACCTGTTGTTCTGCCACCAGACCTTCCATCATCTGGTGGAGCAGGAAAAAGCCCTCGCCGAGTTCTATCGCGTACTCAAGCCCGGTGGCTACCTGATGTTCGCCGAATCCACCGAGGCCTACATCGATACCTGGGTGATCCGCTGGCTGTTCCGTCACCCCATGCACGTGCAGAAAAGTGCCGCCCAGTACCTGGACATGATCCGCAGCCAAGGCTTCCAATTCGAAGCCCGCAACGTGTCCTACCCATATCTGTGGTGGAGTCGCGCCAAGGACTTCGGCTTGCTGGAGCGTTTTGGCCTGCGCCGCCCCAAGCCGTTCGGCGAGCGGGAGGAAACCCTGGTCAATGTGGTGGCTCGCAAGCCCGTCGAAGGAGCCAGCGGATGATTCGTGCCCTGCTTATCGGCTGCCTGTTGCTGCTCAGCGCCTGCGCCAGCCATGCGCCGCTGCCCGCGCGCACGCCGACCCTGGCGCTGCCACTGCAATTGCACATCGAGCGGCAACTGGCCGGTCAACGTCTGGATTGGCTGTTGGTGATACAGCGTGAAGCCGCTGGCATCCGCTGGTCGATGATGGACCCGCTGGGCATTCCCGTAGCCCGCCAACGCCTGGTCGATGGCCAATGGCAGGCCGACGGTCTGCTGCCACCCAATGCCGAGGCCCGGGAATTGTTCGCCGCGCTGTTGTTCGCCCTGACACCCGAAGCCGAACTGCCCGGCAACTACCCGACCGCGCGACAACAGGATGGGCAGCGAACCCTCGATGCCCGCTGGCAGGTTCGCTACCAGCGGCCGCTGGATTTCGCACTGAGCCTGCCCCAAGGCCCGCACTACCGCATCACACCGTTGACCGAGAGCGCCCCATGACTGCCTATTTGAATGCCCTCGGGGTGATCTGCGCCCTCGGCCGCAACAAACATGACGTGGCGCGCAACCTGTTTGCCGGCGACTGCTCAGGCGTGCGGGTCGAGGCGGGCTGGGTGGCCGAACGTGCCTTGCCGGTGGCCTCGGTGTCGGGTGAACTCGCGGCCATCCCCGACGCTCTGGCGGCGCAACGCAGCCGCAACAACCAGTTGTTGCTGGAAGCCGGCTTGCAGATCCGGCCCGAGATCGACCGGGCCATCCAGGCCTACGGGCGCGCCCGGATCGGCATCGTGCTGGGCACCAGCACCTCGGGCATCGACGAAGCCAGTAGCGGCATTGCCCATTACCTGCGCGAACAGCGCTTCCCCGACGGCTACGATTACCAGCAACAGGAACTCAGCGCGCCGGCCAACTTTCTCGCCGACTGGCTCGACCTGAGCGGTCCGTCCTACGTGATTTCCACCGCCTGCACCTCCAGCGCCCGCGCCTTGATGAGCGCCCGTCGCCTGCTGGACCTGGGCCTGTGCGATGCCGTGCTCTGCGGTGGCGTGGACAGCCTGTGCAAGCTGACCCTCAATGGCTTTTCGGCGCTCGAAGCAGTATCGAGTGAACGCTGCAATCCGTTTTCGGTGAACCGCAGTGGTATCAACATTGGCGAAGCGGCAGTGCTGTTTCTCATGAGCAAGACACCAGGAGACGGTGCACCGATTGCCTTGCTGGGTGACGGCGCCAGTTCCGATGCCCACCATATTTCCGCTCCGGAACCCACCGGGCGCGGCGCCCGCCAGGCCATGGAAAAGGCCCTGCACTGCGCGGGCCTCGAGGCCAGCCAGATCGACTACTTGAACCTGCACGGCACCGCAACGCAGCACAATGACGCCATGGAAAGCCTGGCAGTGGCCGGGCTGTTTCCGGCGGGGGTGCCATGTTCGTCCACCAAGCCGATGACCGGCCATACCCTCGGCGCAGCCGGGGCGCTGGAAGCGGCGTTTTGCTGGTTGAGCCTGAGCACACAAAATACCGCCCAGGCCCTGCCACCGCATATCTGGGATGGCCAGGCCGATCCCGGGCTGCCTGCACTGGACTGGGTCAACGCCGACACCCGCCTGAACCCGACCTCACCGCGCCGACTGATGAGCAACTCGTTCGCCTTCGGCGGCAACAACGTCAGCCTGATTATCGGAGACGCCCCATGATTGACTGGCCACTCGCCGAACTGCTGCCCCATGCCGGCGACATGATTCTCATCGACCGGATCCTGGCCTTCGATGACGAGCAGATCCATACCCACGCCACCGTCAAACCCGGCGGCCTCTTCAGTCGCGATGACGGCGGGTTGCCGGCCTGGGTCGGCATCGAACTGATGGCCCAGAGTGTCGCGGCGTTCGCTGGTTGTCACGCACGCCAACGCGGCGATGCGGTGGAGCTGGGGTTCCTGCTCGGCACCCGCAAGTTCGAATGCAACGTCGAATATTTTCCCGCCGGCGCCGAGCTGGCCATACACGGCGTGCGCTCCCTGGAAGACGACAACGGCATGGGCGTGTTCGAATGCCACATCCACGCCCCTGGCATCCACGCTACGGCCCGGCTGAACGTGTTCCGTCCGCCCCATGGCGCCCAATACCTTCATGAACCGTCCGCAACAGGAAACCAGCCATGACTGAATCCGTACTGGTCACCGGCTCCAGCCGTGGTATCGGCCGTGCCATCGCCCTGCGCCTGGCCCAGGCCGGGCACGACATCGTGCTGCATTGCCGCAGTGGCCGCACCGAAGCCGAAGCCGTCCAGACGCAAATCCAGGCCCTGGGCCGCAATGCCCGGGTGCTGCAATTCGACGTGTCCGACCGCGCCGCGTGCAAAGCCATCCTCGAAGCCGATGTCGAAACCCACGGAGCCTATTACGGCGTGGTGCTCAACGCCGGCCTGACCCGCGATGGCGCCTTCCCGGCCCTGAGCGAGGATGACTGGGACACCGTGATGCGCACCAACCTCGACGGTTTCTACAACGTGTTGCATCCGGTGATGATGCCGATGATCCGTCGTCGCGCCGCCGGGCGAATCGTCTGCATCACCTCGGTTTCGGGGCTGATCGGCAACCGCGGCCAGGTCAACTACAGTGCCTCGAAGGCCGGTTTGATCGGCGCGGCCAAGGCGTTGGCAATCGAGTTGGGCAAGCGCAAGATCACCGTCAATTGCGTCGCGCCCGGCCTGATCGATACCGCCATGCTCGATGAAAACGTGCCCGTGGAAGAACTGATGAAAATGATCCCCGCCCAACGCATGGGCACTCCAGAAGAGGTGGCGGGCGCGGTGAATTTCCTGATGTCCGCCGAAGCCGGCTACATCACCCGCCAGGTCCTGGCCGTCAACGGAGGCCTGTGCTGATGAAGCGCGTCGTCGTCACCGGCATGGCCGGCATCACTTCCCTGGGTAGCGACTGGGACACCATCGCCGCCAACTTCGCCGCCAACCGCAGCGGCATCCGTCGCATGGATGAGTGGGATCGCTTCACCGAACTCAATACTCGCCTGGCAGGACCTATCGATGATTTCCAGGTCCCGGCCCACTGGACACGCAAGCAACTGCGCAGCATGGGCCGGGTCTCGCGCCTGGCGGTGGGCGCGGCGGAACAGGCCCTGGCCGACGCCGGCCTCTTGGGCGACGAGTCGATCAAGGACGGGCGCATGGGCGTGTCCTGCGGTTCGTCCACCGGCAGCACCGACGAGATCAAGGCCTTTGGCAACATGCTGCTCAACAGCGTGGCCGAAGGGCTGAACGCCAATTCCTATGTGCGGATGATGCCCCACACCACGGCGGCCAACATCAGCATCTTCTTCGGGCTGACCGGGCGCCTGATCCCCACCTCCAGCGCCTGCACCAGCGGCAGCCACGGCATCGGCTACGCCTACGAGGCGATCAAGTTCGGCCGCCTGCCGCTGATGCTGGCCGGTGGCGCGGAAGAGCTGTGCCCGACCGAAGCGATGGTCTTCGACGCGCTCTACGCCACCAGCCTGAAAAACGATGCCCCACAGACCAGCCCACGCCCCTACGACAAGGGCCGTGATGGCCTGGTGATCGGTGAAGGCGCCGGCATGCTGGTACTCGAAGAACTGGAACACGCCCTGGCCCGTGGCGCAAAAATCCATGCCGAAATCGTCGGCTTTGGCAGCAACGCCGACGGCCAACACGCCACCCGTCCCGAACTGAGCACCATGCGCCGGGCCATGGAACTGGCCCTGGAAGACGCCGGCCTCGCCCCGTCTGCCATCGGCTACGTCAACGGCCACGGCACCGCCACCGAACAGGGCGACATCGCCGAAACCCTGGCCACCAGCAGCCTGTTTGGCGAACACATGCCCATCAGTTCGCAAAAGAGTTTCCTCGGCCACACCCTGGGGGCCTGTGGCGCACTGGAGTCCTGGTTCAGCATCGAGATGATGAACCGCGACCTGTACGTGCACACCTTCAACCTCGACGAAGTCGACCCCCAGTGCGGCAAGCTCGATTACCTGCGCAACGAATTCCGGGCGATGAGTCACGAATACGTGATGAACAACAACTTCGCCTTTGGTGGGGTCAACACCTCGCTGATCTTCCGTCGCTGGCACTGAATTGGATTTCGAATCCCTGTAACCCTGGTCAGGAGACCATCATGTCGTTGAAGAAAATCGCCGTTACCGCCGCCCTGTTGCTCAGCACCCTGCCGACCCTCAGCCAGGCCCGTGATACCGCGCTGTTCCTGCCTTTCGACAAAGTCGTCGCCGAAGCCATCCGCACCGGCAAAATCGACGGCAGCGTGAAGTTCTACCTGGCCGGCAACAAACCGGCCGGCAATGTCACCGTGGTCAGCCCAGGCGCGGTGACCAACAAGAAAACCAACGCCTTCAACAAATCCGATGAAGTCGCCTGCGAATGGGTCCTGCAATCGGCCCTGATCAGCCTGCACCAGGCCGCCAAGAATGCCGGTGCCAACGCCGTCACCAACATCGTCAGCTTCTACAAGAGCAACGAACGCAAGGACCCGACCACCTACGAATGCCACGCTGGCGCGATCATGGCGGGCGTTGCGTTGAAAGGGGATTTGGCGAAGGTGCAGTAAAGCGCTAAAGAAACCCCCGGCGCTTCCCTGGTGGCGAGGGAGCTTGCTCCCGCTGGGCTGCGTAGCAGCCCTTTTTCTGGAGTGCTCGCGCCCCGTCACCACAAAGTTTCAGTATCGAAAGGATCGTGTTCCAAGGACTGACACAGTCTCCCGCCGGCAAAAAAACTCGGAAAGCAGACCACTCAACTTCCGAAAATATAAAGACCAAACTGAAGCCATAACACTCAATAAATGAGTTTTACCCAGAAAGTGTTCTTTGGACGATAAATTTTTATCTCCGGAGAAAGACCTGAAGTCCCCAGCGTAGCGCAGGGCCTAACCGACTGCTGAGTCAGCAACGGGATATCTTATATGTAAGCGCAAACATGCAAGCCATCTTACCGCTTGTCGGAACTGTCATCTTCGACAGTATCGGTGAGATCAGGAATGGCTTCAGTCTTTAAACATCTGCAAAAAAGGCTTCTCCATTTTCAAATATCTTGCAGGTTAACGCTCGACAACCCAGCTCGCCTTATGAGCTGTAACTCGTGTTTTGTAAATTAAATCCGGTTTCCAAAATGGATAAGAAACTGATGGATACAATAGCTTGGTCGGGCGTCCCACCCGTGTCCTCTCGACAGCAGGCCACATCATCTTCTGCGGAACAAAACAACATTGTTGTCGACGGAGCAACATTTACACGTGCCTATGCCTATGTGAACGGCATTCGCCTTCACTATCTTATAAGCGGTGATGGCGAAAACCCGGTGTTGCTGGTGCATGGGTTCCCGGGAAGCTGGCGCAATTGGGAAGCATTGATGGGCATATTGGTGCGTGCCGGTCATACGCCTATCGTTCCTGATTATCGCGGCGCGGGGGAAACTGATATTTCAGAAAGCGGCTATGACAAAAAGAGCATGGCGCATGACTTGCACGAGCTGGTCAGCAGCCTGAACATCAAGCGGGTCGACGTTGTCGGACATGACATGGGTTTAATTATTGCCTACGCCTACGGGGCACTTTATCCGGAGGAAACCAAACGTATTGTCTTGATGGACGGATTCATTCCTGGCATCCCGGGATGGGAAACGGCCTACAACGGCGATCCGGCAGGCGGCATTGCAAGCAAATGGCATTTTCGCTTCTTTGGCGAGGCAGCCTTGAACATGGTCCAAGGACGGGAAGAAACTTACCTGAACATGTTTTTTGATAACTTTGTATTTTCCCGCAACAACCCAGTGTCGGATAGCGTGCGGACTGCGTTGGTGAAAGATTATTCTCGGCCTGGACGCATGGAGGCGGCCTTCAAGCTTTATTCGGCCTGGCTAGAGAATGATGTGAATGACAACCAAGCGTTCGCCCACCATAAATTGACGCTGCCTGTGCTCACCATCGGTGGCGACCATTCGAGAGGAAAGACCTTGGCCGAACAAGTCAAATACATCACTACGCAACCGTACTCTTTCATATTGCACAATACCGGGCATTGGATACTGGAAGAAAAAACCCAGGCTACCTGCGAGGCGATCCTGACATTTTTGCGTGATAAAAAATAACCGTCGGCATGACCCGGCAGAATTTATCGCTCCCACCTGAATGATGTGTCCTTAATCCCTGTACACCGCCTGACGCCGCTCCATGCGGTATCTATATACCGCCCCCTCTTCGCGCTTCTTCAATAGGTTGTTCCTTCCGAAAACGTCTCAGGAAGAGAACATGCTGGAGAGAACCCCATTACAGACCGCTAGCGCCCTGCTGGTAAACCAACTCAATGCCTCGCAGCAACAGATGATCCGTCTGAACGACGCCGTTCCGCGCGCCTCGAAGGTGGCTGCGCGGCACTTGAATGACTGGTTCAGCAAAGCCTTCCCCACCCTGACGAACAAGCTGGCAGTCAACGAAATACTCGTGTGCCGGCTGCAGGACGAAGCAGTCCCCCAAGCTGAGGGCACAACCGACGCGCCGGCATTTAAACGCAAGGTGGCGGAAACGGTCCCCCTCGACAGGCTTTTCTGGCGTGCGGTGGCAGGAAAGATCAATGCGCACGAGTTCTTCGACGAATTGGGCAATATCGACATCGTCACCGATCTGAACGGCGTCACGGATATGCCGGCAGCCCTGAATAGCCGTGACGCCAAGCAAACAATCAAGCAGCTGATAAGCATCACTCCCGCGTCGTATGAACGACTGCTGGCGCGGGCATTGGACAACTTCTGGGACAACCCACCCGACCCTAGCCAGGACCGCAGTGTCAGCGAATGGCTGGCCGATGAATTCGGTAGGCAACTCAAGGCACAGGCCGATCTCCACCAACTGGACGGAACACTCAGCCTGCCGCTGCACGAGGCCGTGACGAAACAGGCGCTGTCGGCACCGGACGCGACAGATCGCGACAGGCTGGCGGAGCGTGACCGGCCCGGGGTCTATGGGCTGAGTATCACCCCCGAAGGATGGGGGTTCAGCGTGCCGGTATCGGGCGCCGTTGCGTTGACCCAGCGTGACAATGTCGACTACCCGGGAAGCGCGCTGTTGTACAGCCCGGGTAAGCCGCTGGAGGTATACGTCGACCTGGCAGCGCTGAAAGCCAGTCTGGAGATGGACGATGACGTTCAGTATGAAGTGACCACCGCCCCCATCGCCGGGGACTTCCTTGCCCACCTGGTTACGGACCTGCGAGCGGCGCAAAAAACCGCCGTGAGCGATGCGCTGCTGAACGGGCCGGGAGAAGATGAGAAGATCAATACCTGGATAGACAGGATCGATGCCGCGGCGAACGTCAAGGATAGGCTGGACCTGGCGGGCGCCATGGACGAGCGCGCGTTACGGCTGTACCAGAAAAAACTGGACGACTGGCTGCACGCCAACCCGCACGTGATCGGCAGCGACCGCGTGGCCTGGTGGAACGCGCTGCAGGACTTGCAGACATCCCTGGCGGATACCCCTCCCCCGCCAGATCCCGTGACACTGGCTTCCCTTGACGCCCTCCGGGACCGGACCCGCGCGCTGCTCGCCGGGTTCATCAAAGACAAATACGCCCCGGTCGATCCTGACCAGGTATCCCTGTGTATCCGCAGGCAGACCCTCGACCCGCACGCACCGACGGGCGAGTCGCCGTTCGGGTCTGGTGTATCCCGAGGCAACGTGGAGGCGATATTCGATGACTGCCGGTCCATGACGGAATGGGCGATGGCCAACCTGACGCCGGACGAACGCAATGCTGCGCACCACACCGAAGAGGGACCGCTGAGCTTTGCGCAGATCGTAGAGGTCATTGAAAGGGCAAACGTGGGTACCCGTATCCCACCCGCGTTGCGGCTTGCGGCCCGGGAGCGCCAGGCCGAATGGATGTCCCTCAAAGCCAAACAAATGCGGGCGCAAGCCTGGGCCGCGCATATCTCGGGCGACTTTACCCACGACAAGGACAACACCGGCCTGAACCTGGTGCTGGCAGCGTTGGACAGCCCGACGCCCGAGGCACGCCGCAAGGTCAACGGGCACGAGGTGGCGGTCCGGCAGATCCAGTGGGGCGACAGCGTGCTGAAAGAGCTGCTGGTCTTCGGCGTCAGGAAACTCTCCAGCCGGCCTTCATTGACGCTGTACACGCCGGGCGCGCCGGACGCAAAAGTGTTCAGGGACATCCACGCAGGAAGCGAAAGGGAGTTGGAAGCGATCCTGGTCCAGACACTCATCAGTACGCTGGAAATGACCCGCTGGCTGATTTCACAACTGCCGCTGATGGAACAAGCCGATCAACTCGCCAGCCTGGTGCCAGCAGCGGAAAACCTGACGCTCAACGAGAAGATAAAGAAAGTCACGCAGTCCACCTTCTCATGGATAAAGCATCGGGTTCAGGATGATTTCGCGTTGAAGGTCGCCTCCCCCGTGGTGAAAGGCGACTTGCTCAAGGCACTGCACGAAACCCAGGTCACCCACGCGCTCAAGACGGCTGACGCGCTAACGGTGACGAACGCCGAGCGCAACAGCTCAGCGGCCCAGGAGGGACGCAGGAATGGCATTACGTTGCTGACGGGGGCGATGGCCATGTTCTACGCGGGCCGCCTGGGCGGGGTATTGGGTCGCGCGATTCTGCCGGTGATGGCTGGAGGCGCCGCAGTGTCGGCAATAAAGGACGAGGGTGGCAGCTTCAGCCAGTGGACCAGTGACTTCATCAGCGGGTTGGGAGAGGTCATGGCTGAGGCCGGGCAGGATCTGATCATGGCCCGCGCAGCTCGACGCCGAAGCAAGGACCGACCAGAACTGTCGTCCCTGCCACGCATGCCTGACCCGGAGCTGGGACCGTTCCTTCTGAAAGGCTTTGACGGCAAAGGGCTGATACCCGAGGGTCGTAACCTGTTCAGGGACGCGGGTGGACAAGGCTATTTAAAGCTAGGGAGTGGCTACAGTAAAACCGCGATACAAGCGGGTGAACGGATTATCTATGCGTCGAACAACCGTACTCATCAACTGCCCGTGACTTGGAAAAATAACCGATGGCAGATCGAAGAGCCAAAACGGCTGCTCGGTGGCGGAATCATACAAAGTCTATTCGGCCGGACGCCGGAAACCCCGCAACAGAAAACCTACAACGCATTGGTAGAAGGCTTACTGGTGGACCATCGCTGGCCGCCTCGGGAAGTGGTGAATCAGGTAAAGAAGATCATCCACTCAATGCCCGAAGAGCTGGCCGAGCGCATCCTGCGTGAGAGCATGAATGACATCCACGTGCGCGACATCGACACTTATCTCTCCCGAATAAACCAGATAAAGATAAACAAAAGACTCCACGGCCTCGCGCAACATAAAAACCCCCACGAAAGCCTGCTGTACAAATTCAACGTATGGCAGGCCGTCGACTACTGCACCCGGGACATCAGCGCAAAGGAAAGAGGGATCGTGCTTACGCCCCCGCAAAAAATAAAAATATTCGACATGACCCTGCCGCTCAAGAAAGAGCTTTTCGACAGCGAAGGCGACTTGAAGATGATGATGTCCTCCTTGACAGACAACCTCACCGGCGCCTTATTCATCACCATCACCCCTCAACAGGGGCGAAAGAAAGCCGCCATGGATAAGATCCAGGGCGATATTCATGACGTGATCGAAGTCGCGGAAAAACGCTTCTGGGCCGAGCTGGGCGACCTGTACTCAGGGGAGGGACCCGAAGTAGCAGCCGCCAGGGAGAAATACAAAGGAAATCCGGAAAACCTCCTGGAATATAAAAATAAAAAGTACAGCGCCTTCAGGGACGAGATGAAAAAAAGACGCATACCCGGACTCCTGACGGAAATCCGGAATAATAAGATTCCTTATGTCATCGCCAACAAAGGCAAGTCGCAGCGAAAGACCTTATTAGTCACCGGTGAGGACATCACCAACTTCACGAAAAACCTCTCGAACTACGACACGTTCGATATCGAAGTCGTGACCCAGGTCCCGACGAAAAAGGTCCCTGGCAAGTCACCGACCACCAGCACTGCGCCGGTACTGGCAGAAGCATCCACCGCAACGGAAAAATTTACGGTGAGCCTCAGCACACTGGCAGAAACCCAGATGTCATATGACAACTTTCCCGAAGCGGCCAGAGCCAAGGTGACAGAAATCATGGATGACATTCGAGCCGGCAGAGCCACGACAAAACGAATCAACAAATATTACTGGTACGACATGGCCCAGCTATCCCCCGGCAGTGGCAGAGGCGCATGGCGCGCGGCGTTTGAACGCAAGGGCGATACCTGGACCCTCCAAGGGTTTTATGATTATCACGCCAATAAGCCTGCGACGGTTTGGGAGGGCTAAGGAATACGGTAAATAGTTCGAAGAAGGGCGCCTCACGGCGCCCTTCACAAACAGGCTGACTTGTCGCCCATCATGTCCAATTGACTCGGCACCAGCTCAAACATCAGCCGTACTTTTAGTCAGCAACTCCACAAACGCCTTCGCCATCGGCGAACGCTGGTCCTTGCGCTGTACCAGCCACACCGCCGACACCGCCGCCGGGTCGAGCAGCGCTCGATAGACCACGCCGTCGATACGCATGCGCTGGTAAGACGCCGGCAGGACCGAGACGCCCAGCCCCGCCGCGACCAGGCCGATGATGGTCATGGCTTCGCCGGCTTCCTGGGCGAAGTGCGGGCTGAAGCCGGCGTCGCGGGCCAGGCTCAGGAGTTGCGCGTAGAGGCCACTGCCGTAGCTGCGGGGGAAGAATACGAAGGGTTCCTGGGCCAGCGCTGAGAGAAACAGGCCCGCTTCGCTGCCCTGGGCCAGGGGATGCTTGGAGCTGAGCACGGCCACCAACGGTTCGCGGCTGAGTTCGATTTCCTGCAAGGAGTCGGGCAGTGGAAGCGGGCGCATGATGCCCACCTCGATCGCTTCGTCCACCAATGCATCCGCGACCTGGGTGCTGCTCATTTCCCGCAGGTTCAGGTGCACGGCTGGAAAACGTTGGCGGAACGTGAAAATCGCTTGGGGAATGGTCGAGTTGAACGGCGCCGAGGAAGTGAAGCCGATTTTCAGCTCGCCCAATTCCCCCAGTTGGGCACGGCGAGCCACGTCGGCGGCCTTGTCGACCTGGACCAGCACCCGCCGCGCCTCTTCAAGAAACAGCCTCCCGGCCTCGCTCAGTTCGACCCGACGATTGGTGCGCTCGAACAGCCGCGCACCGATCTCCTGCTCCAGCGCCTGGATCTGCTGGCTCAAGGGCGGTTGGGAGATGCCCAGGGCCAGGGCCGCGCGGCCAAAATGCAGCTCTTCGGCCACGGCGATGAAGTAACGCAGATGACGCAATTCCATGGGCAATCCAATAGGTCGCAGAACGTCTTAAACAGGTCGAACAATATATTGGATAGAAACATTAGCCGGCTATATGCTTTTTTCATTGCCTGCCTGGCCGTGCTCGTTCGAGGTCCACCGTGAAAACAGCTGTCGCTCCACTGGCCCATGAAATCCCACCTCGTGTGCAGGATGATGTCGTCGCCGAATTGAAGGACATCTACATCGAGAAAGGCACGCCGATGTTCATGCGCACGGTGCTGGCGCTGTTCAGCGGTGGCTTTGCGACATTCGCCTTGCTGTATTGCGTGCAACCGATGATGCCGCTCCTGTCCAAGGAGTTTTCCATCAACGCGGCGCAGAGCAGCCTGATCCTGTCGGTGGCGACCGGCCTGCTCGCCATCGGCCTGTTGATCACTGGCCCGATTTCCGACCGCATCGGCCGCAAGCCGGTGATGGTCGCGGCACTGTTCGCGGCCTCGGTGTGCACGATTGCCAGTGCCATGATGCCGACCTGGCAAGGCGTATTGATGATGCGCGCGTTGGTGGGCCTGTCGTTGAGCGGGTTGGCAGCGGTCGCGATGACCTACTTGAGCGAGGAGATCCACCCCAGGCACATCGGCCTGGCGATGGGACTGTATATCGCCGGCAACGCCATTGGCGGGATGTGCGGGCGCCTGATCACCGGGGTCTTGATCGATTTTGTCAGCTGGCACACCGCAATGCTGGTGATCGGCGGCCTGGCCCTGATCGCCGCCGCGGTGTTCTGGAGGATTCTGCCCGAGTCACGCAACTTCCGGCCGCGCTCGCTGCACCCGCGCAGCCTGCTGGACGGTTTCACCATGCACTTTCGCGATGCCGGCCTGCCGTTGCTGTTTCTCGAAGCCTTCGTGTTGATGGGCGCGTTCGTGACGCTGTTCAACTACATCGGCTACCGCCTGCTGGCCGAGCCTTATCATCTGGATCAGGCCTTTGTCGGGTTGCTGTCAGTGGTGTACCTGTCGGGTATCTACAGCTCGGCGAAAGTCGGTGCACTGGCAGACAAACTCGGTCGGCGCAAAATGCTCTGGGCAACCATCGCGCTGATGCTGGCCGGCCTCGCACTGACCATGGCCACGCCACTGTGGCTGGTGGTCCTGGGCATGCTGGTGTTCACCTTCGGCTTCTTCGGCGCGCATTCGGTCGCCAGCAGCTGGATCGGCCGCCGCGCCCTCAAGGCCAAGGGCCAGGCATCGTCGCTGTACCTGTTCAGCTATTACGCCGGGTCGAGTGTTGCGGGTACGGCGGGCGGCGTGGCGTGGCACCTGGGTGGGTGGAACGGTGTCGGTCTGTTCATCGGCACATTGCTGGTGGTGGCGTTGCTGGTGGCGGTGAAACTGGCGAAGTTGCCGTTGTTGCCGGGGAATGTGCAGGTTTAGCCATCACCCATTCACCGGTCGATCATTGACGCAACATCACCCGTGCCTCCAACACACGATTACGTGCCTCCAAGGTCAGCGACTGCAGCGCCGCGCCCTCCTGTTCACGTTGATTCAACCAATGGAGCAACTGATTGGCATCGCCACTGACGGCCAGTCGCAACGAATCGCCGTCGACCTCCATCTCGGCGATGTCCAACCCCGCCGCAGTCGCACTGTCATTGACGCGCACCGACAAAGGCTGTGTCGTGGCAGCCGTATCCCGGGCGGGCTCGGCGCGTTGGATCCGGGCGTGCAGCTCGGCCTGTTGGCGATACTGGCGCTCGGCAACCTCCAGCCGTTGCCGTGTGGGTTGCCAGATCGAGGTGTAGGCCACGACTATCAGCAACAGCACGGCGAGGCCCAGCAACAATCCTTGCTCGCGGCGTGACACCCTTCCCCAGGCCCGTTTCAGGCTATTGAAGTTCATCAACTGTTCTCCAACGTGAGGGTGGCCTGCACTCGGTTGTTTTGTTTGCTGGCGCTGCCCAGGGAAACGGGCAGTCCGTTTTGCTGGCCGCGCTCACGCAGTTGCTCAAGCTCGACGAAGCTGTTGGCCGTCAGCTGGACTTTCCAACCTTCGTTTTCCCGAAAGTCGATGCGCTGCACTTCGACGTTGGTCGCGCCAATGACCTGTTCTGTCAGACGGACCAGACGCGCGACCTGGGTGTCCTGGCTTTGCCCACGGCGACTGTGCAACGCCTGGAACTGCGCTGCCAGGTCGACGATCCGGGTTTGCTCGGGATACAGCGACCTGAAGCGCTGCTCACTCTGAACGTACAGGCGCCGGGTTTCGCTTTCCAGAAAGCGTACACGGGCTTCGCTCAATGCCCAGGTGAGCAATAACAATCCCAACGCGGTAACCGCTACGCCACGCCACGGCAATGGCTGGCGACGTCGACGAAACTCGCCCTGCAACAGGTCGATAGGGTGTCCGCCAGCGCTGAGCAACCACTCATCGATGCCTTCGCGATCACGGCCCTCGTCCAGCCAGTGGATGTCCTCGGGCAGCTCAGGCTTGAGCGTTGCCATGGCCCGGGCCGACAACGACACCCGTGCCGCCAGCGCTCCGCCCAACAGCCAGCGACCGAACCAGCGCACGGCGAAAGCCTTGTCATCGGGTAGCAGGTCGGCGTCGACATGCATCGCGCGTACATCGAGGCCTAGCTCGGCCAATAGCGCCAGCATCGCCTGGAACCGAGAGCGCCCGGTCACCATCAGCGGATAGCACTGCTGACGGTCGCGTTCACCGACGCTGATGTGCAACGTCTCCAGGTTTTCACTCAACTGTTCTTCGATGGCGAACGCCAGGGCCTGGGGTCGCGGCTGGCGTCGAGAGGGCCACGGATCGCTGCGCAGCCAACTGCACATTTCCATCGGCAACAGCACGTCGACGACTCGCCCGTGCAACTCGCGGGCGGCTTCATGCAAGGGCAGGTAACGCCGTTCGCCCGTGGGCGACCACACGCAACACGGCCAGTTGGCGCAAGGCGCCTCCATGCCGTCGGGCGTCAGGTAAAGCCAGGTTTTCATCTAAGGGCGCTCACTGGGGCTGATGGGTAAAAAACGACGCTGAGTCACCGTCCAGCGTCCGCTAACGGGGTCGCGCTCAATGTCCGAGGCCAGGCGCAGACGGCTGCCGGCGCGGGTCACGCTCACGGTGATTCGGAACCAGCGGCTGCTCACGCCCAAGCCATGGCTGCCGACGCCCACCCCGGACAACAGCGGGTCATTGGTAAAGGCCTGCACGCTGGCGTAGGGCGTGTGAGAACGCTGGTTGACCAACGCCTTGGCCGGACCCTCTTCCATGCCGTACAGGGTCATCAGTAATAGTTGCGGGGCGGTGTTGATATTCAGCTTCGCGTCCTTGGGCAGCAACACCACCCAAGGTTCCAGGCGCCGCAGCGTCTGGCCGTCGAAGCCCGGCAAAAGGCGCAGTTGACTCAACTCCTGCACCACTCCGACCTGGGGCAACGACAGCGCGGGCAAATCCAGCAACGCCAACAATCGCGTCCAACGGCCAAGCGTGATTTGATCGGTTTGGCCCTGGACCAGTAACGCGTTGAGGTTCAGACGCCCGGACAAATCCTGGATATCGATGTGAATCTCGGCGTCTTCCCTCTCGAATGCAGGCTTGAGCCGGGCCCAATCCTGGCTCAGGTCTACCGGCCCGGACGAGGTTATCGCGCTGCCTTCCAACACCGCCTGCGCCCAGGCTTCAGCGGCCAGCCCCAGTTGACGTAGCTGGACGTACTGCAACTGCTGGGCGCTGCTCTGCAACAACAGGCGATGGCTGCGCAGCATGCCGCCGGTGAGCAGCAGCGCCAGGCTCAGGACCAACAACACACTGATCAGCGCCACGCCCCGTTGTCGGTTCACGGCAACGCTCCAGGCAACAGCAGCACACGGCGGATCTGCCGAAAACGCCCCGTGGAAATCACCAGTTCCAACGCCAGCGGCGCATTGCCGCGCACGGTTTCGCCGTGCCAGCCCCGTTGCACATCGAACACACGCCAGCTCAGGCTGCGTACGTCCTCGAGCAATTTCTGCGGTTGCACGATGACCGGCCCTTCACCGCGACTGTCACGCCACAACACCGCGCCCTCGAGTCGATAGCTCACCGTTTGCCGCTCGCTGCGTGGCTGGTCCAGTGGATTGGGCCAATGGCTACGCTGCAATTGCAGGCGCCCTGACGCGAGCACGATGGAATCGGTAACGACCTGCCACGCATCCCGTTCGATGACTCCCACGGCGCGCTGCAAGGCCCTGACTTCACGCTCATGTTGACCGGCGCCCTGCTGGGTACGCACGACACTGTCGAACAGGCGCCAACTGGCCAGGCCAAGCAGGGCAAAAATGGCGATGGCGATGACCAGTTCCAACAAGGTGAAGCCCGACTGCCTATTCATGATGGTTGCGGATCCATCCGGTAGTGCGGTGCACGACAGTTGGGCCTCCGGCCCGGCTGACCTGGATCTCGACCTGAAGCAGGCGCGGGTCGCGGGCCGGGGCGACACGCTGTTGCAAGATCCAGTCGCGCTGATCCAGGTGCCGAGCCAGGCGCTGTTGACCAAGCGGCGTAGCGGCTTGCAGACGCAGCTCGCTGAGCTGGTTGTCCGCCAGCCAGGCACCGAACAGACGGTCCTCAAGCCCGGCGCTTTGCTTGAGCACGAACTGGCTGGCCGACAGCACCGCAGCCGCCAACGTGGCGAAAATCGCCAGCGCGATCATCACCTCCAACAACGTGAACCCCTGGCAATCGGCGGCCAGCTTGCGAGCGTCATTCATCGATCAGCGGCTCCGCCAAGCCATCACTCACGACCTGGGAAATAGTCTGGCCTGCGACTTTGATGAACAACCTGAACGCACTGATCTCGTCACTGCTGAGCATCAACAACTGTGGCGGGCCTTGGGCATCGTCAAGCGTCAGGAGATGGCCATCCTGCTCCAGCCCAAGCGTCAGGCTTTCAGGCAGCCGATGCACTGCCGACACCGCTGTCCAGCCCAGAGACTCAAGTCGCAATGCCTGATAGCCACGTGGCTGTAGGCGCACCCCGTACTCCTGCCCATCCAGTACCGCGCGTTCGCGCAGTTGCTGCACCACACGGATGAAGTCCTGGGCTTGCTGTCGGGCCTCACGCGTCGGGCTCGGGCCGATAGCCAGACTGACCATGCCCACCACCACCCCGATCAACACAATGACAACCATCAGTTCCAGCAAGGTGAACCCCCGAGAATGACGGCCCATGTTCACTCGGCCCAATTGCCGATGTCGGCAGCAAAGCCCTCGCCGCCTGGCACGCCGTCGGCGCCCAGCGAGTACAGGTCATAGCCGCCATCGAGTGACCTGAGGCCGGGGTTGAGGAACTGGTATGGCGTGCCCCAGGGATCGATCGGCAAGCTTTTCAGGTAACCCTGGGGGTTCCAGTTCTTTGCCACCGGCGTACCGGACGGACGCTTGCTCAGCGCCTCCAGGCCTTGCTGGGTCGAAGGGTAATGAGCGTTGTCGAGACGGTACATTTCCAGAGCCGTGGCAATCGCCTGGATGTCGGTGCGAGCGGCGGTGACCTTGGCTTGATCGGGCCGGCTCATGAACTGCGGCACGACAATGGCGCCGAGGACACCGATGATGACCACCACCACCATGATTTCGATCAGGGTGAAGCCGCGCTGAGGACGGGCCGGTCGGTTGTTTTCAAGTTTCATGGGTCAATTCACCAATTGGTTGAGGCTCAAGATAGGAAGCAGAATGGCCATGACGATCAGCAGCACGACGCCGCCCATCAGCACCAACATGGCCGGTTCGAAAAGGCTCACCACCAGCGCGATGCGCGCCGCGAGGCTGGCCTCCTGTTGTTCGGCGGCCCGGGCCAACATGCTGTCGAGTTCGCCGGCGCGTTCGCCGCTGGCAATCATGTGCAGCATCAGCGGCGGGATATCCCCGCCGAGCTCCAGGGCACGGGTCAGGGTCCCGCCCTCGCGGACCGAACGGGCGACGTCGGCCATGCGCGCGCGAATGGCCAGGTTGCCGATTACCTGGGCGGCGATGTGCAGGGCCTCCACCAACGGCACTGCGCTTTTGCTCAGGATCGCCAGGGTGCTGGCGAAGCGAGCAGCTTCCATCGCCCGCAGCACCTCGCCCAACAACGGCAACCTGAGCAGCAGGCGATGCCAACGCAGGCGCCACACCGGTTGGCGCAGGCTCCAGCGCCATAGGCCAAGCAACCCAGCCAACGCGCCGAGCAGCAGCAGGCCATAGCGGCGCAAGCCATCGCTCACCGCGATCAGCGCCTGGGTCAGCCAAGGCAACGATTGGCCGCTGTCGACGAAAATCTTCACCACATCCGGTACCACGTAGCCCAGCAGGAACGCGACGATCGCGACGCAGGCCAGCAGCAGAATCAGCGGATACACCAACGCCAGTTGAATGCGCTGGCGCGACGCCTGGCGCGCCTGGGTGTAGTTCGCCAATTGCTCCAGCACCTGACCCAAGTGGCCGGATTGCTCGCCGGCCGCAACGGTGGCGCAGAACAGCTCGGGAAACGCCTGGGGAAAGGCCCTCAGCGCAGTCGCCAACGCGTGGCCTTCCATTACACGACTGCGCACCGCCGACAACAGATGGGCAACGCGGCGTTTCTGGCTCTGTTGCGCCACCGCACCGAGTGCTTCCTCGAGGGGCAGGCCGGCCTGGATCAGGGTGGAAAGCTGCAGTGTCAGCAACGCCAGATCAGCCGGACTCAGACGCCCCCCAGCAGGCCGGATGCCGATGGTTCGCGACTCCCCGGCTTCACGCAGCTCGCTGGGCAGCAAGCCGCGCTCGCGCAACAACTGACGGGCATGCCGGGGGCTGTCGCCTTCCACCCGGCCCTTGCAGCGTCGGCCCTGGGCATCTTCGGCCCGGTAGTCGAAGGTCGGCATGACGCTAATCCTCCTGGGTGATGCGCAGCAGTTCATCGACGCTGGTCAGGCCTTCGAGCACCCGCTGGCGCCCGTCCTGGAACAGACTGCGCGAGGTCTTGCGTGCCTCAGAAGCCAACGCCTGCTCGGTGGCCCCCTGATGAATCAGCTGCGACAACCCAGCGCCGACATTCACCAGTTCATAGATACCCAAGCGCCCGCGATAACCTTTCTGGCATTGATCGCAGCCTTGGGCCTTGAACAGCCGTGGCGCGGCTCCGGCTTCAAGGCCCAGGCGCAGACAAGTGGCGGCGTCGGCCACATAGGGCGTCTTGCAGGACGGGCACAAGGTCCGCAACAAGCGCTGGGCGACGATGCCGGCCAGGGACGAGGCCAGCAGATACGCATCCACGCCCATGTCCACCAGCCGCGTGACCGCGCCGACGGCGGTATTGGTGTGCAGGGTCGAGAGCACCAGGTGCCCGGTCAGGGACGCCTGGACGGCGATTTCGGCGGTCTCGCGGTCGCGGATTTCACCGACCATCACCACGTCCGGATCCTGGCGCAAAATGGCCCGCAGGCCGCGGGCAAAGGTCATGTCGACTTTCGGATTGACCGGCATCTGGCCGATCCCCGGCAGGTGATATTCGATCGGGTCTTCGACGGTGAGGATGTTGCGACTCTGGTCGTTGATGCTGCTGAGCGCCGCGTACAGGCTGGTGGTTTTCCCCGAGCCGGTGGGCCCGGTCACCAACACGATGCCGTGGGGTTTGCCGAGCAATTGGCGCAGCCCGGCCAGAGTATCGTCGGGCAGGCCCAGGCGTTGCAGGTCCAGGCGTCCGGCCTGCTTGTCGAGCAGACGCAACACCACGCGCTCACCATGGGCCGACGGCAAGGTCGAGACCCGCACATCGACTTCGTGCCCGGCCAGCCGCAAGGCCATTCGCCCGTCCTGGGGCACGCGCTTTTCGGCGATGTCCAAACGGGCCATGACCTTGATCCGCGACACCAGCAGGTTCGCCAGCTCACGGCGCGGGCGCAGCATTTCCTGCAACTGACCGTCGATGCGCATGCGCACCGACAAATAGTGCTCGAACGTTTCCAGATGCACGTCGGATGCGTGTTCGCGAACCGCTTCGCTGAGCAGGGCATTGATCAGCCGAATGATCGGCGCATCGCCCTGCTGCTCCAGCAGGTCGGTGGTCTGCGGTACTTGATCGGCCAGGCTGAGCAGGTCCAGTTCCTCGTCCAGGCCTTGAGCAACCTGCTCGGCGGCGCGCTGGCCCTGGCGATAGACACTGGCCAGGCGCGTGGCGAACTGTGCCGCGTCCAGGACCTGGATCGGCAAGTCCCGACCACACAAGCGCCGCACTTCTGCCACGGCGGTTAGTGGTGTATCACCGCGCATCACCAGGCTCGAGGCCGGCCCCTCACCTTCGAGCAGCACCCCAAAACGCTTGGCAAAACCAAAGGGCAGCAAAGCCCGCGAATCACTCACGAGTCACCCGGAGACTGTTGGCGCGAGTCGCTCGCCGCTGCCTCGGTAGATGACTCGAACAACTGGCGGGCATCGCGGGGCAGCAACAGCGAATTGTTTTTCCGCGAGCCCGGCTTGCTCAGTTCCCGTAGCGCGTCGTAGCGCTGGCGGCTGACCTCGGCCAAGTCTTCATTGCCGCGTACGATGGTGGGACGCAGGAACACCATCAGGTTGCTTTTGGTCTGGGTGTCGCGATTCCAGCGAAACAGCGCCCCCAGGTACGGGATACTGCGCAGCAGCGGCACCCCGCTTTCCTGGGTGCGGACACTGTCGCGAATCAGGCCGCCGATCACGATGATCTCGCCGTCGTCCGCCAGGATCGTGCTTTTCAAGGCCCGCTTGTTGGTAATCAGGTCCGAGGAGTCCACGCCGGAGACAGACGGCGCAATGTCCGAGACTTCCTGCTGGACTTCAAGGCGCAAGGTAGAGCCCTCGTTGATGTAGGGCTTGACCTTGAGGCTGATGCCAACATCCTTGCGCTCCACGGTGGTGAACGGGTTGTCCGCACCGCTGCTGTTGGTGGCGTAGGAGCCGGTCTTGAACGGGACGTTCTGGCCAACGATGATTTCCGCTTCCTGGTTATCCAGGGTCAGCAGGCTGGGGGTGGACAGCAGGTTGCTGCGGGTATTGCTCGCCAGCGCCGACACCAGCGCACTGAAGCGGTCACCGCCCAGGCGCAGAAGCCCGCCTTCGGTCGACTTATCCAGCTTGTTGACGTCCATGCCGCCGATGATCGGGATGTCGGTTCCCGGAAAATTGATGAACCCGGTCGCGTCGCCGCGGTTGAGGCCCCACTGCACCCCCAGTGCTTCGGCAATGTCCCCGGAAATCTCGACGATGGCCGCGTGGATAAGCACTTGGGCGCGGGGTTGGTCCAACTCGCGAACGATGTTTTCGATGGTCCGTACCTGGGCCGGTTCGGCGATCAGCACCAGGGCATTCTGGCTTTCGTCGGCCTTGATCATGAATGAGCTGGCGGGGGCACTTTCCCGCAGGCCAGTCGGTGCTGGTGTATTCCTCTTATCCTGCCCGACGACTTCCAGCACCTCGGCCAATTGCTTGGCATCGCTGTGGCGCAGGCGAATGACCCGCGCGTTGTCCTGGGAAGCGGTGGCGGGGACATCGAGGGTCCGGGCCAGGTCGACCAGGCGCTGACGCACCGCTGGCGCGCCAATGATCACCAGGCGATTGCTGCGGGCGTCGGCGATCACCAGGCCCGCCGTATCGCCCTCGCGCTTGCCCCCGGAGGCCTCCATGACCGGCGCGATATCCACAGCCTGGGCATGGCGCAAGCGCACCACCACATGATTGCGGTTGCGCCCCGAGTCCAGCTGCCGCACCACTGCAGTGATGCGCTGCACATTGGCGGCCGTATCGGTGACCACCAACGCATTGGACGATACCGATGGCCCGAGGTAACCATTGGCCGACACCAGCGGCCGGACCAGCCCGGCGATATCGGCGGCAATGCTCGATTGCAGCTCGATGACGCGGGTGACGAACTGCGACGGCGTGGCGCTTTTCGGGTCGCTGACACCAGCGCGGGTCTTGGCCTCGCTGACCGGCGTGATCAGGATTCGCTCGCCTTCATCGATCACGGTGAAGTTGTGCGCATCGAGTACCGAATAGAACAATCGACGCACACCTTCGCGGTCCAGCGCCTGGCGGGACATGACGCTAATGCGCCCCGACACCTTGGGATCAAGCACCACCGTCTTGCCCAGAATCGCCGAGATTTCCTCGACCACGTCGCGCAGTTCGGCATTGTTCATCGCCAGTTGCCATTTGGCCTCCTCGGCCCGCAGCGAACCAGGTAGTGTCAGCGGGCAAGACACGGCGAGACAGAACAGGACGCGCGATACGCGGCCCCGGATGAAGCTGTTCATGATTCGATCACTCTGATTGCCCGGCCACCGGGCGAAGGTATTGCGCGGCCTGAAGCGGTGCAGGCCCCTGGCCTTCGCGGTCCAATCGGCGCAGCAAGGGTTTTGTTTCCTGTTGCAGGGCCAGTCGCTCTTCACGTCCGTTGCGCCACAACATCACATGGCTGGCCTCGACCCGGCGCAACACACTGCCGCCAGGCAAACGCTCCCCCACCTGATAGATACGCGGGCCTGTGGCGTCGGCCAGCAATGCCCGCGACAAACCCTGGCCGGCGACAAAACTGGCCTGCAAGGTCAGCGGTTCGGCGCTGGGTGAGTGGGCACCTTCAGGCGTCAGGCCGAGTACCGTCGCCACGGCTTGCACGTTGGGGAGTGCACGAACCGGAACAGCCTGCGACTCATCCACCACTGGCACATCACGCGCCAATGCCTGGCGAAAACGCCACTCCTGTCCGGCCAGCAATAAGCCGTACAGCAGCGGCACGAGCACCAGCAACGCCTTCGGCAGACGGCTGCCAACCCAAACGGAAACACTCACCTTTGCGCTCGCTCAATAGTCGCGCCTGCACGCTTGGCGAACGACATTCGCCGCACCACCCGGCGTCCGGATAACTCATGCCAGAGCACGGCGCACAAATGCAGCGCGATGAGTGTCGAAAGCACCACGCAAGACTGGGTATGGACGGTGTTGGCCAGTTGGATCAGCGATGGATCGTCCAGCGGCTGGGGGATTCGAACGAGCCCGAAAACACTGATGGCGCTTTTCATCATCAGCACGCCCGTCACCAGCACGACGCCGATGCTCAGGTAGATCAGCGTGTGTATCGCCAAGGCCAGCCTCTTGGTCAGTGACAACACCGTTCCACAGGTTTTCGACGCGCAGATAAACAGCCAGGACCGCCACACAAACAGCGGAATGAACACGGTCGTCAGCGACACATTGAGTGACCCGACCCAGTGTTCGGTGGCGGCCGATACCGGGTTGTAAGCGACATAAAACCCGGACACCAACGCCCATAAAATAATGCCGGCCGACAGCCAGTGCAGCAGGACCCGCCGCCGGGAATAATTGGAATGGGAATGCATCAGCGCGCTCTCGTGTGAAGGCTTCAGGCAGACCGTGGGGACCGCCTGAAGCCATGCCTGTCAGGACTTACAGCTTGTCCCAGGCGCTTTGCCAGGACGCACCGACACCCGGTTCGAAACCGTTCGCCGACTGGCTGTACTGCTTGCAGAAGCCGGACACGGCGCCCGACTTGCATTCGAAGACTTCGTTGGTCTTGGACTGCAGCACTTTCGTGCCGGCGGTGTAGTCGCCGAGGCCGTCAGGGAACACGAAATCGTATTCGATGCCGACGCCCTCACCGGTCAGGGTGACCGTCTGGGTCTCCTGGCGCGTGGTGCGGCCGTCTTCGGTGGTGCCCACCAGCGTCAGGGTGTGCGTGCCAGGGGCGGCGCCGCGCAAGTCCAGGCTCAGGCCTGTATTGCCTTCACCTACGGTCTGCACGATACCCACCTGCTTGTTCTTCTCATCGAACAACGTGGCTTCAAGGTTCATCCTGCGGTTTGTCTGCACGATGAGCGCCATGCTGACCCGACCTTTGTCGAGTACGTACTCTGGCTGCAGGGGGGACAGTTCCATGCTGGCGTTGGCGTCTTCCTGCATGTCCAGTTGCACTTGATAGCCGGTCACACCGCTTTCTTTCTGGGCATACAGCCTGTTGGTACCTTTGACCGGCGCGATATTGCCGTCTTCGTCACGAATACCGGCACGAATCAGGGCATGGGCGTTGTTGATGGCTTCGGCCAGTTTGAACGACCAATTCTCAGGCTTGCCTTCTTCAGCGTTGTCGATACTGATTTCTACGCCGTACTCGGCATTTTCGCCGGTGGCGGAGAAGGCCCGGGCCTTGACCTTGTCACCCGCCAGCAACGGGGTCGATGGCGCAATGCTGCCCACCGGCAACCAGCCGCCCGGCAATGCGGCTTCAGCGAGAATGTTCACATCCACCGGGTTGTAGAATGCGTTATCCGTGTCGCCCACTGTCCAGACGGCCAGGATGACGTGATGACCCGATTTACTGTCAGGAATGACGCAGTTGTGCGGGGCACCGCCTACCGGAACTTGATGACCGCCATCCACCGTACAGAACGGCGTGCTGTCGAACGAGGAACGCTTGAGCGCTTGGTTCGGGTTCCAACCGTCGCGGGTAATGAAGTATTCGTGTTTGCTCGTCCGGTGCGGCGCGATATATTGCCATTGAAAGGTAATGTTGCGGTCCCTGATTTCGGTCAGGTGCCAGCGCGAAGCCGATTGCGCATCAAGGGCAGAAAAGTTGGCGTTGCCGCCGCTGGCGATTTTGCCGTCGATAGGGCCTTGCAGCGGCCCGCCACCTGCACCATTCGGGAAGCCCTTGAAGGTCTCGCCAGTACTATGCGGCTCGTATTGCGCGCCACCGCAGTTTAGGTTGACACCTTTCTGGCACAACAGTGCGCGAGAAGGTGGCACGTCGACGAAACCATGTGCATGCACACCTTGGGACGCCACCATGGCCGACAACAGAACTAACGACGAAGCACACCCCGTTAATACATTGCCCCTATTGAAGTTGTTTTTCATATAAGTTCCAGACTACTCATCGAGATTGAAAGACGAATTACCGTCATCTTGAAAGGCCCGCCGGATCGTTCAGCGCCAGACCTCACAAGCGCCGAACCTTATAGAAAGTTGAACAGTTCCTATGTAGGAAAAATCTCTCAAAACAGAAGGAATGATCTCTGAAGCTTTTTCTCTTACATAGTTTGAGAAACTTCTTACGAACGGAAATAACTATCAAACAAACCAAACAGACACATCAGACAAAACAACTGACGCTTTACATTTAACAAATAAAAAAACAGGCAAAAAAAAGCCTGTCCGGCACGGGTCCGGACAGGCGGGGTGACGCTGGACAGCGATTACTGGTGGTATTGCGCCGACAACTCATGCACCGCCCGCAGGAAAGCACCGGCGTGTTCCGGATCGACTTCCGGGGTGATGCCGTGGCCGAGGTTGAACACGTGGCCGCTGCCACTGCCGTAGCTGGCGAGGATGCGTCCAACTTCGGCGCGGATGGCTTCCGGCTTGGCGTAAAGCACGGTCGGGTCCATGTTGCCTTGCAAGGCGACTTTATGACCTACGCGCTCGCGAGCGTTGCCAATGTCGCAGGTCCAGTCCAGGCCCAGGGCGTCGGCGCCGGCATCGGCGATACTTTCCAGCCATAGGCCGCCGTTCTTGGTGAACAGGATCACCGGCACTTTACGACCTTCATGCTCGCGGATCAGGCCGCTGACGATCTTGCGCATGTAGGCCAGGGAAAACTCCTGGTACGCCGCCGCCGACAGGTTGCCGCCCCAGGTATCGAAGATCTGCACCGCTTGCGCACCGGCCAGGATCTGGCCGTTGAGGTAAGAGGTGACCGACTGCGCCAACTTGTCCAGCAACAAGTGCATGGCTTGCGGGTTGTCGTAGAGCATCGCCTTGGTCTTGCGGAAGTCCTTCGACGAGCCACCTTCGACCATGTAGGTGGCCAGGGTCCATGGGCTACCGGAGAAGCCGATCAGCGGCACACGACCGTTGAGCTCGCGGCGGATGGTGCTGACCGCGTCCATGACGTAGCCCAGGTCCTTCTGCGGATCGGGAATCGGCAGCGCTTCGATGTCGGCCAGGGTACTGACGACTTTCTTGAAGCGCGGGCCTTCGCCGGTCTCGAAGTACAGGCCCTGACCCATGGCGTCGGGGATGGTGAGGATGTCGGAGAACAGGATCGCCGCGTCCAGCTGCGGATAGCGATCCAGCGGTTGCATGGTCACTTCGCAAGCGAACTGGGGGTTCATGCACAGGCTCATGAAGTCACCGGCCTTGGCGCGACTGGCGCGGTACTCCGGCAGGTAGCGACCGGCCTGGCGCATCATCCACACCGGGGTGACGTCTACGGGTTGCTTGAGCAGGGCGCGAAGGAAACGGTCGTTCTTCAGGGCAGTCATGTCGGCATCCGGAAAAAAAGTGCGGGCATTTTCTCAGAGCGCGAGGCAAAAGGCACGGCAAGAGCCGTGCCTTTTATCTATCGGGGCAATTTGTCGCGGTATCAGGCAACACCAAAAACCACTGTGGGAGCGAGCTTGCTCGCGATGAGGGCATCACAGTCAACATTTTCGTCGACTGATTCGCCGCTATCGCGAGCAAGCTCGCTCCCACATTTGATCGCATTCCAATTCAGGAAATGATCAGACCCCCAGGTAATCCAGGATCCCTTCCGCCGCATTACGGCCTTCGAAGATCGCTGTCACCACCAGGTCGGAACCGCGGACCATGTCGCCACCGGCGAAGATCTTCGGGTTGCTGGTCTGGTGCTTGTACTGGCCTTGTTCCGGGGCCACGACGCGGCCCTGACTGTCGGTCTGGATGCTGAACTGCTCGAACCACGGTGCCGGGCTCGGGCGGAAGCCGAAGGCGATGACCACGGCGTCGGCCGGGATGATCTCTTCGGAACCGGGGATCGGCTCGGGGCTGCGGCGGCCACGGGCGTCCGGCTCGCCGAGACGGGTCTCGACCACCTTCACGCCTTCGACCTTGTCTTCACCGACAATGGCGATCGGCTGGCGGTTGTAGAGGAATTTCACGCCTTCTTCCTTGGCGTTCTTCACCTCTTTGCGCGAGCCGGGCATGTTGGCTTCGTCACGACGGTAGGCGCAGGTCACCGACTTGGCGCCCTGGCGAATCGAAGTACGGTTGCAGTCCATCGCCGTGTCACCGCCGCCCAGTACCACGACCTTCTTGCCTTTCATATCGACGAAATCTTCCGGCGACTTTTCAAAGCCCAGGTTGCGGTTGACGTTGGCGATCAGGAAATCCAGTGCGTCGTAGACGCCCGGCAGGTCCTCACCGGCAAAGCCGCCCTTCATGTAGGTGTAGGTGCCCATGCCCATGAATACCGCATCGTATTCTTCGAGCAGTTGCTCCATGGTCACGTCCTTGCCCACCTCGGTGTTCAGGCGGAACTCGATGCCCATGCCGGTGAAGACTTCGCGGCGATTGCTCAGCACGGTCTTTTCCAGCTTGAACTCGGGGATACCGAAGGTCAGCAGGCCACCGATTTCCGGGTTCTTGTCGAACACCACCGGGGTCACGCCGCCGCGCACCAGCACGTCGGCACAGCCCAGGCCCGCCGGGCCGGCACCGATGATCGCCACACGCTTGCCGGTCGGCTTGACCTTGGACATGTCCGGGCGCCAGCCCATGGCGAACGCGGTGTCGGTGATGTACTTCTCCACCGAACCGATGGTCACCGCGCCAAAACCGTCGTTGAGGGTGCACGCACCTTCGCACAGGCGATCCTGCGGGCACACCCGACCGCAGACTTCCGGCAGGGTATTGGTCTGGTGGGACAGCTCGGCGGCCTGGAGGATGTTGCCCTCGGCCACCAGCTTCAACCAGTTTGGAATGAAGTTGTGCACCGGGCACTTCCATTCGCAGTACGGGTTACCGCAACCCAGGCAGCGGTGGGCCTGATCAGCCGACTGCTGGGGTTTGAAAGGCTCGTAGATTTCCACGAACTCTTTCTTGCGTTGACGCAACAGTTTCTTCTTCGGATCCTTGCGCCCGACATCGATGAACTGGAAGTCGTTATTCAGACGTTCAGCCATTGTTAAAACCTCATCAAACTCTTCAGGCGCATATCACTGCGGGTTGGCACGAGTGCTGGAAAGCAACGATTTCAGGTTGGCAGCCTTGGGCTTGACCAGCCAGAAACGACGCAGATAGTCATCGAGGTTTTCGGCGAGGTTACGTCCCCACTCGCTGTTGGTTTCCTCGACGTATTCATCCAGCACACGTTGCAGGTGGCTGCGGTAGGCTTCCATCGCCTCGCCGCTGATCCGCTGGATTTCCACCAGTTCGTGGTTGACCCGGTCAACGAAGGTGTTGTCCTGGTCGAGCACATAGGCGAAACCGCCAGTCATGCCAGAGCCGAAGTTGTAACCGGTCTTGCCCAACACGCAGACAAAACCACCGGTCATGTACTCGCAGCAGTGATCGCCGGTGCCTTCTACCACAGTGTGGGCGCCGGAGTTACGCACGGCAAAACGCTCGCCTGCGGTGCCGGCGGCGAACAGCTTGCCGCCCGTAGCACCGTAGAGGCAGGTGTTGCCGATGATGGCACTGTCCTGAGTCTTGTAGATGCTGCCCTTGGGTGGAACGATGACCAGTTTGCCGCCGGTCATGCCCTTGCCCACGTAGTCGTTCGCGTCGCCTTCCAGGTACATGTCCAGGCCACCGGCGTTCCAGACGCCGAAGCTCTGGCCGGCCGTGCCCTTGAAACGGAAGGTGATCGGCGCCTTGGCCATGCCCTGGTTGCCGTGCTTGCGCGCGATTTCGCCGGAGATCCGTGCGCCGATGGAGCGGTCGCAGTTGCAGATATCCAAGGCGAACTCGGCACCGCTCAGGTCGTTGATCGCCGCAGCGGCCATGTCGACCATCTTCTCGGCCAGCTCACCCTTGTCGAACGGCGGGTTGCGGTCTACCTGGCAGAACTGTGGCTTGTCTGCCGGAATGTGATCGCTGCCCAACAACGGGGTCAGGTCCAGGTGATGCTGCTTGGCGGTCTGGCCCTCGAGCACTTCCAGCAGGTCGGTACGGCCGATCAGTTCTTCGAGCGAGCGCACGCCCAACTTCGCCAGCCATTCGCGGGTCTCTTCGGCCACGTAGGTGAAGAAATTCACCACCATGTCGACGGTACCGATGTAGTGGTCCTTGCGCAGCTTTTCGTTCTGGGTTGCCACGCCGGTGGCGCAGTTGTTCAGGTGACAGATGCGCAGGTACTTGCAGCCCAGGGCGATCATCGGCGCGGTGCCAAAGCCGAAGCTCTCAGCGCCGAGAATGGCCGCCTTGATCACGTCCAGGCCGGTTTTCAGGCCACCGTCGGTCTGCACCCGGACCTTGCCGCGCAAATCGTTGCCGCGCAGGGTCTGGTGGGTTTCAGCCAGGCCCAGTTCCCACGGCGCACCGGCGTACTTGATCGAGGTCAGCGGCGATGCGCCGGTGCCACCGTCGTAGCCGGAAATGGTGATCAGGTCGGCATAGGCCTTGGCCACACCGGCAGCGATGGTGCCGACGCCCGCTTCCGCCACCAGTTTCACCGAGACTAGCGCCTTCGGGTTCACCTGCTTGAGGTCGAAGATCAGTTGCGACAAGTCTTCGATCGAGTAGATGTCGTGATGCGGCGGCGGCGAGATCAGGGTCACGCCAGGCACGGCATAACGCAGCTTGGCGATCAGGCCGTTGACCTTGCCACCGGGCAGTTGGCCGCCCTCACCAGGCTTGGCGCCCTGGGCCACCTTGATTTGCAGCACTTCAGCGTTGACCAGGTATTCCGGCGTCACACCGAAGCGGCCAGTGGCAACCTGCTTGATTTTCGAACTCTTGATGGTGCCATAGCGCGCCGGGTCTTCGCCGCCTTCACCGGAGTTGGAACGCGCACCAAGGCGGTTCATGGCTTCGGCCAGGGCTTCGTGGGCTTCCGGGGACAGGGCGCCGAGGGAGATACCGGCGGAATCGAAGCGTTTGAGCACCGATTCCAGCGGTTCCACTTCACTGATGTCCAGCGGCGTGTCGAGGGTCTTGACCTTGAGCAGGTCGCGGATCATCGACACCGGACGGTTGTCCACCAGCGAGGTGTATTCCTTGAACTTGCTGTAGTCGCCCTGCTGCACGGCCGCTTGCAAGGTGTTGACCACGTCCGGGTTGTAGGCGTGGTATTCGCCGCCATGGACGAACTTCAAAAGGCCGCCCTGCTGGATCGGCTTGCGCGGGCTCCAGGCTTCGGCCGCCAGGGCTTTCTGCTCGGCTTCGATGTCGACGAAGCGCGCACCCTTGATGCGGCTCGGCACGCCACGGAAGCTCAGCTCGCAGACCTCTTCCGACAGGCCGATGGCCTCGAACAGTTGCGCGCCACGGTACGAGGCGATGGTCGAGATGCCCATCTTCGACAGGATCTTGAGCAGGCCCTTGGTGATGCCCTTGCGGTAGTTCTTGAACACCTCATAGAGGTCGCCCAGCACTTCACCGGTGCGGATCAGATCGCCCAGCACTTCGTAGGCCAGGAACGGATACACCGCCGAGGCGCCGAAACCGATCAGCACCGCGAAGTGATGCGGATCGCGGGCAGTAGCGGTTTCCACCAGGATGTTGGAGTCGCAGCGCAGGCCTTTTTCGGTCAGGCGGTGGTGCACCGCACCGGTGGCCAGCGAGGCGTGGATCGGCAGTTTGCCCGGCGCAATGTGGCGGTCGCTCAGCACGATCTGGGTGCGCCCGGCGCGCGCGGCTTCTTCAGCCTGATCGGCGACGTTGCGGATCGCCGCTTCCAGGCCGACGCTTTCGTCGTAGTTCAGGTCGATGACCTGGCGCGCGAAGCCCGGACGGTCGAGGTTGGTCAGCGAGCGCCACTTGGCCGGGGAAATGACCGGCGAACTGAGGATCACGCGCGAGGCGTGCTCCGGCGATTCCTGGAAAATGTTGCGCTCGGCACCGAGGCAGATTTCCAGGGACATGACGATCGCTTCGCGCAGCGGGTCGATCGGCGGGTTGGTCACCTGGGCGAACTGCTGGCGGAAATAGTCGTACGGCGTGCGCACGCGCTGCGACAGCACGGCCATCGGCGTGTCGTCACCCATGGAGCCGACCGCTTCGTAACCCTGCTCGCCGAGCGGACGCAGCACCTGGTCACGCTCTTCGAACGTCACCTGGTACATCTTCATGTACTGCTTGAGCTGATCGACGTCATAGAAAGCCGAACCGTGGTCATTGTCTTCCATGGTTGCCTGGATGCGCAGGGCATTCTTGCGCAGCCATTGCTTGTACGGATGACGGGACTTGAGGCGGTTGTCGATCGCGTCGGTGTCGAGGATCTGGCCGGTTTCGGTGTCCACGGCAAAGATCTGGCCAGGGCCTACGCGGCCCTTGGCGATGACGTCCTCGGGCTGGTAGTTCCAGACACCGATTTCCGAAGCCAGGGTGATGAAACCGTTGGTGGTGGTGACCCAGCGCGCCGGGCGCAGACCGTTACGGTCCAGCAGGCACACGGCGTAGCGACCGTCGGTCATGACGATACCGGCCGGGCCATCCCACGGCTCCATGTGCATGGAGTTGTATTCGTAGAAGGCCCGCAGGTCCGGGTCCATGGTCTCGACGTTCTGCCAGGCCGGCGGCACCAGCATGCGCACGCCACGGAACAGGTCGATGCCACCGGTCACCATCAGTTCCAGCATGTTGTCCATGCTCGAGGAGTCCGAGCCCACGCGGTTGACCAGCGGGCCGAGTTCTTCGAGGTCCGGCATCAGGTCATTGGCGAACTTGGTGCGACGGGCCACGGCCCAGTTGCGGTTGCCAGTAATGGTGTTGATCTCGCCGTTGTGGGCAAGGAAGCGGAATGGCTGGGCCAGCGGCCATTTCGGCAGGGTATTGGTGGAGAAGCGCTGGTGGAACACGCAAATCGCGGTTTTCAGGCGCTCGTCGCTCAGGTCCGGATAGAAGGCGGTGAGGTCCGCCGGCATCATCAGGCCTTTATAGATGATGGTCTTGTGGGAAAAGCTGCAGATGTAGTGGTCGGTGTCAGCGGCGTTGGCCACCGACGAGCGACGACGGGAGCTGAACAGCTTGATCGACATGTCCTGGTCGCTCAGGCCATCGCCAGCGATGAACACCTGCTCGATCTGCGGCAGGCGCTCGAGGGCAAGGCGGCCGAGGACGCTGGTGTCGATCGGCACTTTGCGCCAACCCACCAGTTGCAGGCCGGCGGCCAGGATCTCGCGGTTCATGTTCTCGCGAGCCGCTTGCGCCTTCACCGGGTCCTGGTTGAAGAACACCATGCCCACGGCGTACTGCTTGGGCAGGGTCACGCCAAACGTTTCCTGGGCAATGGCACGCAGGAACTCGTCAGGCTTTTGAATCAGCAAGCCGCAACCGTCACCGGTCTTGCCGTCGGCGTTGATCCCACCGCGGTGGGTCATGCAGGTCAGGGCCTCAATGGCCGTTTGCAAAAGGGTGTGGCTCGCCTCGCCCTGCATATGGGCTATCAGGCCGAAACCACAGTTATCCTTGAATTCATCTGGTTGGTACAGACCTGCTTTCATAGACACTTTCTCACCAGGCTGCCCCTTATCGAGGCAAATTTCTTTTCAATTCAACCAGTTGCATGCCGCGCCGAACGTACGCCAGCTTTGCGGGGGCAAAAGGGAGGTCATTGTACACACCGACACAGAGGCTCACAAATTTGACGACGAACTGTCGCAAATCCATGTCGCATTTGTGAAAGGTTTAAAGCTATATGCTGTGCTAGTCAAAACTTTTTTGGGTTCGACCGCTACGACTCAAACGCTACTGTGACGCAGACACCACAAGGCGCGCGGCCTGAAAGGTCGCTCGCCCCTGCGGAAATTTTGAGGTTGCCGGGAGAGGCGGCCTGGGTAAGGCCGCCGAATCTTCAGCGAGTTGCAGCCAGTTCCTGTTGGACGCTGGCGACAGTGCGAGGCCAAGGTTTACCAGCCTGAACCTTCGCTGGCAAGGCCTTGATGGCGGAAACGGCTGCATCACGACTGGCAAAGCTGCCATAGGTGATGACGTACAGCGGCTTGCCGTTGAGCACTTTCTTGAAATACCGGTACTCGCCGCCCTGTTCCTTGACGAAGTTCTGCGCCGTGGCTTCGGAGCTGGTGCCGAGGATCTGCACCACGTAGTTGCTCGGAGCCTGGCCGGCGTACCAGCTACCGCCCGTGGCCTTGGCCGGGGTAGCGGCAGGCTTGGTCGCTGGAGCTGGCGCTGGCGTCGGTTTCGCGGCCGGCGCAGGAGCAGGCTTGGCGCTAGCCAACTGGGTCGGGGCTGGAGTCGGCTTGGCGGTCGGGGCAGGCGATGGCGCCGGGCCAGCCGGCACGCCCGCGGGCGGTGCAGTGGTGGTCACGGTCGGCGGCACATCGCTGCTGTCGTCGATCGGCGGCGCTGCGCCGTCGTCGCCTTCGGTGATGCCACCCGCGGCTTCGGCCAGGGGACCGCGCATGACCGGTTGCGACTGGCCGACCAACGGCAGCGGCATCGGCTGGGTGTTACCGGCAAATTCCACTGCCGGCGCACCACCGTTGGGTTGTGGCGTGCCCTGACCGAGGGGCAGTTGTGCCTGTTCGTTGGCAGGTGCGCCCGTGGTCGGTGCCTTGTTGCGACCCGGCATCAGCCAGGCGGCGGCGACCGCGACCACGACCACGGCGGAAATCGCCAATACGTGTTTCTTCGGCATGTTGAACCCCATACTTGGACGCTTCACCGCAGAGCGGCTGGCAATCATGACTTCGATCAGAGCATCTCGGGCAACCTGGTTGATGGTGCCAGGCCAGCCATCGGAGCTCTCGTGAATCTCAGAGATCTGATCGGCGGTGAAAAGTTCGATACCCCGACCCGCGCCCTCAAGACGCTGGGCCAGGTATTCACGGGTTTCCTCTTCGGTGTAGGGCGCCAGCTCGATGACGTGGAAGCGCTCTTCCTCAAGGTTCAGTTGATCCAGATCGGCGATCAGCGACGACTCTCCGAACAGGAACACATGGGGACGACCTTCCGGTGCCCCGGCGGCCAGGGCCAGCAGGGCTTCCAGGGCCGACTCGTCGAGCTGCTCGGCGTCGTCCACCAGCAGATAGACTTCCTGCCCGGTCAGCGCCAGTTGCACGATCTGATCGAGAATCGCGCCGATCTCGGTCTGGGCGACGTTCAGCGCCTGGGCCACCTGGCGCAATATACCGGCGGCGTCACCGGCACCACGGGCCGAGACCACCACGCTTTGCACCGACTGCTTGTTGGTGCTGGCCACCAGGGCCTGGCGCAGCAAGGTCTTGCCGCTGCCCTGGGGGCCGGTAACCACCAGGAGCAGTTGGCTGTAGCGGGCCAGGTGATGCAACTGGCCCAGCACCGGCTTGCGCTGGGCGGGAAAGAATTTGAAGCCCGGGACCCGTGGAGCGAAAGGGTCATGACTCAACTGGAAATGGCCGAGGAAAGCCTCGTCGGCATGCAAACTAGTCATCGGAATCTTATTAACCTTTAAGCTGAGCCAGGGCGCGGTAGTCCGCTCCCAGCGTGGCCTGTAGAACCTCTTTCGGATAATCGTCGGTCACCACCGCTTCGCCCATGTGGCGCAGCAGCACCAGGCGCAGACGACCGTCGATCACTTTTTTGTCGATTGCCATGTGTTCAAGGAAATCCGCCTCAGTCATTTCCTCGGGCGGAACCACCGGCAGGCCGGCGCGCTGGAATAGACGGATACCGCGATCGCGTTCCTGCTCGCTGATCCAGCCCAGACGCGCAGACATCTCCAGGGCCATGACCGTGCCGGCCGCAACTGCCTCGCCATGCAGCCAGACACCATAGCCCATGTGGGTTTCGATGGCATGGCCGAAGGTGTGGCCCAGGTTGAGCGTGGCGCGAATCCCCGACTCACGCTCATCGGCACCCACCACGGCGGCCTTGGCGGCGCAGGAGCGCTCGATGGCGTAGGTCAGGGCCGTTTGATCCAGCGCACGCAAGCGATCGACGTTATCTTCGAGCCAGCCGAGGAACGGCTCGTCGCAGATCAGCCCGTACTTGATGACTTCCGCCAGCCCGGCAGAGAGTTCGCGGGCCGGCAAGGTATTGAGGGTGGCGGTATCGATCAGCACCACGTTGGGCTGATAGAAAGCACCGACCATGTTCTTGCCCAGCGGATGGTTGATCCCGGTCTTGCCGCCTACCGACGAGTCGACCTGGGACAGCAGCGTGGTGGGAATCTGGATGAAATCGACGCCGCGCTGATAGCAGGCGGCGGCAAAACCGGCCATGTCGCCAATCACCCCGCCACCCAGCGCGACCACCGTGGTACGACGGTCATGCCGCGCAGTCAGCAGGCCATCGAAAATCAGCTGCAAGGTTTCCCAGGTCTTGAACGCCTCACCGTCGGGCAACACCACGGAAATGACCGAGAAGGCCGACAGGCTGCGGGCCAGGCGCTCCAGATACAGAGGCGCGACGGTCTCATTGGAGATGATCGCCACTTGCCGCCCGGCAATATGCGGCGCCAGCAGTTCGGGCTGGTCCAGCAAACCTTCGCCAATGTGAATCGGGTAGCTGCGCTCGCCCAGGTCGACCTTAAGTGTCTGCATGTGTCCCCACAGTGAAGATGGAATCAGGCGTCCTGCCTGCAATTAACGAAAGCCCCGGATGCTTGCCCTGGCGCCTTGAGATGGCTATCCGCCACGCTCCAGGCGGGCCCCGACGGGACGTCGAGGATAGCGCATTTCGCGAGGCGCATTAACGGGGAGGCAGCTGCTGCAGGCGCTCGAGAATGTCCAGCACCACCATCCGCGGCGGCCGCTCGTCGGTCTCCACCACCAGATCGGCGATTTCCCGGTACAGCGGATCACGCAGTTCCAGCAGGTCCCGCAGGGTCTTGGCCGGGTCGGCGGTGCGCAACAACGGTCGATTGCGGTCCCGGGCGGTGCGTCCGACCTGCTGTTCGACGGAGGCGTGCAGGTAGACCACTCGTCCGCCGGCATGCAGCGCCCGACGATTGGCTTCGCGCATGACCGCACCGCCGCCCGTGGCCAGCACCACGCCATCGAACGCGCACAGCTCGGCGATCATCGCCTGCTCACGGTCACGAAAGCCCGGTTCGCCTTCCTTGTCGAAAATCCATGGGATATTGGCGCCCGTGCGCAATTCAATTTCCTTGTCGGAATCTTTGAATGGCAGGCGCAGCTCTTTGGCCAGCAAACGGCCGATGGTGCTTTTTCCAGCGCCCATCGGCCCAACAAGAATCAAATTTCGCACAGAATCAACGACTCACAGCAATCGCCTGGTTGTTCATGATACGCGGAGTGAGGAACACCAGCAGCTCGGATTTTGTCTCCGAAACCACATCACGCCGGAAAAGGCGGCCAAGATACGGCACATCGCCAAGAAATGGCACCTTATCTACAACCTTGCTCTGAGTATTTGAGAAAACCCCGCCAATCACAATGGTCTCGCCATCATTGACCAGGACCTTGGCGTTGACCTCGTTTTTCTTGATCGGTGGCACATCATTCACCTTGTTCAGGTAGTCCGGCTCATCCTTGGTGACCTTGACCTCCATGATGATGCGGTTGTCCGGGGTGATCTGCGGGGTCACCTCCAGCGACAGCGAGGCCTCCTTGAACGACACCGAGGTAGCACCGCTGGAGCTGGCTTCCTGATAAGGAATCTCCGTGCCCTTGAGGATTTTGGCCGTCTCCTTGTCGGACGTCACCACCTTGGGCTGGGAGACGATTTCGCCGTTGCCGGTTTTCTCCATGGCCGTCAGCTCCAGATCCAGCAGCACGTTGTCGGTAATGAACGCAATGCCGATTCCAGAGGTGTTACCCGACGCGCCCAGATCGACAAATGGCTGGTTGGTGCTGGTGCTGCCCGGCGTGCCAATGGTGGTGGAGTCGCCGGTGGTGACCCCGGAGGAACTCCAGTTGCCCTTGTTCTGGATCGAACCGCCCCAACGCACACCCAGGCTTTTGTCGTAATCGACGTTGGCCTCGACGATCCGCGCCTCGATCATCACCTGGCGCACCGGAATATCCAGCTGCGCCACGATCCGGCGTAGCTCGTCGAGGCGGTCCTGGGTCTGGTAGGCAATGATGTTGTTGGTACGCTCATCCACCGTGATCGTGCCGCGCTCATCGGCTTTCGCTTCGGCACTGGTCACCGACTGGAACAGCTTGGCGATGTCCGCGGCCTTCGCGTAATTGACCTGCAGCAACTCACGCCGCAGCGGCGCCAGGTCGGCAATCTGCTTCTGGGACTCCAACTCCTGGCGCTCGCGCGCCGCGATTTCATCGGCCGGGGCCACCAGCAGCACGTTGCCGACCTTGCGCTTGTCCAGCCCTTTGGTCTTGAGCACCAAGTCCAGCGCCTGATCCCAAGGCACGTTCTGTAGCCGCAGGGTAATGCCGCCCTGCACCGTGTCACTTGCCACCAGGTTCAAATTGGTGAAATCGGCGATCAGTTGCAGGACCGAACGCACTTCGATGTCCTGGAAGTTCAGCGAGAGTTTCTCACCGCTGTAGGCGGCGCGATCGGAATTGCGTTTTTGCAGGTCCTCTACCGTCATCGGCCGGACGCTGACGGTCAGCTTGTTGTCGGTCTGGTAGGTGGAATAATCGAAGGTGCCGCTGGGTTCGATGCTGATGGTCGCCCGGTCGCCGCCGGCAATGGCATTGACGAACTGCACCGGGGTGGCGAAGTCCTTGACGTCCAGGCGCACCCGCAGCGGCTCGGGCAACTGGGTCCTGGCGAAATTGAGGATGATCTTGCCTTCACGCTCCTGGATGTCCGGAGCGATGGAAGGGTCCGACAGATCGATCACCACATTGCCTTCACCCTGGGTTCCGCGCTGGAAATCCACGCCACGGATAGCCTTGCCCACCGGCGCGCTGGCCCTGGCAGGCGCGGCACTGGCAACCGCCGGACGCGCAGCCTGGGTCGTGGCCTTGGGCGCGATGCCTTTGCCAACCACCACGAACAGGTTGTTGCCTTCGATCCGGGTGTCATACGGCGCCAGTTGGGTAAGGCCGATGATCAGCCGCGTACGGTCGCCCGCCTCGACCACGGTGGCACTGCGTGCGTTGCCACCGCCCAGGTCACGGCGCTTACTGGCCAGTTGATTGCTCACGCCGGGCAGGTCCAGCGCGATCCGGGCCGGCTGATCGGTGGTGTAGCCCCGAGGCGTCGGCGGCGGCCCATCGAAGGCGAGTTTCAACTCGATGCGGTCACCCGGCAACGCCGCCACATCCAGCGTCTTCAGGTTGGCCGCATGAACCATCGGCGACAACAGCGCTATCCATAGCGAAATACCGAGGGCAGAAAAAATCCTGTTCATTGTTCGAGTTCCACTATGAATGCTCTTTCAAAGGAATGGTCCGTGGTCGCTCCAGCCAGGCACCTTCGCCATCTGGAACGATTTCGACCACATCGACCTGGGTGGCGCTGATGGCGACAATTCGCCCGTCGTTGCGTCCCAGATAGTCACCGACCTTGAGCCGATGCACCCCGCCTGCGCCGCGCAACAGCGCGAAGGAGCCGCTGACATTGGAGATCGTACCGACCATTTCAAATTGCTCGATGTTGAAGCCTTCCAGGTATTGCTTGACTCGGTTGGGGTCGGGCCGGACGTTGCGTGAGCCCTGCTGCCGATTGGCCTGGTCCACCCGGACCTGCCGGGTGAACGGGCTGCGCAGGTTGGCGGCGCTGTAGGTGAAGGTTTCGTAGGGCCTGAACGTCGGCGTCGGCTCGATCTTGCCGGGTGGGCGCAGGCGCACTTCGTTCATGTAGGCGTCCAGGTCGTCGAAACCGCTGTCATTGTTGCAACCAGCCAACGCGACCAGTCCTGCCAGTAGGCAAATGCGGCAGGCCGGCTTCATGGCTGAGCCTCCTGCTCGTTATACCGGTAGGTCTTGGCCTGGATGCTCATGCGCAGCTTCGCGCCTGCCTCGGGCTCCATCGGCGCGATCTCGAAATCGTGCAGCGTGACGATCCGGGGCAACCCGGCCACACCGCTGACGAACGTCGCCAGGTCGTGGTAGCCGCCGGTCACGGTGATCTGGATCGGCAGCTCGATGTAGAACGGCTGGGCGACTTCGGGCAGCAGTTTGATTTCCTCGAACTCCAGGCCGCTGCCCAGGCCGGTGCGGGTAATGTCTTCGAGCAGCCCCGGGACCTCGGTGTCACTGGGCAATTGTCGCAACAGCACACCAAAGGATGTTTCCATCTGCTTCATCTGCTCGATGTAGCGCTCCAGGTTCGCAGCCATGTGGGCCTTGCCCGCGAACTGCGCCTTGAGGGTATCTTCTTCCTGGCGCACTTGCTGCAACTGGTTCTGCAGGTCACTCAAGGCAAAGTTATAGCCCAGGCCCAGCACCAGGACCACCAGCAAGGCACCGGCCAGCCATTTGATTGGGGCCGGCCAGGCGCCGATGTTGTTGGTATCCAGGTCACTGATGTCGATCTTGCGCAGCGCGTCGAACCACTCCCCCGGTTTCATTGAGCGTCCTCCCCATCGGCCGGACGAGTCTGGCGGACCGTCAGCTGGAACACATTGGCCTGGTCGAGCTGCCCAGCCGTGGTGGCCTTAACCTCCGTCAGGCTGGGCGCATCGAACAGGTCCGATGCGTCCAGGTTGCGCATGAGGTCCGAAACACGGTTGTTCGATTCCGCAGCGCCTTTGATCGAGAGCGTCTTGTCTTCCATTTTCACTTCGGTGAAATACACTCCGTCCGGCAGGGTCCGCGCCAGTTGGTCGAAGATGCGTCCGCTGACCGGTCGGTTACCCTGCAGATCCTGGATGATGCGCATGCGCTCCAGCAGTTGCTGGCGCCGGGCTTTGAGTTCGCTGATTTGCTTGATGCGTTCGTCGAGCACGGCGATCTGCTCGGAGAGATGACTGTTACGCGCCACTTGCTGGTCGATGGCACTGTTGAGGTACTGGACTGCGATCAGGGTCAAGCCCACTGCCCCCACCAGCGCCCCCACCAATGCCAGCAAAAAGCGTTTGCGACGTTCTTCGCGCAACGCTTCGCGCCAGGGGAGAAGGTTGATCCGCGCCATCAGTCGAAACTCCTGAGGGCCAGCCCGCAGGCAATCATCAGCGCCGGCGCATCACTGGCCAAGGCGCCCGCATTCACCTTGCTGCTCAGGGCCATGTTGGTAAACGGGTTGGCCACCTGGGTCGGTGTGCCCAGGCGTTGTTCGATCAACCGATCCAGGCCTGCGACCGACGCCGAGCCCCCGGCCAACAAAATATGGTCAACCGCGCTGTACTGGCCCGAAGCGAAGAAAAACTGCAAGGACCGCGAAACCTGTTGCACCAAGGCCTCGCGAAAAGGTTGCAGCACCTCACTGAGGTAATCGTCCGGCAGGCCACCCTGCTTCTTTGCCAGGCCCGCCTGTTCGGCCGTCAGGCCATAGCGACGCTGGATTTCCTCGGTGAGCTGGCGTCCACCGAACAATTGCTCGCGGGTATAGATGATCCGCCCGTTGTGCAGCACGCTGAGGGTGGTCATGGTGGCGCCGATGTCGATGACCGCCACCGTCAGCCGTTCCTGGGACGCGGCCAGCTGCGTGGCGAGCAGGCCAAAGGCGCGCTCCAGCGCATAGGCTTCCACATCGACCACCCGGGCCGTCAGCCCGGCCAGCGCCAGCGCAGCCTCGCGGACCTCGACGTTTTCCTTGCGACAGGCCGCCAGCAGCACCTCGACTCGCTCGGTGCTACGCGGTGACGGGCCGAGGACTTCGAAATCGATGGCCACCTCATCCAGCGGATAAGGTATGTACTGGTCGGCCTCGATCTTGAGCTGGTTTTCCATGTCATCGTCGGACAACCCGGCGTCCATCTCGATGGTCTTGGTGATTACCGCTGAACCGGCCACCGCGACGGCCACGTTGCGCGAGGGTGTCTTGGCCTTGGCCAGCACCCGAGACAATGCCTGCCCCACCCCTTCGAGCTCGGCGATATTCTTTTCAACCACGGCGTTGGCCGGCAATGGTTCGACCGCGTAAGACTCGACGCGGTACCGGTCGCCCTGGCGGCTCAACTCAAGCAGCTTCACCGACGTGGAGCTGATGTCTATCCCCAGAAGCGTATGGGCTTTTTTATTGAAGAGTCGTAGCACTACCAATTCCCTATGACTATCCGTGAGTTACGGACTCTCTAATATGCATTGCGTTCAATCACCCCGGCCCGACGGACGTCCGGATGGCGTTTTCGACGAAAAAAAATGCTTATAATGCCCAGCGTTTTTTTTCGCTTTGCTGCACGCACGGGTCCTTCCCTGCACCTGGCGTCTTTTTCATTCTTTGCCTGGATATCCAAAAGCCTTGATTCGTCTGCTGAAATTTTTCGGATGGTCCATCGTCGCCGTTTTCTGCGGACTGCTCTTGGGTCTGAGCGGTGCGTTTCTTTACCTTAGTCCGGGTTTGCCGTCCGTGGAGGCGCTGAGAAGTATTCAGTTGCAGATTCCTCTGCGGGTGTACAGCAGCGACAACAAGTTGATCGCCGAATTTGGCGAAATGCGCCGTACACCCATCCGTTTCGCCGACATTCCCCCCAACTTCATCAATGCGTTACTAAGTGCTGAAGACGACAACTTCGCCAATCACTACGGCGTCGATCCGGGCAGCCTGATGCGCGCCGCCAGCCAGTTGGTCAAGAGCGGACACATCCAGTCCGGCGGCAGCACCATCACCATGCAGGTGGCCAAGAACTTCTTCCTGACCAGTGAGCGCAGCTTCTCGCGCAAGACCACCGAGATCCTTCTGGCCCTGCAAATAGAGCGGCAGCTGACCAAGGATGAAATCCTCGAGCTGTACGTGAACAAGATTTACCTGGGTAACCGCGCCTACGGCATCGAGGCGGCGGCGCAGGTGTACTACGGCAAGTCGATCCGTGATGTGAGCCTGGCGCAGATGGCGATGATCGCCGGCCTGCCCAAGGCACCGTCGCGCTTCAACCCGCTGGCCAACCCGGCGCGCAGCAAAGAACGGCGCGACTGGATCCTGGGGCGCATGTACAAGCTCGGCAAGATCAGCGAAGCCGACTACACCGCGGCGATCAACGAGCCATTGAACGCCAGCTATCACGTACCAACCCCGGAAGTGAACGCCCCGTACATCGCCGAGATGGCCCGCGCCGAGATGGTCGGCCGCTATGGCAGCGATGCCTATACCGAAGGTTTCCGCGTGACCACCACGGTACCGAGCAACTTGCAGGAAATGGCCAACACCGCCCTGCACGAAGGCCTGATGACCTACGACCAGCGCCACGGTTACCGTGGACCTGAATCGCGCCTGCCGGGCAAGACCAAGGAAGCCTGGGCCCTTGAGCTGACCAAACAGCGCCCCATCAGCGGCCTGGAACCGGCCATCGTCACTTCGGTGGACAAGGATGGCATCAAGGTGCTGACCCGCAACGGCGAGCTGGAAGAGCATGTGGCCTGGGACAGCATGAAATGGGCGCGTCCGTTCCTCAATACCAACAGCATGGGCGCCAACCCCCGGCAGCCGTCTGACGTGGCCCAGGTTGGCGATCTGATCCGGGTACAGCGCCAGGCGGACAACACCCTCAAGTTCAGCCAAGTCCCCGCTGCCCAAGGCGCGCTGGTGTCCCTCGACCCGCAGGACGGCGCCATCCGCTCGCTGGTGGGTGGCTTCGCCTTCGAGCAAAGCAACTACAACCGCGCATTGCAGGCCAAGCGCCAGCCGGGCTCGAGCTTCAAGCCATTCGTCTACAGCGCCGCTCTGGACAACGGCTACACCGCCGCCAGCCTGGTGAACGATGCGCCGATCGTGTTCGTCGATGAATACCTGGACAAGGTCTGGCGGCCGAAGAACGACACCAATACGTTCCTGGGCCCGATCCGCCTGCGCGAAGCGCTGTACAAGTCCCGCAACCTTGTGTCGATCCGCCTGCTGCAGGCGCTGGGCGTGGACCGCACCATCGACTACATCAGCAAGTTCGGCTTCAACAAGCAGGATCTGCCGCGCAACCTGTCCCTGGCACTGGGCACCGCGACCCTGACACCGATGGAAATCGCCACCGGCTGGAGTACGTTCGCCAACGGCGGATACAAGATCACTCCGTACATCATCGACAAGATCGAAAGCCGCAACGGCGAGACGCTGTTCGTCGCCAACCCGCCACGGGTGCCCACCGGTGAGCAGGCCAGCGACGGCGTAGCCGCGCCGGCCACCCAGACGTTCACGGTCAATGCGACACCGGGCGAAGCCACGACAGCCCCGGGCCTGCCGCAAGCACCCGCTGTCGCCGAGCGCATTGTCGATGGGCGCACCACCTACATTCTCAACAGCATGCTGCAGGACGTGATCAAGCTCGGCACCGGCCGCCGTGCCCTGGCCCTGGGTCGCACCGACCTGGCGGGCAAGACCGGTACCACCAACGAATCCAAGGACGCCTGGTTCTCGGGCTATAACGCCGACTACGTGACCACCGTCTGGACCGGCTTCGACCAACCCGAGAGCCTGGGCCGTCGCGAGTTCGGTGGCACGGTCGCACTGCCGATCTGGATGAGCTACATGGGCGCCGCACTCAAGGACAAACCGCCTCACACCCAGCCGGAGCCCGAAGGCATCCTCAGCCTGCGCGTCGACCCGGTCAGCGGTCGCGCCGCCACGCCTGGCACCCCGGGCGCGTACTTCGAACTGTTCAAGAGTGAAGACACTCCGCCGTCGGTCAATGAGCTGGGCAATGGTGTTGCGCCGGGCAGCCCATTGCCGGCGGACGAAGCGGCGCCGATCGATTTGTTCTGAGCAGACCTCATCCAAAAGCCCCACCTTCGAAAGAAGTGTGGGGCTTTTGATTGTTCCCACGCAGGACGTGGGAACGATCAATGATCAACACACAACCCTGTGGGAGCGAGCTTGCTCGCGATTGCGGCCTGGCATTCAACATCAATACAAGCTGACCCGCCGTCATCGCGAGCAAGCTCCCACAGGGGATTGCCGGCGGTTACACGAATCGGCAGGCAATAAAAAACCCCGACTCACAGGAGCCGGGGTTTTTCGTTGAAGCGCTACAACGGCTTAGCCGTTGAACACGTCATCCACGCTCTTGAGCGGGTAGTTCTTCGGATACGGCAGGGTGGCTACGCCAGTCTCGATTGCAGCCTTGGCCACAGCGTCGGAGATCAGGGTGATCAGGCGGGCGTCCATTGGTTTCGGAATGATGTACTCACGACCGAATTCCAGCTTGATGCCGCCATAGGCGTCGCACACTTCCTGGGGCACCGGCAGCTTGGCCAGCTCGCGCAGAGCGTTGGCAGCCGCGACCTTCATTTCTTCGTTGATGCGTTTGGCGCGAACGTCCAGGGCACCACGGAAGATGAACGGGAAGCCCAGTACGTTGTTGACCTGGTTCGGGTAGTCCGAACGGCCGGTAGCCATGATCACGTCGTTGCGGGTAGCGTGAGCCAGCTCCGGGGAGATTTCCGGGTCTGGGTTCGAGCACGCGAACACGATCGGGTTCGGCGCCATGCGCAGCAGGTTTTCCGCGCTCAGCAGGTTCGGGCCCGACAGGCCGACGAACACGTCGGCACCGTCCAGCGCGTCGGCCAGGGAGCGCTTGTCGGTCGCGTGGGCAAACACGGCCTTGTACTGGTTCAGGTCGTCACGGCCGGAGTGGATCACACCGGTACGGTCAACCATGAAGATATTTTCGATTTTCGCGCCCATGCTCACCAGCAACTTCATGCAGGAGATGGCCGCAGCGCCGGCACCGAGGCAGACGATCTTGGCTTCAGGCAGGGTTTTGCCAGCGATTTCCAGGGCGTTGATCATACCGGCCGCGGTCACGATCGCGGTGCCGTGCTGGTCATCGTGGAACACCGGAATGTCGCACTGTTCGATCAGGGCACGTTCGATCTCGAAGCACTCAGGCGCCTTGATGTCTTCCAGGTTGATGCCGCCGAAGGTGATGGAGATACGCTTGACGGTGTCGATGAAGGCTTGCGGGCTTTCGGAGTCGACTTCGATGTCGAACACATCGATGCCTGCGAAGCGCTTGAACAGCACACCCTTGCCTTCCATGACCGGCTTGGAAGCCAATGGGCCAAGGTTACCCAGACCGAGAATCGCGGTGCCATCGGAAATGACTGCAACCAGGTTGCCCTTACCGGTGTATTTGTAGGCCAGCTCAGGGTCGCGAGCGATTTCGCGTACTGGTTCGGCTACGCCGGGGCTGTAGGCCAGCGACAGATCGCGGGCAGTAGCGGTGGCCTTGGTGAGCTCGACACTCAGCTTCCCTGGACGAGGATTAGCGTGATATTCGAGAGCGGCAGTTTTCAGATCAGACATGTGGGCATTCCGCTTTTTACTGTGTTGGACAGACGGACCGCCGAGGATACGCGCCTCGCAAAGTCCCTACAAGACTGACCAGTCACCCGTGTCAAGCGCCCCGTCCTACGACTTTGGGCCAAGAGCCGCGAAACACAAGGGCTATATGCATACAATCAGACTGTAAAATGTCTACAATTTTTTATTGCGGTACCGTACTCAGCATGGCCGGATCGGTCAACGGCAGCAGCCAGCGCGCCTGACCTGATTCAAGCCCGCCCCGCCGCGAACGATCAACGACCCAGCCTCGCGCCTCAATTCGCCTGCCTTTGAGGCGTTCAAGCGAGGCCATATCAAAGCGACCAAGCAGATTGGATTCGACGCGCAATACAACCGAATCCGGCAATTGAAGCCAAACACCGCCTCGATTGCGCCTGACCTCACTCACCCGCCCACTGAGCACGGCGAAGCCCGAAGCCTTGACCTGACGCGTCTTGAGTACCGGCGAGCGTTTCCACAACCCCAGGCCCGCTTCACGCGCCTGACGTTCGGCGGCACGCTGGCAGTCCACCAGATCGACATTCGGCGCTACCGCCACGTGAAAACCCAACCCCTCGGCGAGCAATTGCGCTTCGAGATTATTGCCATCGACGCTGTAGACATGGGCCAAGGTGCGGCCGTAACGGTCCTTGCCCTCCTTGCCAAGCAGCAACCCCACGCGCCCACCACCGGCAGCCACCAGCGTCTCGAGGCGCCGGCGAGCCACCACGGCAAAAGGCTCGTCGGAACGCCCCCGCCGACCGAGTTCAGGACTATTGAGGCCAATCATGCGCACACTGCGACCATCCGTCAGGCGCAGGGTGTCGCCATCCACCACCCGCTGGACCGTCGCCTGGATAAGGCCCGAGGGTGCCGGACAGAAAGCCTGAGCGCCCGCCAGCCAAATCGCAGACACAAAAAAGGCGCCCACAAGGGACGCCTTCTTTATCAGTCTGGAGCAGTCGAGACGACCATCCAAAATGATTAGCCTCAGGCCTTTTTGGTAGCGCCGAAAGCACCGAAACGATCGGCGAACTTCTGAACGCGGCCGCCGGTATCCAGAGTCTTTTGCTTACCGGTGTAGAACGGGTGGCATTCGTTGCAAACGTCGATCGCCAGGGCTTTGCCGAAGGTCGAACGCGTTTCGAATTTGTTGCCGCAGCTGCAAGTCACGGCAATTACTGGGTATTCCGGATGGATATCGGTTTTCATGCTGTTTTCCTCAGGCTAGCGTGCCGCCACCCAACACTATTGTTGAATACCGCACGTAATTAGGCCGCGGATTCTACCAGACAACATCAATCACGCAAGCTATGACTTGTACCAACCGTCTGCTAGGCTCGCGCCCTCAAGCACAATCCCTGTGGGAGCGAGCTTGCTCGCGATAGCGGTGAATCAGCCGCATGGATGTTGCCGGACACGCCGCCATCGCGAGCAAGCTCGCTCCCACATTCGATCGCGCTCAGCCTTGCGAACTTGTCCGCCTACCGAGATCCCCGCGTGCCCGACGCCATTCTGCGCCTCGCCCTACCTTCGCCACTGCGCCGCCTGTTCGACTACCGCGCCCCGGCCGGAGTCCTGCGCGCCCAGTTGCACCCGGGCATGCGTCTGCGGGTGCCGTTTGGCCGGCGGGAAATGATCGGGATTCTGGTGGAGGTCACCGACCACAGCGAAGTGCCAGCCGACAAGCTCAAGCCGGCCCTGGCCCTGCTCGATGCCACGCCCCCCTTGCCGGCGTCGCTGTTCAAGCTGTGCCTGTGGACCTCCCAGTATTATCAGCACAGCCTCGGCGACACCTTGAGCTGGGCGCTGCCGGTGCTGCTGCGCCAGGGCGAACTGGCCGAGGCGCGTCAGGAACGGTTCTGGTCGGTGACACCCGGCGCCTCGCTGGACGACCCGCGCATTGCCCGCGCGCCGCGCCAGCGCGAGGCCCTGGCGACCCTGGCCCAGCACCCCCACGGGGTGGCCCATCAACTGTTGAGCAAACTGATGCTCAGCAAGGACAGCCTCGATCTACTACTGGCCAAGGACCTGGTCCAAGTGGAAGTTCGCAGGCACGCCCCCGGCGCGCGCCATGAACATTGGCTGGCCCAACCGGAACTGCCGCTCAATACCGAACAGCGGGCTGCTTGCGAGGCGATTCGCGCCGGCTTCGACAGTTATCACGCCTTTCTTCTGGCGGGCGTCACCGGCAGCGGCAAGACCGAAGTTTATCTACAACTGATCCGCCAGACCCTGGAAGCCGGCAAGCAGGCCTTGGTACTGATTCCAGAAATCAACCTCGGCCCGCAAACCCTGGCGCGCTTCGAACAGCGCTTCAACGCCCGGATTGCCCTGGTGCACTCGGCGGTCAACGACCGCGAACGCCTGGAAGCCTGGCTCGCCGCCCGGGACGGTGAGGCCGACATCATCATCGGCACCCGTTCAGCCTTGTTCACACCGATGAAGAACCCCGGCCTGATCATCATCGACGAAGAACACGACGGCTCCTATAAGCAGCAGGAAGGTCTGCGCTACCACGCCCGCGACCTGGCACTGGTGCGCGCGCGCCAGGAAAACATCCCCATTGTCCTTGGCTCGGCGACGCCGTCCCTGGAGAGCCTGCACAACGCCTATACCGGCCGTTATGGCCTGCTGCGCCTGAACGAACGGGCCGGCGGCGCCAAGCAACCGCGGTTCCTGCGCCTGGACGTGAAAAGCCGTCCGCTGGACAGCGGCATTTCCGGGCCGATGCAGCAAGCCATCGGCCAGACCCTGGCCGCCGGGCAACAGGTCTTGGTATTCCTTAACCGCCGGGGTTTTGCCCCGACGCTGTTGTGCCATGACTGTGGCTGGATGTCCGGTTGCGAACGCTGCGATGCGCGGATGACCGTACATCAACGCCATGGCGAGCTGCGCTGCCACCATTGCGGCCACGTCGAGCGAGTGCCAAGGCACTGTCCGCAGTGCGGCAAAGTGGATTTGCGCCCAGTCGGCGCCGGCACCGAACGTGCCGAAGAACGACTCGGCATCCTGTTTCCCGATTACCCGGTGCTGCGGGTGGACCGCGACAGCACCTCGCGCAAGGACGCGATGAACCAGCTGTTCGCCACGATCCAGAAAGGCCAGCCATGTATCCTGGTGGGCACGCAAATGCTCGCCAAAGGCCACCACTTCCCCCGGGTCACGCTGGTGTCGATCCTCGACGCCGACGGCGGGCTGTTCTCCGGCGACTTCCGCGCCAGCGAGCGCATGGCGCAGTTGATCGTCCAGGTCGCGGGCCGCGCCGGGCGGGCCGAGGAGCCGGGCAAGGTGATTATCCAGACCCACCTGGCCGACCACCCGCTGCTGATACAGCTGACTGAACAAGGCTACTTCGCCTTCGCCGAACAGGCCTTGAGCGAACGGCGCAGCGCCGGTCTGCCACCGTTTGCGCACCTGGCGCTGTTGCGGGCCGAAGCACATAAGCCGGGGCAGGCCGAAGCGTTCCTCGACGAAGCTTGTAGCGAGGCCGAGCGTTTGCTGGCGCAGCAGAACCTCACCGGCATAGAACTATTGGGCCCGGTTCCGGCTCCGATGGAGCGCCGGGCCGGGCGCTATCGGGCGCAACTTTTATTACAAGCCAATGCCCGGGCACCGCTGCATCGGCTATTGAGTGCCTGGCTGTTGCTGTTGGAACAAATGCCCAGCGGGCGAGCGGTGCGCTGGTCGCTGGATGTGGATCCGGTGGATTTGTATTGATTGAGCAGATCGCAAGCTTTGCCCCCACAGGTAGGCTGAGTGCATCCAGGCCATCAAGAATAGTCCCCACATATCCCCACCCGACCCGCTACAGTTGGCAAGCCCGCCTTCGCCACGGATAATGCCCAGTTTTTCCACCAGCGCATCGAAGCGCCGCCGCGCCTGCGGTTGAAAGAGAAGACCATGAAAGACACCATTCGCCAGCTCATCCAGCAAGCCATCGCCCAACTCGTCACTGAAGGTGTGCTGCCAGAAGGCCTGTCGCCGGCGATTCAGGTCGAAAACACCCGCGACAAGACCCACGGTGACTTCGCCAGCAACATCGCGATGATGCTCGCCAAACCGGCCGGCATGAAACCGCGGGACCTGGCGGAGAAAATCATCGCCGCGTTGCCCGCCGATGAGAACGTCAGCAAGGCTGACATTGCCGGCCCCGGCTTCATCAACTTTTTCCAGAACACCCAGGCCCTGGCCTCCCGCCTGGACGCGGCCCTGGCCGACGCACGCCTCGGCGTGCGCAAGGCCGGCCCGTTGCAGCGCACCGTGGTCGACCTCTCGGCCCCCAACCTGGCCAAGGAAATGCACGTCGGCCACCTGCGCTCTACCATCATCGGCGACGGCGTGGCCCGGGTCCTGGAGTTTCTCGGCGACACGGTGATCCGCCAGAACCACGTCGGCGACTGGGGCACCCAGTTCGGCATGCTGATGGCCTACCTGCAGGAAAACCCCATCACCAGCGACGAGCTGTCGGACCTGGAGAACTTCTACCGCGCCGCCAAGCAACGCTTCGACGAGTCGCCCGAATTCGCCGACCGCGCCCGTGGCCTGGTGGTCAAGCTGCAGGCCGGCGATGCCGAATGCCTGGCGCTGTGGAGCAAGTTCAAGGACATCTCCCTGTCCCACTGCCAGAAAATCTACGAACTGCTGAACGTCAAATTGACCATGGCCGACGTGATGGGCGAAAGCGCCTACAACGACGACCTGATCAATGTGGTCAACGACCTCAAGGCCAAGGGCATGCTGGTGGAAAGCAACGGCGCCCAGTGCGTGTTCCTCGACCAGTTCAAGACCGCGGATGGCGAGCCGTTGCCAGTGATCATCGTCAAGGCCGACGGTGGCTATCTCTATGCCACCACTGACCTGGCAGCCGTGCGCTACCGCAACGGCGTGCTCAAGGCCGATCGGGTCCTGTACTTCGTCGACCAGCGGCAGGCCCTGCACTTCCAGCAGGTGTTCGAAGTCGCGCGCCAGGCCGGTTTCGTAACCCGCCCAATGGAAATGGAGCACATGGGCTTCGGTACCATGAACGGCGCCGACGGTCGTCCGTTCAAGACCCGCGATGGCGGTACGGTGAAGCTGATCGACCTGCTGACCGAAGCTCAGGAGCGCGCCTACACCCTGGTCAAGGGCAAGAACCCGGACCTGGCCGAAGACGAACTGCGCAAGATCGCCAAGGTCGTGGGCATCGACGCGGTGAAATACGCCGACCTGTCCAAGCACCGCACCAGTGACTACAGCTTCAACTTCGACCTGATGCTCAATTTCGAAGGCAACACCGCGCCGTACCTGCTGTATGCCTACACCCGCGTGGCAGGAGTGTTCCGCAAGCTCGGCAAGAGCTTCAGTGAAGTGGACGGCCAGATCGTGCTTGAAGCCGCTCAGGAACAGGAACTGGCCGCCAAACTGGCGCAGTTCGGTGAAGTGCTTAACAACGTTGCCGACAAGGGCACACCGCACACTCTGTGCGCTTACCTGTACGATGTGGCCGGCCTGTTCTCCAGCTTCTACGAGAACTGCCCGATCCTCAGCGCACAAACCCCAGAGCAAATGCAGAGCCGCCTGCGCCTCGCCGCGCTGACCGGACGTACGCTCAAGCAAGGCCTGGAACTGCTGGGCCTGGAAACCCTGGAGCGCATGTAAGTTGGCCGCCAAGAAAAAACCTGCACCCAAGCGCGGCGCCAGTCGTTACCAAGCCCCGGCCAAAAAGCCGATTCCGGGCTGGTTGTGGATGGCCATCGGCCTGACCGTCGGCGCTTTCATTGTGTTTCTGATGAAGCTGGAGCCGGGCCAAGGCGATGACGTCAAGCGCGTACGGCAAGAGCAACAGAAAGCCACGCGCATCGCCGAGGCCAACAAGACTCCGCCGAGCCCGACGCAACCGGTGAAGCCCAAATACGACTTCTACACCCTGCTGCCGGAATCGGAAGTCATCGTGCCGCCCGATGCCGTGCCGGAGAAAACCCTGCCGACGCCGCAAGTGCCCACTACCCCAGTGACCCCGGCCGAAGCAGCAAAAATCGATACCGCCCGTGCCCAGGCGGCCCTGGCCGGCATCACACCGCCACCGGCCCCGCCTGTGCAGAAGGCAGCGCCGGTGACGAAGTTCTTCCTCCAGGCCGGCTCGTTTCGCAAGGAGGCCGACGCCGACAAAGTGCGGGCGCAGATCATTCTGCTGGGGCAGTCCGTGTCTGTGGAGTCCGGGACTGTGAAGGACGAAACCTGGTACCGGGTACTGGTCGGTCCGTTCAGCAACCGCGAAGACCTGACCAAGGCCCAGAAACAACTGGCCGGCAGCGGTTTCAGCAACCTGTTGTTACAACAACGCCAGAGCCGCTAGATGCATTGATCGCTCCCACTCTCTGCGTGGGAGCGATCATCCGCCGACCGGTCATCCCCTCTGCGCCCCCACAGTTGAAAAAACCCGCGCCACCCCCATATGAGTTCCATCCGGGCATTTTCGCCCCGCTGCGTGGAGACTCTCCCTTGACCACCATCGTTTCAGTCCGCCGTCATGGCAAAGTCGTCATGGGCGGCGACGGCCAGGTTTCACTGGGCAACACCGTGATGAAAGGCAATGCGAAGAAAGTCCGCCGCTTGTATCACGGCCAGGTCATCGCCGGTTTCGCCGGCGCCACCGCCGACGCGTTCACCCTGTTCGAACGTTTCGAAGGCCAGCTTGAGAAACATCAGGGCCACCTGGTTCGCGCCGCCGTGGAACTGGCCAAGGAATGGCGTACCGACCGCTCCCTGAGCCGCCTCGAAGCCATGCTCGCGGTCGCCAACAAGGACGCCTCGCTGATCATCACCGGCAACGGTGACGTCGTTGAGCCCGAGGATGGCCTGATCGCCATGGGTTCCGGCGGCGCCTACGCCCAGGCTGCGGCCAGTGCCCTGCTGAAAAAGACTGACCTGTCGGCCCGCGAGATCGTCGAGACTGCCCTGGGCATTGCCGGCGACATCTGTGTCTTCACCAACCACACTCAAACCATTGAGGAGCAGGATCTCGCGGAATAAGCCCGTCCAGGCCACCACGCCACGGCTCATTCTTGCTTGAGGACCGCCAATTATTATGTCCATGACTCCCCGCGAAATCGTCCACGAACTCAACCGCCACATCATCGGCCAGGACGATGCCAAGCGCGCCGTCGCCATCGCCCTGCGTAACCGCTGGCGGCGGATGCAGCTGCCCGAAGAGCTGCGCGTCGAAGTAACCCCCAAGAACATCCTGATGATCGGCCCGACCGGTGTCGGTAAAACCGAGATCGCCCGTCGCCTGGCCAAACTCGCCAACGCGCCGTTCATCAAGGTCGAAGCCACCAAGTTCACCGAAGTCGGCTATGTGGGGCGCGACGTCGAGTCGATCATCCGTGACCTGGCCGATGCCGCCATCAAGTTGCTGCGCGAACAGGAAATCACCAAGGTTCGCCACCGCGCCGAAGATGCCGCCGAAGAACGCATTCTCGACGCCCTGCTGCCACCGGCGCGCATGGGCTTCAACGCCGAGTCCGCCGCGACCCAGGACTCCAACACCCGCCAGCTGTTCCGCAAGCGCCTGCGCGAAGGTCAGTTGGACGACAAGGAAATCGAGATCGAAGTGGCTGAAATGGCCGGCGTCGATATTTCCGCGCCGCCGGGCATGGAAGAAATGACCAACCAGTTGCAAAGCCTGTTCGCCAACATGGGCAAGGGCAAGCGTAAGAACCGTAAGCTCAAGGTCAAGGAAGCGCTCAAGCTGGTGCGCGATGAAGAAGCCAGCCGCCTGGTCAACGAAGAAGAGTTGAAGGCCAAGGCGCTGGAAGCAGTCGAGCAACACGGCATCGTATTCATCGACGAAATCGACAAGGTCGCCAAGCGTGGCAATGTCGGCGGCGCCGATGTCTCCCGCGAAGGCGTACAGCGCGACTTGCTGCCGCTGATCGAAGGCTGCACGGTCAACACCAAGCTGGGCATGGTCAAGACCGACCACATTCTGTTCATCGCCTCCGGTGCGTTCCACCTGAGCAAGCCGAGCGACCTGGTGCCGGAACTGCAGGGTCGCCTGCCGATCCGGGTCGAACTCAAGGCACTGACACCGGAAGACTTCGAACGCATCCTCAGCGAGCCCCATGCCTCTCTCACCGAACAGTATTGCGCGCTGCTCAAGACGGAAGGCCTGACCATCGAGTTCACCCCGGAAGGCATCAAGCGCCTGGCGCAGATCGCCTGGCAGGTCAACGAGAAGACCGAGAACATCGGTGCCCGTCGCCTGCATACGCTGCTCGAACGCCTGCTTGAGGAAGTGTCGTTCAGCGCCGGCGACCTGGCCAGCGCCCACAACGAAGCGCCGATCCTCATCGACGCCGAGTACGTCAACAGCCACCTGGGTGAATTGGCGCAGAACGAAGATCTGTCGCGGTATATCCTGTAAGTCACCGACAGGTTTGCTCGGACCTGTGGGAGCGAGCTTGCTCGCGATGGCGGCGTATCATTCAACCAATGCGTTGACTGTCAAACCGCTATCGCGAGCAAGCTCGCTCCCACATGGACCTTTGTCGTTTTTGCAGATCAAGGCTCCCTTCAGAGACGGATCAGAGGCCATGACCAAACTCCCCACCGCCATCAACCTGCACAAAGCCTCCAAGACCCTGACGCTCAAATACGCGCCGGACGAGGAATATCACCTGCCCGCCGAGTTCCTGCGGGTGCATTCGCCTTCCGCCGAGGTCCAGGGCCATGGCAAACCCATCCTGCAATACGGCAAGCTCAACGTCGGCCTGAGCAAGGTCGAGCCGGCCGGCCAGTACGCACTGAAACTGACTTTCGACGACGGCCACGACAGCGGACTGTTCACCTGGGACTACCTCTACCAGTTGGCGGTACGCCAGCAAGACTTGTGGAACGATTATCTTGCTGAGCTCAAGGCAGCCGGAAAAACCCGTGACCCGAGCGAGTCCGTCGTCAAGCTGATGCTCTAACTCACGGGCTGGCGCTTTAGGGCGAATTTTCTAGACTCATCTGCTTGAATGCCCGCGCGGCAACGTCAATGACTGGCCTGCTTGCGAAAAAAATTAAACTCGGGTAACCAATGGAGCTGGCAAGTTCCCTGCAAAGGAACCTGCGGGTTCCCTGCACAAGTTTCCTCATTGGCCTCGATGCGGAATTAACGGTCACCCGAGCAGCGTATCCGGTATTGGCTGTGTGGCTTTACGGCACGGTCCGGGTACTCGTCTGAAGGACAATGGAGCGTCGTAGATGAGCAACAAGAACAACGATGACCTGAAGTACCAGGCCTCGGAAAATACCCTGGGGTTGAATCCTGTCGTCGGCTTGCGCAGAAAAGATCTGCTGGCCTCTGCCCGAATGGTGCTGACCCAGGCCATCAAGCAACCGCTGCACAGCGTCAAGCATGTCGCCCATTTCGGCGTAGAACTCAAGAACGTCCTGTTCGGCAAATCCGCGCTGCAACCTTCGAGCGATGACCGTCGCTTCGCCGACCCGGCGTGGAGCCAGAACCCGCTCTACAAACGTTATCTGCAAACCTACCTGGCGTGGCGCAAGGAGCTGCACGCCTGGATCGACGACAGCAGCCTTTCGCCCCAAGACATCAGCCGCGGGCATTTCGTGATCAACCTGATGACCGAAGCCATGGCCCCGACCAACTCGGCGGCCAACCCGGCGGCGGTCAAACGCTTCTTCGAAACCGGCGGCAAGAGCCTGCTGGACGGCCTGTCCCACTTGGCCAAAGACCTGGTGCACAACGGTGGGATGCCGAGCCAGGTCGACATGGGCGCCTTCGAAGTCGGCAAGAGCCTGGGCGTGACTGAAGGCGCCGTGGTGTTTCGCAACGACGTGCTGGAACTGATCCAGTACCGCCCCATCACCGAGCAGGTCCACGAGCGTCCGCTGTTGGTGGTACCGCCGCAGATCAACAAGTTCTACGTCTTCGACCTCAGCCCGGACAAGAGCCTGGCGCGCTTCTGCCTGCGCAGCAATGTGCAGACCTTCATCGTCAGTTGGCGCAACCCCACCAAGGAACAACGCGAGTGGGGCCTGTCGACCTACATCGAGGCGCTCAAGGAAGCGGTGGACGTGGTCACGGCCATCACTGGCAGCAAGGACGTGAACATGCTGGGTGCCTGCTCGGGCGGCATCACCTGCACCGCGCTGCTGGGTCACTACGCCGCCCTCGGTGAGAAGAAGGTCAACGCCCTGACCCTGCTGGTCAGCGTGCTCGATACCACCCTGGACACCGACGTAGCGCTGTTCGTCGACGAGCAGACCCTGGAGGCGGCCAAGCGCCACTCCTACCAGGCTGGCGTGCTCGAGGGCCGCGACATGGCCAAGGTCTTCGCCTGGATGCGCCCCAACGACCTGATCTGGAACTACTGGGTCAACAACTACCTGCTGGGCAACGAGCCGCCGGTATTCGACATCCTGTTCTGGAACAACGACACCACGCGGCTACCGGCGGCGTTCCACGGCGACCTCATCGAGATGTTCAAAAACAACCCGTTGATCCGGCCCAATGCACTGGAAGTGTGCGGCACGCCGATCGACCTCAAGCAGGTCACTGCCGACATCTTTTCCCTGGCGGGTACCAACGACCACATCACCCCATGGAAGTCCTGCTACAAGTCGGCACAGCTGTTTGGTGGAAAAGTGGAATTCGTGCTGTCGAGCAGCGGTCATATCCAGAGCATCCTCAACCCGCCGGGCAACCCCAAGTCGCGCTACATGACCAGCGAGGACATGCCGGCCAAGGCCGAGGATTGGCAGGAGAACTCCACCAAGCACACTGACTCCTGGTGGCTGCACTGGCAGGCCTGGCAGGCCGAGCGCTCGGGCAAACTGAAAAAAGCCCCCACCGTGTTGGGCAACAAGACCTACCCGGCCGGTGAAGCGGCGCCCGGCACTTATGTGCATGAGCGGTAAGGGATGCAACTCGTCTGCTGCGGGAGTGGGCTTGCTCACGAATACATCCCGCCAGCCGACACTGAATGCAAGGCCCACAGCGCTGGTGAACATAAAACTCATGTTCACGGCAGATCCCCTGTGGGAGCGAGCCTGCTCGCGATTGCGGTGTGTCAGCCAACATTGATATTGGATGTACCGCCGTCATCGCGAGCAAGCTCGCTCCCACAGGGGGTCGGGGGAAAAATGAAAGACAGCGACCCAACCCACAGGGCTTGAAGCATGCCGCAACCGTACATTTTCCGTACCGTCGATCTGGATGGCCAGACCTTGCGCACCGCGGTACGCCCCGGCAAGCCTCACTTGACGCCCCTGCTGATTTTCAACGGCATCGGTGCCAACCTGGAGCTGGTATTCCCGTTCATCGAGGCCCTTGACCCGGACCTGGAAGTCATCGCCTTCGATGTGCCCGGTGTCGGCGGCTCGTCGACACCCAGCCGACCGTATCGTTTTCCCGGTCTGGCAAAACTTACCGCGCGCATGCTCGACTACCTCGACTATGGGCAGGTCAACGTGATTGGTGTGTCCTGGGGCGGCGCCCTGGCCCAGCAGTTCGCCCATGACTACCCGGAGCGCTGCAAGAAGCTGGTCCTGGCAGCCACCGCCGCCGGAGCAGTGATGGTGCCGGGCAAGCCCAAAGTCCTATGGATGATGGCCAGCCCCCGGCGCTACGTTCAGCCGTCCCATGTGATGCGTATCGCTCCGCTGATTTATGGCGGCTCGTTCCGCCGTGACCCGAGCCTGGCAGCCAGCCACGCGGCCAAGGTTCGCTCGGCGGGCAAGCTCGGTTACTACTGGCAACTGTTCGCCGGCCTGGGCTGGACCAGCATCCATTGGTTGCACAAAATCCACCAGCCTACCCTGGTGCTGGCCGGTGACGATGACCCACTGATCCCGTTGATCAACATGCGCATGCTGGCCTGGCGCATTCCCAACGCCCAACTGCACATCATCGATGACGGCCATCTGTTCCTGATTACCCGGGCCGAGGCCGTGGCACCGATCATCATGAAATTTCTGGAGGAAGAACGTCAGCGCGCGGTCATGCACCCGCATCCCGCGCCCCTGGGCGGTGGCTGACACCGTCCATAGCGCCTGGCAGGACGCCGGATCGCGCAGCAACCCGAAACAGCGACTATGTTGTCTGGTTCGGTGTGTTTGTTTTTAGCCTGATGACGAAGGAGTTGACTCATGCGCGACAAACCGGCGAAGGGCTCCATGCCCGCCCCTGCCAGTTTCATCAATGCACAAAGTGCGATCACCGGACTGCGCGGCAGGGACCTGCTGTCCACCTTGCGCAGCGTAGCCGTACACGGCTTGCGCAACCCGGTCCACAGTGCCCGCCATGCATTGCGCCTGGGCAGTCAGTTGGGCCGTGTGTTGCTAGGTGAAACCCTGCATCCCGCGCCCACCGACCAGCGCTTCGCCGACCCGACCTGGCAGCTCAATCCGTTCTATCGCCGCAGTCTGCAGGCCTACCTGAGCTGGCAGAAACAGATCAGGAGCTGGATCGACGAAAGCGACATGAACCCGGACGATCGTGCTCGTGCACACTTCGCCTTCTCTCTGCTCAATGACGCCGTGTCGCCCTCCAACACCTTGCTCAACCCGCTGGCGGTCAAGGAACTGTTCAACTCCGGTGGCTCCAGCCTGGTCCGTGGCCTCAGCCACCTGGTGGACGATCTGTTGCACAACGACGGGTTGCCACGGCAAACCACGCCCAATGCCTTCGAAGTCGGCAAGACCCTGGCCACCACTCCCGGCGCGGTGGTGTTTCGCAATGAGATGCTGGAGCTGATCCAGTACAAGTCCATGAGCGAAAAGCAGTACGCCAAGCCCCTGCTGATCGTGCCGCCGCAGATCAACAAGTTCTACATCTTCGACCTGAGCCCTTCCAACAGCTTCGTCCAGTACGCCCTGAAAAACGGCCTGCAGGTGTTCATCATCAGCTGGCGCAACCCAGATGTGCGCCATCGCGAATGGGGCCTGTCCAGCTACGTCCAGGCGACGGAAGAAGCCATGAACGTGTGCCGGGCGATCACCGGTGCCCGCGAGGTCAACCTGATGGGCGCCTGCGCCGGCGGGATGACCATTGCCGCGCTGCAAGGCCACCTGCAAGCCAAGCGTCAGCTGCGCCGGGTGGCGAGCGCCACCTACCTGGTGAGCCTGCTCGACAGCCAGATCGACAGCCCGGCCACGTTGTTCATCGACGAGCAGACCCTCGAAGCCGCCAAGCGTCGCTCCTACCAGAAAGGCATCCTCGATGGCCGCGACCTGGCCCGGGTGTTTGCCTGGATGCGCCCCAACGACCTGATCTGGACGTACTTCATCAACAACTACCTGCTGGGCAAGGAGCCACCGGCCTTCGACATCCTCTACTGGAACAACGACTGCACCCGCTTGCCGGCGGCCCTGCACGGCGACTTGCTGGATTTCTTCAAGCACAATCCCCTGACCCATGTCGGCGGCCTGGAGGTGTGCGGCACGCCGATAGACCTGCAGAAAGTGACGGTAGACAGCTTTAGCGTGGCCGGCATCAACGATCACATCACGCCGTGGGATGCAGTGTATCGCTCCACGCTGCTGCTCGGTGGCGAACGGCGCTTCGTGTTGTCCAACAGCGGTCACGTCCAGAGCATCCTCAACCCGCCGAGCAACCCCAAGGCCAATTACGTCGAAAGCCCGAAACTGAGCAGCGACCCACGGGCCTGGTACTTCGACGCCAAGCACGTCGACGGCAGTTGGTGGCCACAATGGCTGGGCTGGATCCAGGAGCGTTCCGGTGCCCAGCATGAAACCCTGATGACCCTGGGCAACGCCAACTACCCGCCTCTGGAAGCGGCGCCCGGGACCTATGTGCGCGTGCGCTGAACGCCCCACTCCACGGCCAGGTTGGTGGCCGTGGCACGACTCCATCACTAAGAAGACCGGATGAAAACCCGCGACCGCATCCTTGAATGTGCCCTGCAATTATTCAATGAAAAGGGCGAACCGAACGTTTCCACCATGGAAATTGCCAACGAAATGGGCATCAGCCCCGGCAACCTCTATTACCACTTTCATGGCAAGGAACCGCTGGTCCTCGGGCTGTTCGAACGATTCCAGGCCCAATTGGCACCACTGCTGGACCCACCCGCCGATGTCCAACTGGCGCCGGAAGACTACTGGTTGTTCCTGCACCTGATCGTCGAACGCCTGGCCCAATACCGTTTTCTGTTCCAGGACCTGTCGAACCTGGCGGGGCGCCTGCCAAAGCTGGCCAAGGGCATCCGCCAGTTGCTCAATGCCCTCAAACGCACGCTGGCATCGCTGCTGGCACAGCTCAAGGCCCAGGGCATGTTGGTCAGCGACACCCAGGCCCTGGGACAGTTGGTCGAGCAGATCACCATGACCTTGCTGTTCTCGCTGGACTATCAGCGGATCCTGGATCGCGATGGCGAAGTTCGGCTGGTGGTCTATCAGATCATGATGCTGGTGGCCCCGCACCTGCCGCCGGCAACCAAGGTGGCGACCGAGCGACTGGCGTTGCGGTACTTGGAAGAGCACGAATAAGCAACCTGTGGGAGCGAGCTTGCTCGCGATAGCGGTGGGTCGGCAGTATTGATCTTGACTGATACACCGCAATCGCGAGCAAGCTCGCTCCCACATTTTGATCTGCGTACAAACAAAAACGCCCGGCCTTCACAGGCCGGGCGTTTTTGCGTGTCCTTAAAAATCAGGACTGGGTGGTAGGCGTCGATGGAGCCGGCGCGGCTGGGGTGGCGACCGGGGTTGGCGCTGCGGCGGAGTTCGCCGTGCTCGCCGGGGTAGCCGGTTTGGCGGCCGCAGTCGGCGCCTTCGGTGCGGCTGCTTTTGGCGCGGTCGGTTTTTTCACGGCCGGCTTTTTCGCCGCCGCAGGTTTAGCGGCTGCTTTGGCCACAGGCTTGGCGGCAGGTTTGGCTGCCGTTTTGGCCGCGGCTGGTTTGGCCGCTGCGGTTTTAGCCGCGGGTTTGGCAGCAGGCTTGGCTGCTGCTTTGGCCGCAACCGGCTTGGCCGCTGCCTTGGCAGCAGGTTTGGCTGCAGCGGTTTTAGCCGCTGGCTTGGCCGCTGCCTTTGCCGCCGGCTTGGCGACGGTTTTTGCCGCTGCCTTGGCCAGTGGCTTGGCCGCCGTTTTCGCAGCCGGCTTGGCCGCGGCTGTCTTGGCCGCTACCGGTGTGACCTTGGCCCCAGTGAGTTTTTCGATCTGCTTGGTCAACGTATCGACCTTGCTGTGCAGCGCCTTCACTTCATTGCGGCTCGGCACGCCCAGACGCGAGATCGCACTGTTCAGGCGCTTATCGAAAGCCCCTTCCAGTTCGTCCCACTTGCCCAGTGCCCGATCCTTCACACCACCGATTCGCGATTTGGCGGACTCGGCAGTGTCCTTGGCCGCATCGACTTGTTTGCCGACCGCCGTCTTGGTGAGTTTTTCGGCTTTCTCGCCGTCCTTAACCAGGGACTCGAAGAGCTTGCTGCCGTCAGTGTCGATCTTCGAGTACACGCCTAAACCAGCAAGCCAGATTTTGCGGGAATACTTTTCAATCTTCCCGGCCCACGAGCTGCCTTCTTTTTCTGTGATTTTTTTGCCAGCCATCCCGTTCTCCTTAATGTTTACGCGCGACACGTTCGAGCAATGCTGTCAGCTCATCGAGCTTAGCAGAGAGTGTCTCAACGTCATGTTTAGACGGAATGCCGATACGATTCAAGGCACTTGCAACGCGAGCATCAAATACCTTCTCGACTTTATCGAGTTGCACTTCAACCCGGGCCTTGAAAGAACTGACCTCAGTCTTGGCTTCAATCAATTCGCTGTTGGCCGCTTCAAGTTTTCCGGCAATGTTCTTTTTACCTTTTTTTTCAATAACTTCGCCAGCTTTTACCAACTCCTGGAAGTACTCGCCGCCCTCTTGTCCGACCTTGGTATAGGCGCCCAGGCCAGCCAGCCAGATCTTGCGCGCGTACGTTTTCACGTCGCTGAGCGTGGAAGATTCAACGTCGGTTTTTTTCTTCAGAACAACTTTGGCCATGGTGCACCTCACTCGAAAACAGGTTTGAGGAACTGCCCGCACACGGACGGGCTCAGGCACAAAATAGTGACAATAATTAGAAAGGGCACCCTAACAACCGATACAGAACCTGAGGGCAATGACTTCCCCTATGGGAGCGAGCTTGCTCGCGATAGCGATGGATCAGCAACATTGTTGTTGAATGACACACTGCAATCGCGAACAAGCTCGCACACATTTGGATCGTGGTGAACTTGAGTGCTGCGCCTCCCTTCGATCAATCAGGCCAACGCTTTATCCAACGCCTTTTCGATTTCCGTCTTGATCGTGCCGCTCATGGCCGACATCAACATACCCAGTTCCACGTCGACGCGGATCGAGTCCTCGCCCACATGCACTTCGCCCTTGACCCCGGAACGCTTGAGTTTCAGGGTGTCGCCGGCCCACTGCGGCTCCAGGCCATAGCTATCGGACAACTTCTGCGCCAACTGGTCAGCCTTTGCGCGGGCCGCTTCCTTACCCAGGCCGTGGGCACGCTCAACTGTTATACGGGCCATCTGAAGACTCCTGTGTTATCGGGACCTGCCTGAACGTTTCAGACCCTGGCTGCGTCAAAACGTCCCGGCGATGGCGCATCTTACCTGCAGCCTTGCCAAGACAAAGCCCTCCACCGGGATTAGAATGTCCCGCATTCTTTTTTGGTGACAGCGATATGACTGATCAGCGCAAAGGCAGCGATGCCGAACCCACCACTCACTTCGGCTTCAAGAACGTGCCGGAAAGCCAGAAGGCGGAAAAAGTCGCTGAGGTTTTCCACTCGGTAGCCGCCAAATATGACTTGATGAACGACCTGCTCTCCGGCGGCATGCACCGCCTGTGGAAGCGTTTCGCGATCGAACTGTCAGGCGTGCGCAGCGGCAATCGGGTGCTGGACATCGCTGGCGGCACCGGTGACCTGACGAAAAAGTTCTCCCACATCGTCGGGCCGACCGGCCAAGTGGTGCTCGCCGACATCAACGAGTCCATGCTCAAGGTCGGTCGCGACCGCCTGCTGGACCTGGGTGTGGCCGGCAATGTCGAGTTCGTCCAGGCCGACGCCGAGAAGCTGCCATTCCCCGACAACCATTTCGACTGCGTGACCATCGCCTTCGGCCTGCGCAACGTCACCCACAAGGAAGATGCCCTGCGCTCGATGCTGCGCGTGCTCAAGCCCGGTGGCCGCCTGCTGGTGCTGGAGTTCTCCAAGCCGACCAACGCGCTGATGTCCAAGGCCTACGATGCCTACTCGTTCGCCTTCATGCCGCTGATGGGCAAGCTGATCACCAACGACGCGGAAAGCTATCGCTACCTGGCCGAATCGATCCGCATGCACCCGAACCAGGAAACCCTGAAGTCGATGATGGTCGAGGCCGGTTTCGACCGCGTGACCTACCACAACATGACCGCCGGCATCGTCGCCTTGCACCGCGGTATCAAGCCCTGATGCTGCTCACCGGCCTGCTTGCCAGCGTCGAACTCGGTATCAACCGCGTACTGCGCCTGGACAGCACGGCGCTGGCGCGCCTGACGCACTTGAGCGGCAAGGTGATCGCCGTGGACTGCCGCAGCCCGGCCTTGCAGTTGTTCATCCTGCCAAGCGACGAGGGCCTGATGCTCGCCGCGCACTGGGAAGCCGAAGCGGACTGTACCTTGCGCGCCCCGGCATCGAGCCTGCTGAACCTGGCCCTGGGCAAGGACAAGACCGCCGTGCTGCACAGCCCCGACGTGGAGCTCGACGGCGACAGCGGCGTGCTGCTGGAGTTGGCGCAGATCCTCCAGGACCTGGAGCTGGACTGGGAATACGAAGTGTCCCGCTGGCTCGGTCCGGTGGCCACCCAGTTGCTCAGTGGTCATTTGCGTAGCCGCAGCCGCTGGTATCGCCAGGGCTTCGTCAGCCTGGGGCAGAATCTGAGTGAATACCTGGCCGAAGAATCGCGTACTCTCGTAGGCCAACGCGAAGCGCAAGCCCGTTTTGATGAACTGGACCAGATCAAGCTTGACCTGGAACGTCTCGAGGCGCGTTTCGAGCGCCTTTCCCGAACCCTTGAAACCAAGCGATAACGCATGAAGCTGCTTGCCGTCCGCCGTTTGTTGCGCATCCAGCGCGTCGTGATCCGCTACCGCCTCGATGACCTGCTGTTCGCCCTGCCGCTGCCCTGGTTTCTGTTGGCATTGCGCTTCGTGCTGCCGTGGCGTTGGTTCCCCCGCCGCACGCTGGAGCTGACGCGCGGTGCACGCCTGCGCCTGGCCTTGCAGGACCTGGGGCCGATCTTCATCAAGTTCGGGCAAATCCTCTCGACCCGTCGCGACCTGTTGCCCGAAGACATCGCCGATGAACTGATGAAGTTGCAAGACCGCGTGCCGCCGTTCGATTCCAAGGTATCGGTGGCGTTGATCGAAGAGCAGTTGGGCAAAAAGATCAGCGAAGTCTTCAGCCGTTTCGACGTCGAGCCACTGGCCTCGGCCTCCGTGGCCCAGGTTCATGCTGCGCAACTCAAGAGCGGCGAAGAAGTGGTGGTCAAGGTCATCCGCCCGGGCCTCAAGCCGATCATTGCCCAGGACCTGGCGTGGCTGTTCATCCTCGCCCGCGCCGCCGAACGGCTGTCGGCCGATGCGCGCCTGCTGCACCCGGTGGACGTGGTCCAGGACTACGAAAAAACCATCTACGACGAACTCGACCTGCTGCGCGAAGCCGCCAACGCCAGCCAACTGCGCCGCAACTTCGAAGGCTCGCCGCTGCTCTATGTGCCGCAAGTCTATTGGGACTGGTGCCGCCCGAAAGTGTTGGTGATGGAGCGCATCTACGGCATCCAGGTCACCGACCTGGCGACCCTGGCCGACCAGCGCACCGACATGAAACTGCTGGCCGAGCGCGGCGTGGAAATCTTTTTCACCCAGGTGTTTCGCGACAGTTTCTTCCACGCCGACATGCACCCGGGCAACATCTTCGTCAGCACCGTACAGCCGTGGAGCCCGCAATACATTGCCATCGACTGTGGCATCGTCGGCAGCCTGACTCCCGAAGACCAGGATTACCTGGCCCGCAACCTGTTCGCCTTCTTCAAGCGTGATTACCGTCGCGTGGCACAACTGCACATCGATTCGGGCTGGGTGCCGGCCGAGACCAAGCTCAACGAGTTCGAAGCGGCAATCCGTACCGTGTGCGAACCGATCTTCGAAAAACCGTTAAAAGATATTTCCTTCGGCCAGGTGCTGATGCGCCTGTTCCAGACCGCGCGCCGCTTCAACATGGAAGTCCAGCCACAGCTGGTGCTGTTGCAGAAAACCCTGTTGAACATCGAAGGGCTCGGTCGCCAGCTGTACCCAGAGCTGGACCTGTGGAACACCGCCCAGCCCTTCCTTGAACGCTGGATGCGCGAGCGCGTCAGCCCCAAGACCTTGCTGGGCAACGTCCAGAGCCAGTTCGAGCAGATCCCGCACTTGGCCAACATGACCCGCGACCTGCTCGAACGCATGTCCCAGCCGCATGCCCACGATCCTGCGCCACCCTGGCACAAGCGCCGGGACGACTGGTTCCTGCGCCTGCTGGGAGCGGCCCACTTGGGCGGCGGCGCGGTACTGGCGACCGGTGGGCCGTTGAGCCAACTGGGTCACTGGCCGGCCGGTATCATGATAATCGTCGGTTTGTATCTGGTCGTTCGCCGATAGCCAGCACCGGTTCGCGCTGGCACACTGTTTCAACGCTGGGCCCGCCGACTTCAGGTGCGCGGTCCATTGTCGGAGTCAAAGATGAAAAACTGGCAGGACGAGATCAAATGGGACGCTGACGGCCTGGTGCCGGCCATCGCCCAGGATCACAAGACCGGGCGCGTATTGATGATGGCCTGGATGAACCGCGAAGCACTGGCCCTGACCGCCGCCGAGAACCGCGCCATCTATTGGTCACGTTCCCGTGGCAAGCTGTGGCGCAAAGGTGAAGAATCCGGGCATGTGCAGCACCTGCATGAGATGCGCCTGGACTGCGACGGCGACGTCATCATCCTGATGGTCGAGCAAGTCGGTGAGATTGCCTGCCACACCGGCCGTCAAAGCTGCTTCTATCGCGTCTTCGAGAACGGCGACTGGAAAACCGTCGACCCCGTGCTCAAGGACCCGCATGCCATTTATTCAGGACATACCCATGAGTGACACCCTGACCCGCCTGGCCCAGGTGCTGGAAGAGCGCAAAGGCGCCGCGGCCGACAGTTCCTATGTCGCCAGCCTGTACCACAAGGGTTTGAACAAGATTCTGGAAAAAGTCGGCGAAGAATCGGTCGAGACCATCATCGCCGCCAAGGACGCCGCCATCAGCGGCGATTGCAGCGACGTGATCTACGAGACCGCCGACCTGTGGTTCCACAGCCTGGTCATGCTTGCCCAACTGGGGCAGCACCCACAGGCTGTACTGGATGAACTGGACCGTCGTTTCGGTCTGTCCGGGCACGTCGAGAAAGCCTCGCGTCCGTCCACCTGATCAACTGTTGAGAGGAATAGCCACATGGGTATTTTTGACTGGAAACACTGGATCGTCATTCTGGTAGTTGTCGTCCTGGTGTTCGGTACCAAGAAACTGAAAAACCTCGGCACCGATGTCGGCGAGTCGATCAAGGGCTTTCGCAAGGCCATGAACGATGACGAAAAGCCCACCGATCCTACGGCGGCCCCCGGCCAACCGGCGCAGCCGACCCAACCGGTACACCCCCAGGCTGCCCAGCCTGTGAATGCGCCGCACACCATCGACGTGCAGGCCCAGAAAGTCGAAGAGCCCGTCCGTAAAGACTCGTGAGCACTGACTAATGTTTGGGATCAGCTTCACTGAACTGCTGCTCGTCGGCCTCGTCGCCCTGCTGGTGCTGGGCCCCGAGCGTCTGCCGGGGGCTGCGCGCACCGCCGGTCTCTGGATCGGGCGACTGAAGCGCAGCTTCAACGCGATCAAACAGGAAGTTGAACGTGAAATCGGGGCCGACGAGATTCGTCGGCAACTTCACAACGAACACATTCTGTCCCTGGAGCAGGAGGCGCGGAAAATCTTCACGCCGACCCAGCAGGAACCGACGCCGGTACAACCTGTGGCCGAACCGACAATTGCGCCACAGGCCTCGGTGGATGACTCGGCGCCCGTGGTGACCGAGCCTGCCAAACCGGTGCAACCCGCCCCGACGGCGACAACGCCGGAAGTGCCTAACGACCCTACTTTGCCGCCGCGAGCCCCATGAGCGATATCCCCGAGAACGACCAGCCGATGCCGCTGGTATCGCACCTGACCGAGTTGCGCACCCGCCTGTTGCGTTGCGTCGCGGCGGTTTTCATCATCTTCGCCGGGCTGTTTTCCTTCACCCAGCAGATCTACACCTTCGTCTCCACACCGCTGCGCCAGTACCTGCCGGTGGGTGCGACGATGATCGCCACCGACGTGTCATCGCCGTTCCTGACACCTCTGAAGCTGACCATGATGGTCTCGCTGTTCCTGGCGATCCCGGTGATCCTGCACCAGATCTGGGGCTTCATCGCACCGGGCCTGTACAAGCATGAAAAACGCATCGCCGTGCCGCTACTGGTGTCCAGCATCCTGCTGTTCTACACCGGCATGGCCTTCGCTTATTTCTTCGTATTCCCGCTGATCTTCAAGTTCTTCGCCGCCGCTACACCGGCAGGCGTGGAGATGATGACCGACATCACCAGTTACCTGGATTTCGTCATGACGCTGTTCTTCGCCTTCGGCGTGGCGTTCGAAATCCCCGTGGCGGTGGTGCTGCTGGTGTGGATCGGCGTGGTTGACGTTGCCTACCTGAAGAAGATCCGCCCCTACGTGATCATCGGCTGCTTCGTGGTCGGCATGATCCTGACACCGCCAGACATCTTCTCCCAGACCCTGCTGGCCGTGCCGATGTGGCTATTGTTCGAGATCGGCATCCTGTTCGGCGCCCTGGTACGCAAACGCAGTGAAGAGCCGCACGAACAGCCGGCCGACGACCATAACGACCAGCCGCCAGCGACCCAAGCGTGAACCTGCTGCTGCTCGAAGAGGCCGATTTCATCGGGCCGGACCGCGTGATCCTGAGCGATCGCCGGTTGACCCACATGCAGGAAGTCCATCGCAGCGCCGTCGGTGACAGTCTGCGGGTCGGGCGCATCGGCGGGTTGATGGGCACGGCCCAGGTGCTGCGCCTGGAAGCCCGCGAGGCGGAACTGCAAGTGACCCTCGACCAGCCTGCACCGGCCAAGTTGCCGCTGACCCTGGTGCTGGCCCTGCCGCGTCCGAAAATGCTCCGGCGGGTGTTCCAGACCATCGCCACCATGGGCGTGCCGCGCGTAGTGCTGGTCAACAGCTATCGCGTGGAAAAGAGCTTCTGGCAGACGCCGTTCCTCGAGCCCGAGGCCATTCGCGAGCAACTGATCCTGGGCCTGGAACAAGCCCGGGACAGCGTGCTGCCGGAAATCATCATCGAAAAACGCTTCAAACCCTTCGTTGAAGACCGCCTGCCGGCCATTACCGACGGCACCTTGGGCCTGGTCGGTCATCCCGGCAACTACCCGCCCTGCCCGCGTGCGCTGGCAGAGCCGGTGACCTTGGCGATCGGCCCGGAGGGCGGCTGGATTCCCTACGAGATCGACCTGCTGGCCAAGGCCGGCCTGCAACCGGTGCAATTGGGCGAGCGGATCCTGCGGGTCGAGACCGCGGTCACCGCCCTGCTCGCACGGTTGTTCTGATCCCCGTGGCTTGCCACAGTGTCCAAGCTCATTTAGCTCATTTCTCCAGTTCCCCCCTGATGGGCCGATAGTGCTTTATACAAAGCAGTTTCGCCCTCCAAGGGAGTATCAGCATGTTCCAATGGCTAGGTAACGTAGGCGTCAATCGCAAACTCGGCTTCGGTTTCGGTCTGGTACTGCTCTTAACCTTGATGATCGCCTTCACCGGATGGACCGGCCTGGGTAGCGTGATTGCCCGCGGCGATACGCTGGGGCTCATCGCCAGCCTGAACGACCTGACCAAGGACCTGCGCTCTGCACGCATGGACTATTACTCGACCCGCGGTGAAAAAGGTCCGGGGGAAATCAACGATCTGATCGGCAAATTGGAGCCCGGGCTCCAGACCGCCCGTCAACCGGTCGAGCAGCCTGCCGATGTAGCACTCATCGACAAACAACTGGCCGCTGTCGCCGACTACAAGGTTGCCTTCGCCGAGTTGACCCGTGCCATTGCCAGTCGTGAGGGTGCGCGCGGAAAATTGGGCGCCAGCGCGGATAATGCCGTGGCCCGCGTCGCCAGCGTTGAAAACGCCATACGGCAAGGCGGCAACGCTACTCAACTCGACAGTGTGGTAAGCCTGGGCAAGGCAATCCAGCAAGCCCGCTATCAGGTTCGCGGCTATACCTACAGCGGTCAGGCCGACGCCGAACAACCGGCCCTGGATGCCATCGATAACGCGTTGAAAATCCTCGGCAGCCTGCCGGCCCAACTGCCCGATGAACACGCCGTCAATCTGCAACAGGCCAACGAGTCGTTCAAGACCTATCGTGCTGCAGTCAGCCAGTTCCGTGAAGCCCAGACCGCCAGCGCTGCCGCTATCCAGCGCATGTCCGACTTGGGAATTGTGCTACGCGGGGCCAGTAGAGACCTCACCCTGTCTCAAACAGTCGTGCGCGACCATGATGCCGACAAAGCCAAAATGCTCCTGGTTTCAGCCGCCGCGCTGGCCCTGTTGCTCGGGGTGATCGCAGCCATGGCCATTACCCGGCAGATCGTCAGCCCGCTGGAGCAGACCCTCAAGGTCGCCGAGCGCGTGGCGGCAGGTGACTTGACCCACAACCTCAGCTCCGAGCGCCGCGACGAACTGGGCCAACTGCAACGTGCCATGCAGAGCATGACCGTGGGTCTGCGCCAATTGATCGGCGGTATCAGCGACAGCGTCACACAAATCGCCAGCGCCGCCGAACAGCTCTCGGCCGTTACCGAACAGACCAGCGCCGGGGTCAACAGCCAGAAAGTGGAAACCGATCAGGTCGCCACCGCCATGCACGAAATGACCGCCACGGTGCAGGAAGTGGCGCGCAATGCCGAGCAAGCCTCCGAAGCAGCGGTCGCCGCGGACCAGCAGGCTCGCGAAGGCGAAAAAGTGGTGGGTGAAGCCATCGCCCAGATCGAACGCCTGTCCAAGGAAGTGGGCAACTCCACCGAAGCCATGGGTCATCTCAAACGCGAGAGTGACAAGATCGGCAGAGTGCTGGACGTGATCAAATCCGTCGCCCAGCAAACCAACCTGCTGGCCCTCAACGCCGCCATCGAGGCGGCTCGGGCCGGTGACGCCGGACGTGGTTTTGCGGTGGTGGCCGACGAGGTTCGTGGCCTGGCCCAGCGAACCCAGAAGTCCACCGAAGAAATCGAAGCGCTGATCGGCAGCCTGCAATCGGGCACCGAACAGGTCGCGACCACCCTGGACAACAGCCGCAACCTGACCGACAGCAGCGTCGAACTGACCCGGCGCGCCGGCGGCTCACTGGAAAACATCACCCGTACTGTCTCGGCAATCCAATCGATGAATCAGCAGATCGCCGCCGCAGCCGAGCAGCAGAGCGCCGTGGCCGAAGAGATCAACCGCAGCGTCGTGAACGTGCGCGATATCTCCGAACAGACCGCCGCTTCCAGCGAGGAAACCGCCGCCTCCAGTGCCGAACTGGCGCGGCTGGGCGTTCACTTGCAGACACTGGTAGGACGCTTCAAGGTCTAACCTCAAGGGCAGGCATACACCCCATGGAGAGGGCTCTGCGCCCGCTGGGCGCGAGCGGCCACCCACCTCGCTTGGACTGACGAGCGCTCGCAGCCGAGCGCCCTCACCGCAGCAATGCCCCCACCTATTTTCTACAGATCCCCGTGACATGGTCGATACTCTTCTCATAAGACCTATAAAAGGTTCGAAGGAGTATCGGCATGTTCAGTTGGCTAACCGAAAAGCTGGGAAACGTAAGTGTCAACCGCAAGCTAGGTTTCGGCTTCGGCCTGGTCCTGCTTATGACCCTCCTGAGCACCTTCGCAGGTTGGAACAGCCTGAGCAGCGTAATCAGCCGTGCCGATAAACAGGCTTCCATCTCCAGCCTCAATGAGTTGGCCAAGGATTTGCGCGTCGCCAGCCTCGACTATGAGATGCGCCGCGGCGAACAAGGGCCGGCTACCGTCAGCGAGTTCCTGGGCAAGCTCCAGGAGAGCATACAAGCTGCCCTCAAACGGTTTGTGCGCCCGGCAGACCAGGAATTGCTCAATCAGCAACTGGCTATCCTCGATGAGTACAAACGTGCCTTTGCCGACCTGACCCAGGCGACGCAGAACCGCGAATCGGCCCGCTCCAAGCTTGGCGCCAACGCCGACAACGCCGTGGCCAAGGTGACAGAAGTCGAAAATGCCTTGCGCCAAGGCGACAGCGTCCCGCAATTCAACAGTGTGGTGGAGCTGAGCAAACTGCTCCAGCAAGCGCGCTACCAGGTCCGCGGCTACACCTACAGCGGCAAGGCGGAAGCTGAGCAACCAGCGCTGGACGCCATCGAAAACGTCTTGAAAAACCTTGAAAGCCTACCGGGCAAACTGCCGGAACAACACACCGCCGACCTGCAACAAGCCAGTGAATCGATGAAAGCCTATCGTGCTGCTGTCAGCCAGTTCCGCGATTCACAGGTGGCCAGCGCCTCGGCTCTCAAGAAAATGGTGGATCACGACGCCCGGTTGAATGAACTGAACAATCAATTGACTACCTCGCAAATCGAGAAACGCGACCAGGAGACGGCCCAAGCAAAAGAAACGCTGATCATCGTCACCATCCTGGCGTTAGCGTTTGGCCTGCTGGCCGCATGGATCATTACCCGGCAGATCGTCGCTCCACTGCAGCAAACCCTGGTTGCCCTCGAACGTGTCGCCTCCGGCGACTTGAGTCAAAACCTGGTGGTCACCCGCCGTGACGACATGGGCCAGTTGCAAGGCAGCCTGCAGCGCATGGTGATCAGCCTGCGGCAACTGATCAGCGGCATCAGCGACGGCGTCACGCAAATCGCCAGCGCCGCCGAACAGCTCTCGACCGTTACCGAACAGACCAGCGCCGGGGTCAACAGCCAGAAAGTGGAAACCGATCAGGTCGCCACAGCCATGCACGAAATGACCGCCACAGTGCAGGAAGTGGCGCGCAATGCCGAGGAAGCCTCCGAAGCAGCCGTTGCCGCTGACCAACAAGCTCGCGAAGGCGAAAAAGTGGTCGGCGAAGCCATCGCCCAGATCGAACGCCTGTCCAAGGAAGTGGGCAACTCCACCGAAGCCATGGGTCATCTCAAACGCGAGAGCGACAAAATCGGTAGCGTGCTGGACGTGATCAAATCCGTGGCCCAGCAAACCAACCTGCTGGCCCTCAACGCCGCCATCGAAGCGGCCCGGGCCGGTGAGGCCGGGCGTGGTTTTGCGGTGGTGGCCGACGAGGTGCGCAGCCTGGCCCAGCGCACCCAGAAGTCCACTGAAGAGATCGAGGAACTGATCCTGGGCCTGCAATCGGGCACCGAACAGGTCGCGACCACCCTGGACAACAGCCGCAACCTGACCGACAGCAGCGTCGAACTGACCCGACGCGCCGGCGGCTCACTGGAAAACATCACCCGCACCGTCTCGGCAATCCAATCGATGAATCAGCAGATCGCCGCCGCGGCCGAGCAGCAGAGCGCCGTGGCCGAAGAGATCAACCGCAGCGTCGTGAACGTGCGCGATGTGTCCGAACAAACCGCCGCTTCCAGCGAGGAAACCGCCGCCTCCAGTGCCGAACTGGCACGGCTGGGCGTTCATTTGCAGACACTGGTGGGACGCTTCAAGGTCTAACCAACGGGGCAGGCATAGAACCCAAGGCGAGGGAGCTTGCTCCCTCCGGGCGCGAAGCGAGCACCCACCGTGCTCGAACTGACGACCGCTTTGCAGCCGAACGCAAGCAAGCACTCTCATTCAGAGAAGTAACTGACTCCTGTTCTCTACAGAACCCTTCCTACCGGTCGATATAGCTCCCAGCATATAAAATCAACGCTGCAGGGAGTAACGGCATGTTCCGATGGCTGGGTAACGTAAGCGTCAATCGCAAATTGGGTTTCGGCTTCGGCCTGGTGCTGTTCCTGACCGTGATGATCGCCTTCACCGGCTGGAGCAGCCTGGGTAACGTGATCAGCCGTGGCGACAAACTGGGGTTCATTGCCAGCCTGAACGATCTGACCAAGGACTTGCGCCTGGCACGCATGGACTACGACACCTCACGGGGCGAGAAGGGTCCGCAGCAAGTCAACGACCTGATCGGAAAACTCGAAGCCGGGCTGAAGACCGCCCGCCAACTGATCGAGCAACCGGCCGATGTAGCCCTGATCGATAAACAACTGGCCGCCGTTGCCGAGTACAAAAACGCCTTCGCCGAGATGACCCGCGCTACCGCCAGCCGCGAAGATGCCCGTAGCAAGCTCGGCGCCAGTGCAGACAACGCTGTGGCCCGCGTCGCTGAAGTGGAGAAATCGTTGCTGCAAGGCGACAGCGTCGCCCAGTTCAACAGCGTTGTGACACTGAGCAAGGCGGTCCAGCAAGCGCGCTATCAAGTTCGCGGCTACACCTATAGCGGCAAGAGCGAAGCCCAGCAACCGGCCCTTGAGGCCATCGACAATGTCCTCAAACTTCTCGCACGCTTGCCGGAGCAATTGCCCGAGGAACATGCCGCCAACCTGCAACAGGCCAACGACTCGATCAATGTCTATCGCACAGCGGTCAGCCAGTTCCGCGACTCCCAGATCGACAACGCCGCTGCACTCCAGCGCATGGCAGCGCAAGGCGACGTATTGATCGACGCCAGCCAAAAACTGACCGTCTCCCAAACCGCCGTTCGCGACCGCGACGCAGCCGAGGCCAAGACCGTGCTGGTAGTGGCCGCTATTCTCGCGCTGCTGTTTGGCGTCATCGCAGCCCTGGTCATCACCCGACAGATCGTCGGCCCTCTGGGCCAGACCCTCACGATCGCCGAACGCGTGGCGGCGGGCGACTTGACCCACAACCTGACCTCTGACCGCCGCGACGAACTGGGCCAGCTACAGCGCGCCATGCAGAGCATGACCGTGGGCCTGCGGCAATTGATCGGCGGCATCAGCGAAGGCGTCACGCAAATCGCCAGCGCCGCCGAGCAGCTCTCGGCCGTTACCGAACAGACCAGTGCCGGGGTCAACAGCCAGAAAGTGGAAACCGACCAGGTCGCCACCGCCATGCACGAAATGACCGCCACGGTGCAGGAAGTGGCCCGCAATGCCGAAGAAGCCTCCGAGGCCGCAGCCGCTGCCGATTCCCAGGCGCGCGAAGGCGACAAGGTGGTAGGAGAAGCGATTGCCCAGATCGAACGCCTGGCACTCGAAGTCGGTAACTCCACCACCGCCATGGGCGATCTGAAGCGAGAAAGCGACAAGATCGGCAGTGTGCTGGACGTGATCAAATCCGTCGCCCAGCAAACCAACCTGCTGGCCCTCAACGCCGCCATCGAGGCCGCCCGGGCCGGTGAAGCCGGACGTGGTTTTGCGGTGGTGGCCGACGAGGTTCGCAGCCTGGCCCAACGTACCCAGAAGTCCACCGAAGAAATCGAAGAGCTGATCCTGGGTCTGCAATCGGGCACGGAACAGGTCGCCACCACCCTGGACAACAGCCGCAACCTGACCGACAGCAGCGTCGAGCTGACCCGCCGCGCCGGTGGCTCGCTGGAAAACATCACCCGCACGGTCTCGTCGATCCAGTCGATGAACCAGCAGATCGCCGCCGCCGCCGAGCAGCAGAGTGCGGTGGCCGAAGAAATCAACCGCAGTGTGCTGAATGTACGTGATGTGTCGGAGCAAACGGCGTCGTCCAGCGAAGAGACTGCCGCTTCGAGCGCTGAACTGGCGCGGTTGGGGGTGCATTTGCAGACGTTGGTGGGGCGGTTCCGGGTCTAGTGGGCCTACGCAAACCCGTGGCGAGGGAGCTTGCTCCCGCTGGGTGGCGCAGCCGCCCTTTGTGTGTATATCCGTTATTTAGGTAACGGCTACTTAGGGTTCCGCCCTGACGGCGGCTCACTTTTGAGAAGCGCTTTGGTTACTTTCGACTGGGCCGACGGCATCGACACCGAAAGCCTGCTGGTCAACCTCAGCGAAAACCTGGCCTCAGCCGACGCCATGATCAGCGACCTTGCGTTCGACCTGAAAGGCTCGCGGCGCCACGTTGCCCTTGGCATCCTGCAACTGATCGAGCTGAGTGGCATGTTGGCAAACCGAGCCCTGGACAACGTCAATACACAATCCTGACCTTGCCACGGGCGCTGTTCAAAACTCAAATTGCACCCAACAAAAAGCCCCGCTTCCTTTCAGAAGCGGGGCTTTTTGCGTATCAGGCCACTTGAGGCTGTGCGCTCACCGGCTGAAGCGGTAGCAACGGTGCATGGGGATCGGCCTTGACCGATTCGCGCCACGCCGCCAGCCACTCGGGATGAGCCTCGCTCCAGACCTGCTCATGCAGACGGGACAAAGCCACCGGGTCGCTCAACAGCGCCAGTCGCTCGCTGTTGCTGAGCCCGGACGGGCCAGCCTTCAGGGCGTGACGAACACGCTCGACCCGCAGCCATTCAATTGGCTCGGCCTGGCCATGACGCGAGGTAGCCAGCGCGTAGGCCAAGGCGTTCTGTTGCGGATCGACCACCGCCCGGATGAAACCGTCTTTCAGCGCGTGCCAACGGTTTTCATGGGTGTACTGGTCCGTCGACAACAGTTCCTGTGGCGGTGCGTATTCCTCAGGAATCAGGAACAGGCTTTCATCACGGGACTTCAAGCCCAAGCCAACACGGCTGGAAATCACCGATACCGGGATCGACAGCATCAGCGAACCGACAATCGGCACCAACCACCACAGGAAGCTCGGGTTCAGCCAGATCACCAGCAGGGCCCAGAAGAAGCCCAGCAGGGTTTGCGGGCCGTGGCGCTTGACCGCTTCGCTCCATGGCGTGGAGTCGTCGTCACGTTGTGGCGAGTTCCAGGTCGCAGCCCAGCCCAGGAACGCGGCGAGCACGAAACGGGTGTGGAAAATCATCCGTACCGGCGCCAGCAGCATGGAGAACAGCATCTCCAGCAGCATCGACAACGTCACCTTGAACTTGCCACCGAACTCCTTCGCACCCTTGGCCCAGATCAGCACGATGCTCAGCAACTTGGGCAGGAACAGCAGCACGATAGTGGTCGAGAACAGCGCGATGGCTTTTTCAGGGTGCCATTGTGGCCACAACGGATAGAGCTGGCGCGGTTCGAGGAAGTACTGCGGCTCCATCAGCGTGTTCACCGCCAACAACGCAGTGGACAGTACCAGGAAGAAGAACCACAGGGGTGCCGACAGATAGGACATCACACCGGTCAGGAACACCGCACGGTGCACCGGGTGCATGCCCTTGACCAGGAACAGCCGGAAGTTCATCAGGTTGCCGTGGCACCAGCGACGGTCACGCTTGAGTTCGTCCAGCAGGTTCGGCGGCAGTTCTTCGTAGCTGCCCGGCAGGTCATAGGCAATCCACACGCCCCAGCCGGCACGACGCATCAGCGCGGCTTCGACGAAGTCGTGGGACAGGATGGCACCGGCGAACGCGCCTTTACCGGGCAACGGCGCCAGGGCGCAGTGCTCGATGAACGGCTTCATGCGGATGATCGCGTTGTGGCCCCAGTAGTGGGATTCACCCAACTGCCAGAAGTGCAGGCCGGCGGTGAACAGCGGACCGTACACCCGCGTAGCGAACTGCTGCATGCGCGCATACAGCGTGTCCATGCCTGACGCGCGCGGCGCAGTCTGGATGATGCCGGCGTCAGGCGTGGCTTCCATCAAGCGCACCAGGCTGGTCAGGCACGTCCCGCTCATGACGCTGTCAGCGTCGAGCACGACCATGTACTTGTAATCGCTGCCCCAACGACGGCAGAAGTCGTCGAGGTTGCCGCTCTTGCGCTTCACGCGGCGGCGACGACGGCGATAGAAGATCTTGCCGAAACCCCCGGCTTCACGGCAGACATCCAGCCAGGCCTGTTGTTCGGCCACGCAGATATCGCTTTCGTTACTGTCGCTGAGCACGAAGAAGTCGAAACGATCCAGGTCACCGGTGGCGGCCACCGACTCGAAGGTCGCGCGCAAACCGGCGAACACCCGCGGCACGTCCTCGTTGCAGATCGGCATCACCAGCGCGGTGCGGGCGTCCTTGGGAATCGGCTCGTTGCCGGCACTGGCGCCGGAGATCCGGTACTTGTCGTGACCGGTGAGCAATTCGAGGAAGCCCATCAGCGCCGTCCAGAAACCTGCCGACACCCAGCAGAACAGGATCCCGAACAGAATCAGGATGCTGGTTTGCAGCGCATACGGCAGCACTTGCGTGGCGGTCTGCAACAGCGGTTGGTGCAGGACTTCTTCCAGGTCCACGAACGACCAGCCCTGGTAGGGCATGATGCCTTTCATGTACCAGCCAGCCACGATGGTCTGGCCGAGCATCAATATCAGCAGGATGTAGCGGCGGGTCGACCCCACGGTACGCCAGCGCGCATGGGGCAGCACACGCTCATCCTTGGGCGGCTTCGGCGGGTTGGTGCGGCCGGTCAGGCGGCGCCAGCCACGCACCAGGATATTGGTACGCCACGGTTCCGGCACGACCTTGGTCCGACGAATCGGTGGCGTAGCCTTCAGGCGCACGCGACCGCTGGCGTCGACCGACAGCATCTCGGCGTCCTCGAGCTCCTCGGCGGTGCTCAGGGTCAGGCGACGGCCCACCGAGGCTTGTGCCGCCTCGGCAGGTGCATCGAAGGTCGAAGACGACAAGCGTTCGTGCAATTCGCTGAAAGACGAGCAGCCCGCCAGCTCGGCGCGCTGCTCGTCGGTCATGGGCAAATGTGCCAGATACTCGCTGAGAGACTCTGGCTGTACTGAAGTATTACTCATCGGCAGGCAACTGATAGCTCCAGGTCTCGGTCAGGACTTGCTCAGTCTGTTCCGGTTCCTGCGGGGTTGGGGTCGCCTCAACAGCGGCGGACGCCGCCTTGACGGCCTTGGCTTCTTTTTCCTTCTCTGTTCCTTGCTCTTTTTCTTTCTCTTTCTCGTTCTGTTGCTTGGCGATCTTGTCGGCCTTGGCCAGGGTGGTCACCGAATGCGACGCGGCAGGTTCCTCGACCGGAACAAGCGGCCGGACCAGCGCGGCGCGCATCTCGGTCGCCTTGCCCGGGTCTTTGATCTTCATGCGCAACGTCAAGCGCCAGCCCTTGGTTTCAGGGTTGTAGCGCACGCTGTTCTCGACGATCTCGGCGTTGTCGCCGACGCTCACCTGGCTACGCACGTCGGCGTTTTCCGGCAGGGCTTGCAGGGACGGACCTTCGAAATCCACCAGGTAGGCGACGCTCCCGTCCGGTTGACGGATCAGGTTGGATTGCTTCACGTCCCCGGTGGAACGCAGGGTCTGCTTGACCCAGGCGCTGTCCGGCGAATGCAGGTTGGCTTCGTCGAGGGTCCAATGCAGACGGTAGGAGAAGTCCAGCGGCTGGCCTGGCTCCGGCAGTTTTTCCGGGCTCCAGAACGCTACGATGTTGTCGTTGGTCTCGTCGGCGGTCGGAATTTCCACCAGGTCGACAGAGCCCTTGCCCCAATCGCCCTTCGGTTCGATCCAGGCGCTTGGACGTTTTTCGTAGCGGTCGTCCAGGTCTTCGTAGTGGCTGAAGTCACGACCCCGTTGCAGCAGGCCGAAACCACGCGGGTTTTCTACCGAGAAGTTGCTCACGGCCAGGTGTTTCGGGTTGTTCAGCGGGCGCCAGATCCACTCGCCGTTACCGGCGTGGATCGACAGGCCACTGGAATCGTGCAGTTCGCGACGGTAGTTCAGCACTTTGGACGGTTGGTTGGCGCCGAACAGGAACATGCTTGTAAGCGGGGCAACGCCCAGCTTGGTCACGCGGTCACGCAGGAACATGCGCGATTTCACGTCTACGATGGTGTCGGTGCCCGGGCGCAAGGTCAGGCGATAGGCGCCAGTTGCCCGCGGCGAATCCAGCAGGGCGAAGATCACCAGGTGCTTGTCGGTCGGTTTCGGGCGCTGGATCCAGAATTCGCGAAAGCGCGGGAATTCCTCACCGGATGGCAAGGCGGTGTCGATGGCCATGCCGCGGGCGGACAAGCCGTAAGTCTGACCCTTGCCAATGACGCGGAAGTAGCTCGCGCCCAGCATGGTCATGATTTCGTCTTGCTTGTCGGCCTTGTTGATCGGGTACAGCACACGGAAACCCGCATAGCCCAACTGTTCGGTGGCCTTGGGGTCGAACTTCACGTCACCGAAATCGAAGCGCGACGGGTCGTACTTGATCTCTTCGACGGTGGTCGCGGTGATTTCGTTGATTTTCACCGGGGTGTCGAAATGCATCCCCTGGTGATAGAAGGACAGCCTGAACGGGGTCTTCTGGTCGGCCCATTCGGCTTTTTCGGTGCGGAAACGGATTTTTTGATAGTCAGCGAATTTCATTTCGCGGAATTCGTTCGGCAGATTGCTGCGCGGGGCTTCGAATTTTTGCCCGGCCAGTTCTTGAGCCTTCGCCGATACATCATCCAGGCTGAATGCCCACAGTTGGCCCGCGCCGAACAGGCACAACAGGGCCGAGCCCGCTACCAGAGCGTTTCTAAACCGTTTGGCAGACATCTTTTGTGCATTACAGGGACTAACAATCACGAGCAACCCTCGCCGAAAACAGATCAAAAAACCAACGGCCAGATAAAGTATCTGCAGGGTATCGGCATTGAAAAACCACCCCCGCGGACCACTCTTGCCAAGTTGGCGAGCATTGTTCCGACTCCGGTGGGAGAAAATGATTCCCCAAACGGACCAGGACAAGTCTCTACCTAAGTCAAATGGACCAGCGAACGCTGATCCCCCGTAGCGCGCGATTATCTAGTAGGCCGCGTGACAACGCATCAGGGATAGCAAAGTATTTATCGAGAAAACTCCCCGTTTAGCCTCGAAACAGACCCGAAAAGATGTTTCAGACACTTTCAGACCTGTAACAGAAAGGTTACCGGACCATCGTTGACCAGATGCACTTGCATGTCGGCGCCGAATCTACCTGATGCCACAGTGCCATGCACCTGTTTCGCTTGGCTGAGCAAATAGTTGAACAATTCTTCTCCCAGCAACGGAGGCGCGGCCGTCGAAAAGCTCGGGCGCAAGCCACTTTTGGTGTCCGCTGCCAGGGTGAACTGCGACACCAGCAACAAACCGCCGCCGACGTCTGCCAAGGACAGGTTCATCTTGCCGTCGGCGTCACTGAATACCCGATAGTTAAGCAGCTTATGCAGGAGTTTGTCGGCGCTGGCCCGGGTATCCCCGGGCTCGACGGCCACCAGCACCAGCAAGCCCTGGTCTACCGCGCCAACGATCTCGCCTGCAACTTCGACCCGGGCGCCGCGAACCCGTTGCAACAACCCCTTCATGCTTCTTCGGGCGGCAGGTCTAGCAAGCGTCGGGCCATTTGCGCAGCGGCACGCACCAGCGCATCGGTGATGCCCGGCTCGGAAGCTGCGTGACCGGCGTCGCGGATCACCTGCAATTCGCTGTTGGGCCAGTTCTGGTGCAGTTCCCAGGCATTGTCCAGCGGGCAGATCACGTCGTAACGGCCATGCACGATGACGCCCGGCAAATGGGCGATCTTGCCCATATCCCGAATCAGCTGGTTGGGTTCGAGGAAGGCGTTGTTGGTGAAGTAATGGCATTCGATCCGGGCGATCGACAGCGCACGCTGCGGCTCGGAGAAGCGATCGACCACCAGCGGATTCGGGCGCAGGGTCGCGGTACGCCCCTCCCATGTGGACCAGGCCTTGGCCGCGTGCATCTGGGCGATCTGGTCATTGCCGGTCAGGCGCTTGTGGAAGGCGCTGAGCAGGTCGTCGCGTTCGTCCAGCGGGATCGGTGCGATGTAGTCCTGCCAGTAGTCGGGAAACAGGCGGCTTGCACCGGCCTGATAGAACCACTCGATTTCCTGCGGACGGCAGAGAAAGATCCCACGCAGAATCATCCCGTGTACCCGCTCCGGATGGGTCTGGGCGTAGGCCAGGGCCAGGGTCGAGCCCCAGGAGCCACCAAACAGCACCCACTTTTCGATGCCCAGGTGCTTGCGAATGCGCTCCAGGTCTTCGACCAGATCCCAGGTGGTGTTGTTCTCGAGGCTGGCATGAGGCGTGGAACGACCACAACCCCGCTGATCGAAGGTGACGATGCGATAGAGGTTCGGATCGAAGTAGCGACGGCTCTGCGCATCGCAACCCGCTCCCGGGCCGCCGTGGATGAACACCACCGGCAGGCCTTCGGGGGAGCCGCTTTCATCGACGTAGAGCGTGTGGGTGTCATCGACAGCCAGATCGTGCCGGGCATGGGGTTTGATCTGCGGGTACAAAGTCTGCATTGAGCGCTCCGTAAGGGGTCGAGTCATCCCTGTAGGGACTTCTATTTAGTCTGCCGTCCGGCATCATAAACCCGAATTACCTTAATGAGCATGCCCCCTGCGCAGTCAAAGCGTGTCAGCCAGGTACGCCAGCAGAGTGCGATACATCTGATCGACCTCTGGCACCTGGCCCCGGCCACGTAGACAACCGTGAACCAGTCCTCCGCCGACATACAGCACAGCGTCCACCCCTGCGGCGTTCAGCCGCTCGCTATAAAGGACGCCGTCGTCGCGCAGCGGATCCCATTGCGCCACGATGATCAGCGCCGGCGGCAGGCCGCTCAGGTCATCGGCGAGCAACGGCATGGCCTGGGCAGACGGTTGAGCGTCGTTCAGGTAGAGAGCGTGATAACTCTCCAGATCGCGGCGGCTCAGCAACGGTGCATCGGCACACTCGTGCCGCGAAGGCAGATGCGCCGGGCCACCGAGGGCCGGATAAATCAGCACCTGGGCCTGGGGCAACGCATGCCCGGCATCGCGCAAGGCCAGGCATAACGCAGCGGCAAGGTTACCCCCGGCGCTGTCACCGGCCACCAGCCGACGGTGAGGGTCGATGGCAAAGGGGGCGCTCGTCAGATCGCGCCACACCGCGAGGCAATCTTCGAACCCCGCAGGAAACGGATGCTCCGGGGCCAGCCGATAATCCACCGCCACGACCAGCACGCCAAGGGTGGTGGCCAGCTCCATGCAGATGAAGTCATGGGAGTCCAGGTCCCCCACCACCCAACCGCCTCCGTGCAGGTAGAGCATGCACGGCCAGCCTTCGGCCGGCGCAGCGATCTTGGGGTGATAGGCCCGTACGGCCACGCCAGCCAACTCGAAATCCTCGACCGCCAACGCCTCCGGGCGCGGCGGGGTGAACGCCCGGCACATTTGAGCGTAGGCCTGACGCGAGCCGGCAAGGCTGTTGTCCGAGGTGTTGAAGCTCAGGGTTTTGTCGATGAAGGCTGACATCGCCTGGGAGAGTGGGTAAGCCATAGGAGTGACAACCAGATATGTCCTTGGACGAAGTGCAACCTGTGGCGAGGGGATTTATCCCCTCGCCACAGGAGTTATCAGTGTCCAGAAAATTGGGTCAGTTCTTTAGACTGGCCTGCACCGCCGCCACGCCATCCTTGCCGTCGAAGCTGGTGACACCGGCCAGCCAGCGCTGAAGGTCCTCAGGATGATCACGCAACCATTGCCGGGCCACGTCCTGGGGGGTCTTGCGCTCCATGATCGGCACCATCAACTGGCTTTCCTGGGCGGCAGTGAAGCTCAGGTTCTCCAGCAAACGGTTCACGTTCGGACACCGCTGGGCGTAGTCCGGCGCGGTCACGGTGGAGACAGTTGCGGCGCCCTCGTTCGGGCCGTAGACGTCTTCACTGCCGGTCAGGTAGGTGATGTTCATGTTGATATTCATCGGGTGCGGGGTCCAGCCAACGAACACCACGAACTCCTTGCGATTCACCGCCCGTTGCACCGCGGCGAGCATGCCCGCCTCGCCGGATTCGATCAGCTTGAAGTCCTTGAGGCCGAAGTGGTTGGTTTCGATCATGGTCTTGATGGTGGTGTTGGCACCACTGCCCGGCTCGATGCCGTAGATCTTGCCGCCCAGTTGATCCTTGAATCGGGCGATGTCGGCGAAAGTCTTGAGCCCTGCGGCGGCCACATAGTCCGGCACCGCCAGCGTGGCCTGGGCATCAGACAGACTCGGCTTATCCAACACCTTCACCTGGTTGGCCGCCAGGAACGGGGCGATGTTCTTGTCCATCGCCGGTTTCCAGTAGCCCAGGAAGATATCGAGGCGCTTGTCGCGGATGCCGGCGAAGATGATCTGTTGCACGGCACTGGTCTGCTTGCTTTCGTAGCCCAGGCCCGTGAGCAGTACATCGGCCATGCCGCTGGTGGCGATCACGTCGGTCCAGTTGACCACGCCCATGCGCACGGCCTGGCAGGACGCCGGCTCGGCAGCCATCGCCCCGCTGCTCAAGATGGCGGTACCGCAGAGGATCGACAGACAGCGTTTGAACAGTCTTTTCATCGGGAAGGTCTCGTGCGGCAGCGGATTATTGTAGGTCGGTGTCTTGCTGCACCGTGACCGGAACATTACGCAGCGCCGAGGGGCTGAAGGTGAACTGTGGCGACTCGGTTTTGCACAGTGGCGACCGTTCCCGCCCGAGGCTCAAGAACAAAACAAACCTGTAGCGAGAGGATCTGTGGGAGCAAGGCATGCCCGCGCTGAAGACACCGCCGTTTCCCTGAAACCGAGGCGCCTGTATAGCGAGCAAGCTTTGCTCCCACAGATGACTCCCCTCGCCACAGAAGAATCGCGTAAGCCTTTATTTCTTGTACGTCTGCCGCCCCCACGCCAGCAAACCTTCCAGCAATTGCATGAGCACGACCTGGGTCGGTTCCGCCAAATCCGCACGGTAGTTGAACGGTTCGAACTCTTCCATGTAGGTGCTCTGGCACAGCTCCAGTTGCACCGCGTGGATGTGCTCGGCCGGGTTGCCGTAGTGTCGGGTGATGTGTCCACCCTTGAAACGCCCGTTGAGCACATGGGTGAATTCGCCATGGCGGGCGCAGATGGCTTCGAGCTGGCTGGCCAGCGCCGGGTCGCAGCTGGCGCCGTTGAAGGTACCCAGGTTGAAATCCGGCAGCTTGCCGTCGAACAGGTGCGGGATCACCGAACGGATCGAATGAGCATCGAACAACAAGGCATAGCCGAACTCAGCCTTGAGCCGCGCCAGTTCCTGTTGCAAGGCCTGATGGTACGGCGTCCAGACCTGCTGCAAATAAGCCGCCCGTTCCTCGGCCGACGGCTCCAGCCCTTGGCGAAACAACGGCACGCCATCGAACAGCGTCGCCGGGTACAAGCCAGTGGTGGCGCCGACGTACATCGGCTTGTCGTCGGAAGGACGATTCAGGTCGATGACGAACCGAGAGTACTCAGCGGCCAGGGTGCTGGCGCCCAATTCGGCAGCGAACTCGTAGAGCCGGGGAATATGCCAGTCGGTGTCCGGCAGGCTCTGGGCCTCGGGGATCAACCCGGCCTCTACCGCCGGGGTCAGACGCAGGCCGGCATGGGGCATGCTGATCAACAGCGGCACGCGCCCTTGCTTGAAATTCAGGACCTTCTCCACAGCCGTTCTCCTCAATCGATTTCAACGCCGTGACGCACGACGCGTTTTTCCAGTTCGCCACCGAGCCAGTACGCCAGGTCAGCCGGACGGTCGATGTGCCAGGCGACAAAATCCGCCACTTTGCCGGCTTCCAGCGAACCGTGGGTGTCCGCCATACCCAAGGCCTGGGCGGCATGAATAGTCGCCCCGGCCAGGGCTTCTTCGGGGGTCATCCGAAAGCACGTGCAGGCCATGTTCAACATCAAGCGCAGCGACAGCGCCGGCGAGGTGCCAGGGTTGAGATCGCTGGCCACGGCGATCTTCACGCCGTGCTTGCGCAGGGCGTCCATGGGCGGCAGTTGGGTTTCGCGCAGGAAATAAAACGCCCCTGGCAGCAGCACCGCCACCGTGCCGGACTCGGCCATGGCCCTGGCATCGTCCTCGGTCATGAATTCCAGGTGATCGGCCGACAGCGCCTGGTAACGCGCCGCCAGGCTTGAACCGTGCAGGGACGACAATTGCTCGGCGTGCAGCTTCACTGGCAGCCCCAGTTGTTGAGCAGTGATAAACACCCGCTCGACTTGTGCCGGGGAAAACGCCAGGTATTCGCAAAAGGCATCCACCGCATCCACCAGCCCTTCGGCCGCCAGCGCTGGCAGCATCTCGGTGCAGATGTGCTCAATGTAATCATCGGCCTGATCTTTGTATTCCGGTGGCAAGGCGTGGGCCGCCAGACAGGTGCTGCGAACGCTGACCGGCAGTTCGGCGCCAAGGCGACGGATGACGCGCAGGATTTTGCGTTCGCTGGCCAGGTCCAGGCCGTAGCCGGACTTGATTTCCACCGTGGTCACGCCGTCGCGCATCAGGCTTTGCAGGCGTTTGGCGGCGCTGGCGAACAGCTCGTCTTCACTGGCGGCGCGAGTGGCACGCACGGTGCTGGCGATGCCACCGCCGGCCGCCGCGATCTCGGCGTAGCTGACGCCTTGCAGACGCTGTTCGAACTCACCGCTGCGGTTGCCACCAAACACCGTGTGGGTGTGGCAGTCGATCAGCCCCGGAGTGACCCAGGCGCCCTTGAGGTCCGTAACCGCCGGGTAGTCTCCGGCGGGCAGCTCCGCGCGCGGGCCGATCCATTGAATGTGCTCGCCCAGGGTAACGATGGCGGCGTCTTCGATGATCGAGTAGACGCCCTGGGCCATGGTGGCGGCGTGGCAGTTTTGCCAGAGGGTTTTCATCCCGAGTCTCCTCGTCTCATTCAAAATCGATTCGCGAGCAGGCTCGCTCCCACAGGGATCAGGGGCGTACCCCAAATGGGGTTCGACACCGATCCCCTGTGGGAGCGAGCTTGCTCGCGATGAGGCCCTTACAGGCTCGGCAGCAATTGCGCTGTGACCAGCTCGTTCAAGCAACGACTGGCCAACAGTTCACTGGCCGCATTGATGTCCGGCGCAAAGAACCGGTCCTTCTCATAAAACGGTACGTCTGCACGCAAGAGCGCGCGGGCCTGTTCCAGCTTCGCGGAGGTCTTCAAACCGCCACGCAGGTCCAGCCCCTGGCATGCCGCCAGCCATTCCACCGCCAGAATTCCACGGGTGTTCTCGGCCATTTCCCACAAACGCTTGCCGGCGGCCGGGGCCATGGAAACGTGGTCTTCCTGGTTGGCCGAGGTCGGCAGGCTGTCCACCGAATGGGGATGGGACAGGGCCTTGTTTTCGCTGGCCAGGGCAGCCGCGGTAACCTGGGCAATCATGAAGCCGGAGTTCACCCCGCCGTTGGCCACCAGGAACGGCGGCAGTTGCGACATGTGCTTGTCCATCATCAACGAAATACGGCGCTCGCTCAGGGAGCCGATTTCGGCAATCGCCAAGGCCATGTTGTCGGCCGCCATCGCCACCGGTTCGGCGTGGAAGTTGCCGCCGGAAATCACGTCGCCCTCGGCGGCGAACACCAGCGGGTTATCCGACACCGCATTGGCCTCGATCACCAGCACTTCGGCGGCCTGGCGGAACTGGGTCAGGCAGGCGCCCATCACTTGCGGCTGGCAGCGCAGGGAGTAGGGGTCCTGGACCTTGTCGCAGTTCTGGTGTGAATCGGAAACTTCACTGCGCTCGCCCAGCAGATCACGGTACGCCGCCGCGACATCGATCTGGCCCCTCTGGCCGCGAGCGGCATGGATGCGCGCATCGAACGGCGAGCGCGAGCCGAGCACCGCTTCCACTGTCAGGCTGCCCAGGGCCAGGGCACCGGCGAACAGGTCTTCGCCCTCGAACAGGCCACGCAGGGCAAACGCGGTGGACACCTGGGTGCCGTTGAGCAGCGCCAGGCCTTCTTTCGCCGCCAGCGTCAGCGGCGCCAGGCCGGCGACTTTCAGCGCCTCGACAGCCGGCAGCCATTCGCCCTTGTAACGAGCCTTACCCTCGCCCAGCAGCACCAGGGACATGTGCGCCAGCGGTGCCAGGTCACCAGAAGCACCGACCGAACCTTTGAGCGGAATATGCGGATAGACCTCGGCATTGATCAGCGCGATCAGCGCATCGATCACCTGCCGGCGGATCCCGGAAAAACCCCGGCTCAGGCTGTTGACCTTGAGCACCATGACCAGCCGGACCAACGCATCACTGATCGGCTCGCCCACACCGGCGGCATGGGACAGCACCAGGGAGCGCTGCAGGTTTTCCAGGTCTTCGCTGGCGATGCGGGTCGAGGCCAACAAGCCAAAACCGGTGTTGATGCCGTAGGCAGTGCGGTTCTCGGCAAGGATCTGCTCAACGCAGGCGACACTGGCCTCGATCTGCGCCGAGGCGCTGGCGTCGAGGCTCAGGGTCACGGGTTGCTGATAGATGTCACGCAATTGAGCAAGGCTCAGTTGGCCGGGAATCAGGTTTAAGGCAGTCATGTATTGCTCCTTTTGAGAGTTTTGTTTTCACCCGCCGGTCGCTCCGGAATGTTCCGTTATCCGTCACCCTCGCCTTTTGGGCGATGGATGCCTTGGCACGCTGGCGGTTTTCGATCAATTCAAATTCGGTAAAGCGTTGTGCAACACGGTTGGGTCTTTAAGCAGCGCGGCGGCGCTGGCGATGTCCGGCGCCAGCCAGCGGTCCTGGTCGTAGGCCGGAACGCGCTCACGCAGCAGTTTCCAGGCGATATCGGTGCCAGCACCGAAGTGCTGCGCCTTGAGAAATTCAAAGGCCTGGGCCGCCAGCAAGTATTCAATGGCGAGGATCTGCGTGCAGTTTTCCAGCGCTCGATGCAGCTTCAGGGCGGCGTTGGTGCCCATGCTCAAGTGATCTTCCTGCAGCCCTGAAGTGACGAAATTGTCGAGCACCGCCGGTTGCGCCAGTTGGCGATTTTCCGCGCACAGCGAAGCGGCGACATACTGCACGATCATCATCCCCGAATTCACGCCAGGGTTGGCCACCAGAAAGGCCGGCAGGCCACTGACGTGGGGGTTGATCAAGCGGTCGAGGCGGCGCTCGGCGATGGAGCCGATCTCGGCCATGGCAATCGCCAGCAGGTCCGCCGCCAACGCCACCGATTGGCCGTGAGGGTTGGCCTGGGACATGACCCGGAAGTTTTCCGGCGTACCCAGTAACAGCGGGTTATCGGTGGTGGCGTTGAGTTCGGTTTCGATCTGTTTACGGGCATGCTCCAACTGATCGCGAGCGGCACCGTGCACTTGGGGGATCGAGCGGATGCTCAGGGCATCCTGAGTGCGAATGCCCAGGCTCGAGGCGATGACTTCACTGCCGTCGAGCAAGGCCCGCAAATTGACCCCGACCTGCTGCATGCCTGGGTGCGGCTTGAGGGCGATGATCTCGGCATCGAACGCGGCGATCTGTCCGCGCTGGGCCTCGAAGCTCATGGCACCGATCACATCGGCCCATTGCACCAGCCGCGTTGCATCGGCCAGGGCCAGGCAACTGAGGCCGGTCATGCACGGCGTGCCGTTGACCAGGCACAGACCGTCCTTGGCCCCCAGTTGCACCGGTTGCAAGCCCTCTGCGGCCAGGGCCTGTTGCGCCGGGACTATTTGCCCACGATAGCTGACATTGCCAACGCCCAGCAGCGCGATGCTGATATGGGCCATGTGGGTCAGGTAACCCACCGAACCCTGGGACGGCACTTGCGGCGTGATCCCGCGATTGAGCAGCGCCAGCAAAGCTTCGACCACCCGGCGGTGAATGCCGGATTTTCCGTGGCTGTAATTGAGGATGGCGGCGCAGAGAATCGCCCGGGTTTGCTCATCGGAAAGCGGCGTGCCCACGCCACAGGCATGGCTGAGCAGGGTGTTGCGTGACAGTTGGCTGAGTTGTTCGTCCTTGAGCGAGACATTGCACAAGGCCCCCAGGCCGGTGTTGACGCCGTAGGCCCGCTCGCCACTTACGACGATGCGCTGGACGATGGCCTGGGCATTGTCGATCCGCGCCCAGGCCTGGGCCGACAGCTCAAGCACAGCACCGAAGCGGGCGACAGCGACCACATCCTGCCAACGCAACGGGGCATCGGCGATTACGATTTTTTCAGCCTGGGACATCTTCAACCTCGTGCTTACAACTTGAACATTGATGCAGCTTTGCCGGCCCTATCGCGAGCAAGCTCGCTCCCACAGGGATTTCCTTTGGACACAGAGTTTGTGAACAGGAGAGATCCCATTGTGGGAGCGAGCTTGCTCGCGATGGGGCCAGCCCAGCCACCACAAATTCCTCAAACCACCGCCGCACGCCGCTGCACAAACCGATCGACATACTCATCCGCCGGCGAGTGCAGGATCTCCCGGGGTGTGCCGACCTGGATCAGCTTGCCGTCCTTGAGAATCGCAATGCGGTTGCCGATACGCACGGCCTCGTCGAGGTCGTGGGTGATGAACACGATGGTCTTGTGCAGGGTCTTTTGCAGCTCCAGCAACTGGTCCTGCATTTCCGCGCGGATCAGCGGGTCGAGGGCGCTGAAGGCCTCGTCCATCAGGATGATGTCGGTGTCCGCCGCCAAGGCGCGGGCCAGGCCCACGCGCTGGCGCATGCCACCGGAGAGCTGGTGCGGGTATTTGTTCTCGTAGCCCTTCAGGCCCACGGTGTTGATCCAGTGCAGCGCCCGCTCGGCGCACACCTGCTTGCTCTCGCCGCGCACTTTCAAGCCATAGGCGACGTTGTCCAGCACGCTCTTGTGGGGCAACAGGCCGAAGCTCTGGAACACCATGCTGATCTTGTGCCGGCGAAATTCGCGCAGGGCGTCCATGTCCAGTTGCAGGATGTCTTCACCGTCCACCAGGATCGCGCCGCTGGTGGGGTCGATCAGCCGGTTGAAGTGCCGCACCAGGGTGGACTTGCCGGAGCCGGACAGGCCCATGATCACGAAGATCTCGCCAGTGCCGATACTCAGCGACAGGTCGTTCACGCCGACCACGCAACCGGTTTCGGCCAGTACCTGGTCCTTGGTCTTGTTTTGGCGGATCAGCTCCAGGGCTTCCTTGGAGCGATTGCCGAAAATCTTGAAGACGTTCTTGACTTCGATCTTGCTGATGGCTGCGTTGCTCATTTGCTCACCTCATGCCGAGGACGACCATAGGCCTGGGTAATGCGGTCGATGACCACGGCGAGAATCACGATTGCCAGCCCCGCTTCGAGGCCGCGTCCGACGTTGAGGGTCTGGATGCCAACCAGCACATCTTCACCCAGGCCTCGGGCGCCGATCATCGAAGCGATGACGACCATCGACAGGGCCATCATGGTGGTCTGGTTGATCCCGGCCATGATGCTTGGCAGGGCCAGGGGCAGTTGCACGCCGAACAGCTGTTGCCAACGGTTGGCGCCGAAGGCGTTGATGGCTTCCATGACTTCGCCGTCCACCTGGCGGATGCCCAGGTCGGTCAAGCGAATCAGTGGCGGCGCAGCGTAGATCACCGTGGCGAAAATCGCCGGGACCTTGCCCAGGCCAAACAGCATCAACACCGGAATCAGGTACACGAAACTCGGCATGGTCTGCATGATGTCCAGCAATGGCATCAGCACCGAACGCAGGCGATTGCTGCGCGCCGAAAGAATGCCCAGCGGAATGCCGATCAATACCGAGATCAGCGTCGCCACCAGCATCAGGGCGAGGGTCTGCATCAGTTTGTCCCACAGGCCCACCGCGCCCACCAGAAACAGCAGGCCGACGATCACTGCCGTGGCCACGACCTTGCGGGTGGCATGCCAGGCAATGCCGCCAACGATGGCCAGCATCAGCCACCAGGGCGCCATGCGCAGCAGGCCTTCGAGGTTGACGATGGCCCACAGCAAGGTGTCGGAGATGTGCCGGAACACATCGCCATAGTTGGTCACCAGGGAGTCGACCCAACCGTTGACCCAGTCGGCGATGGAGAAGGTAAAGCTTTCGGGAAACATAAGAGACTCTCGATCAAGTGGATGCAGTGAACGTCCCGGCCAGCCCTAGGGTTGGCCGGGGGTATTCGACCTACAGAGCCGCGTCGATTTTCTTGGCAGCGTCTTCACTGACCCAGGCGTGCCAGACTTCAGGATGTTCCTTCAGGAAGATCTTCGCCAGTTTCGGCGACTCGATCCGCTCCTTGGCCATACGGCCGAGGTTCTGGTTCAGGATGTCGATCGGCAGGTTGACCTTTTCCAGCACTGCCACCAGTTCCGGAGCTTCGTCGTGGAAGGTCTTGGACAGGCCGACCTTGATGCTCACGCTTTTATCCACGCCGGGTTTTTCTTCCAGTTTCACCAGGTCCACCTGGCCCATCAGCGGCGTCGGCGACCAGTAGTAGAACAGGATCGGCTCGCCACGCTTGTAGCTCGACAGCACCGCCGCATCCAAGGCCGGGCCGGTGCCAGGGCGGAAGTTGGTGTAGGTTTTTTCCAGGCCATAGCTTTTCAGCATTTCGCTGTTGTCCAGCTCACAGGTCCAACCGGCCGGGCAGTTGTAGAAACGGCCCTTGGATGGTTCTTCCGGGTCCTTGAACACGGCGGCGTACTGGCCCAGGTCAGCGATGTTCTTCAGGCCTGGAGCCTTGGCTTGGAGCTTGCGCTTGGCGTCGCCTTCAATCACGTAGCGCGGCACATACCAACCTTCGATGGCGCCCACCACCGGCGCACCTACGCCGACCACCTTGCCGGCCTTCTCGGCCTTGTTCCAGACTTCGCTGCGGCCGACCCACTCCTCGGCAAACACCTGGATGTCGTTGCTGCTCAGGGCGTTCTCCATGGTGATGGAGTTGCCTGGCAGGCTGTCGGTCTTGCAGTCGTAGCCTTTTTCCAGCACCACTTGCAGGACGTCGGTCAGCAGCATGGCGCTTTCCCAGTTCAGGCCGGCGAACTTCACCGGTTTGCCCGACTCGCACCAACCCGCCGCTTGTGTGGCGCCAGCGCTGGCCAGCAGGCCCATGGAAAGCAACGTGGTCAGCAGGGTCTTGTTCGATTTCATTGTGTGACGCTCCTAATCAGTGAATTGGCTTACGGCAGTCAAGAGGCATCCAGCCCTGTCAACGTCCCATCAGACCGCTTGGAGGCGGCCCGCCCTGCTCGGTTGTGCGTCAACCGCGTCCTGCTCGATCGGCAGGATCAATTGATCGGGTACAGCGCTATGCCACTTCTTGGCGGCGACGTAATACAGCCCCGCCGGGACCACCAGACCGATGATCCAGGAAATATCCACACCCCCCATCGCTTCCACCAACGGACCGGTATAGAACTTGGTGGCAATGAACGGCAGTTGAACCAGTACACCGAAGACATAGACGCTGATACCAAGGGCATTCCAACGACCGTAGCGACCGTTCGGGTCCGCCAGTGCCGGCACGTCATAGCGCTCGCGAGTGATGCAGTAGTAGTCCACCAGGTTGATCGCGCTCCAAGGCGTAAAGAACGCCAGCAAGAACAGGATGAAGGACTTGAACGCACCGAGGAACGAGTGCTGGCCGAGCAGCGCGATCAGAGTCGCGGTGCCGACGATGGCCAGCACGAAGACCAGACGCTGCAAGCGTGTGACGTTCAGGTGACCACGAAAACCGCTGATGATGGTCGCAATGCACATGAAGCTGCCGTAGGAGTTCAGCGTGGAAATGGTGACCTTGCCGAACGCGATGCTGAAGTACAACAGCGCGGCGGTGGCACCGGTACCACCCAGGCCAACGATGTAGGCCACTTCGTGACCCGCAAACTGCCCATTGGCCGAGGCGGCAGCAAACACGCCGAGGATCATCGCCACCTGCGCGCCGATGACTGAGCCGGCGCCTGCGGCAAAAAAGGTTTTCACCGAGGAAGTCTTGCTCGGCAGGTAACGCGAATAGTCAGCCACGTAGGGGCCGAAGGCGATCTGCCAGGATGCCGCGAGCGACACCGCCAGCAGGAAACTGCTCCAGCTGAAATGGCGGATGTTCAGGAGTACGCCAACGTCCGTCTGGCTCATCAGGCGGGCGAACAGGTAAACAAAGGCAATCACACCAATGACGCTGGCGACACGGCCAATGAAGTGAATTACCCGATAACCGAGCACCGTGACCAGCACAATGACACTGGCGAAAATGAGGATGCCAACACTGTCGCTGACGCCAAACAACTGGCCCAGCGCCTGGCCGGAAAGCACGGTTCCGGTTGCGGTGAAACCCAGGTACATCAGGCACACCAGCACGATCGGAATGGCCGCGCCATAAACACCAAACTGCACCCGGCTGGAGATCATCTGCGGCAGGCCGAGCTTGGGCCCTTGCGCGGCATGCAACGCCATGACGCCGCCGCCGAGCAGTTGGCCGATCAGCAAACCGATCAACGACCAGAACACATCACCACCCAGCACCACCGCCAATGCGCCGGTGACAATGGCCGTGATTTGCAGGTTGGCACCCATCCAGAGGGTGAACTGGCTCAACAACCGGCCGTGTCTCTCCACTTCCGGGATGTAGTCGATCGAGCGTTTCTCGATCAACGGCTTGCTGCTTGCGCGTGTGCTACTGACAGCCATGGTTCAACCTCTGTGGATTGCTCTGGAATTCATCCCTGTGGGAGCGAGCTTGCTCGCGATGGCGGTGGGTCGGTACCTGTTGCATCGACTGACACGCCCTCATCGCGAGCAAGCTCGCTCCCACATGGGCTCCGGGGTTACTTGCCGGTGATCATCGGCAGGTTAAGCCCCTGTTCCTTGGCGCAGTCGATAGCGATCTGGTAACCGGCATCGGCATGGCGCATCACGCCAGTGGCCGGGTCGTTGTGCAGCACGCGGGCAATGCGCTCGGCCGCTTCATCGGTACCGTCGCAGACAATCACCATGCCCGAATGCTGGGAGAAGCCCATGCCGACGCCGCCACCGTGGTGCAGCGAAACCCAGGTCGCGCCACTGGCGGTGTTGAGCAAGGCATTGAGCAGCGGCCAGTCGGAGACCGCGTCGGAACCGTCCTGCATGGATTCGGTTTCACGGTTGGGGCTGGCCACGGAGCCGGAGTCCAGGTGATCGCGGCCAATCACGATCGGGGCCGACAATTCGCCGCTGCGCACCATTTCGTTGAACGCCAGGCCCAACTTGGCCCGCAGGCCCAGGCCGACCCAGCAGATACGCGCTGGCAGACCCTGGAAGCTGATGCGCTCACGCGCCATGTCCAGCCAGTTGTGCAGATGAGCGTCGTCGGGAATCAACTCCTTGACCTTGGCATCGGTCTTGTAGATGTCCTGCGGATCACCCGACAGCGCGGCCCAACGGAACGGGCCGATACCGCGGCAGAACAGCGGACGGATGTAGGCCGGTACGAAGCCTGGGAAATCGAAGGCATTCTCGACGCCCTCTTCCTGGGCCATCTGGCGGATGTTGTTGCCGTAGTCGAAGGTCGGCACGCCCATTTTCTGGAAGGCCAGCATGGCTTTTACGTGCACGGCCATCGACTGCTTGGCGGCCTTCACCACGGCGGCGGGTTCGGTCTTGGCGCGGGCACGGTATTGGTCCCAGGTCCAGCCGGCCGGCAGGTAACCGTTGAGGGGGTCGTGGGCACTGGTCTGGTCGGTAACCATGTCCGGGCGCACGCCACGACGGACCATTTCCGGCAGGATTTCGGCAGCGTTCCCACACAGCGCGATGGAAATCGCCTTGCCTTCTGCGGTGTATTTCGCAATACGCGCCAAGGCGTCATCCAGGTCAGTGGCCTGCTCGTCGACGTAGCGGGTCTTGAGGCGGAAATCGATACTCACCTGCTGGCATTCGATGTTCAGCGAGCAAGCACCGGCCAGGGTCGCGGCCAACGGTTGCGCACCGCCCATGCCACCCAGGCCGGCGGTCAGGACCCACTTGCCTTTCAGGTCATCGTTGTAATGCTGGCGACCGGCTTCGACGAAGGTTTCGTAGGTGCCCTGCACGATGCCCTGGCTGCCGATGTAGATCCAGCTGCCGGCGGTCATCTGGCCGTACATGGCCAGGCCCTTGGCGTCGAGTTCGTTGAAGTGTTCCCAACTGGCCCAATGTGGAACCAGATTGGAGTTGGCGATCAGGACGCGAGGTGCATTGCTGTGGGTCTTGAACACGCCGACCGGCTTGCCGGATTGCACCAGCAAAGTTTCGTCGTCATTGAGGTTGGTGAGGCTTTCGACGATCTTGTCATAGCACTCCCAGTTACGCGCCGCGCGGCCAATGCCACCGTAAACCACCAGTTCCTTGGGGTTCTCGGCGACTTCCGGGTCGAGGTTGTTCATCAACATGCGCAGCGGCGCTTCAGTCAGCCAGCTCTTGGCGGTCAGCGTGTTACCGCGAGGGGCGCGAATTTCAACGTCACGGTATTTTTCAGGTTTTTGGGTAGCGTCGGTCACAGCAAAAACTCCTCAGCGATCAATCCATACCAGCCCGGGCAGTGGGCAGCGATTTAGCGAACGTTGCGTTGAATATCGGCGACTCATACGCATACGTCTTTACTTGTATGTACAAGCATATGCAATCAAGCGGCCAACTTCTGAAAGGACGGATCAAGAACGCTTTTGGAATTGGCCTGAAGGCCTTTAGTTGAAGGGTTTGGCAGGCAGATGAAATTTCTGCGGGGTATTTTTGAGATGAGGGAATACCGTCATGAACGCGTGGTATTGCGCCACAGTGGGGCATTCGGTAACAAGTTGGTGCGCGAGGGAAACGGCGAAAGACTTATCTGACGAGGGAATTATCTGTGGTGAGGGAATTTATCCCCTCACCACAGGGGGACAGGGCTGAAGTCAGTGGGCAGTCAGCTCGATCACGCAGCATTGGCCGTGGCTGGAGATGTCCAGCAGCCCGGTGTTACCGCTCAATTGCAAGCAGTCGTAGAGGCCCAGGTTGACGGCGGACTCGCCAATCTCGATCGCCAATCCCGGGGCCGCGCTGAACACCAGCACCGTCCCCGCCTCGCTGAAAAACCGCTGTCGGCCTCCCAACCACTGCAATCGCACGCGGTAACGCTGCGGCGCATAGATCAGGTTGAAGTCACGGATAGGTCCGCCCAGCAACGTGCAATAGACATGGCTCTCGCCGCTGAACGCAAAGGGGTCCAGCGGGTGCAATGGCCGCGTGACTTGACCGTCGACGTTCAGTGTCATGCCATCACCCTGCAAGACGCTGATGATCCGCTCGTAACCGGTGAATGTAGAAAAACCGCCCGACTCAGCGATGTCGGCAATCGACAGACGCCAGCCGAAGCCCTCCAGGCCGGTTCCGGCATCGCGAGTGATTTCCTCGGTGCTGCCGCCGCCATTTTTCCACGGCATGCGTGGATAATCCGCAGCGCGTAAAACCTTCAAGTCACTCATTTATGAAATCGTCCTTCCAGGCGATGACGGGAGCCGGGATGAATCAGGCGCGCGGCCGTCACCGGCTGGCGCCCGGACCAGGTCCGGCGACGGATCAACAGGCATGGCTCGCCCCGCTCGATCTGCAGCAGCTTGCACTCGCTCGGTTCGGCCAGGATCGCTTCGACCACATGTTCGCCTTCAGTCAACGGCGCGACCTGGTTCAGATAGGCGTAGGGGGTTTGCAAGGTAAAGTCCTGCTTGAGATAGTCCGGCGCCACCAGTGCATTAACGAAACGGTCCTCGATTTGCACGGGGATGTCGTTTTCAAAATGCACGATCAACGAGTGGAACACCTTCTGCCCTTCACGCATGTCCAGGGCCAAGGCCCGTTCGGAACCGGCGGCTTCTTCTTCCAGAGTGATGACCTGGCATGTGTGACGATGGCCGCGGGAAGCGATTTCGTCGGCGATGTTATGCACTTCGAACAACGCGGACTGGCTTTTGGGTTCAGCCACAAAGGTGCCGACCCCCTGCATGCGCACCAACAGGCCATCAGCGGTCATCTCCCGCAGGGCCCGGTTGATGGTCATGCGGCTGAAGCCCAACTGGCTGACCAGTTCGCTTTCCGATGGCACGCGGTAATGCGGCGGCCAGTTTCCACTGTCGATCTGCTGGGTGATCATCTGTTTGACGCGGGCGTACAAGGGCGCCGGACTTTCACCCATGTTTGCGGCCAGCGGCGGTTTGGCAGGCGGAGTCGGCACGGCGGTTCCTTGTTCTGCAAATAAGAATGCTAGCTTGCCGGAGTTTACCGGCCAGGCAAACGTCTGTATATGTATATACAAATTACGCACGATGAGGTTGAACCATGTCCGCCTTCTTTGCTGAACGCGCGCTGCTGCCTAGTGGATGGGCCAATGCTGTACGTCTTGAGGTCAGCGCCGAGGGCGTCCTGACTCATGTCCAGGCCGACTCCCACGCAGATGGCGCCGAGCGGCTGGGCGGTCCACTGTTGCCGGGCATGCCGAACCTGCACTCCCACGCCTTCCAACGCGCCATGGCCGGGTTGGCGGAAGTGGCGGGCAATCCCAATGACAGTTTCTGGACCTGGCGCGACTTGATGTACCGCCTTGTCGGAAAGATCAGTCCCGATCAGCTCGGCATCATCGCCCGGCAGCTGTACATCGAAATGCTCAAGGCCGGCTACACCTCGGTCGCCGAATTCCACTATGTGCACCACGACACCGACGGGGCGCCCTATGCCGACCCGGCGGAACTGGCGTTGCGCATCAGCCACGCCGCCACCGCCGCCGGCATCGGCCTGACGCTGCTGCCGGTGCTCTACAGTCATTCCGGTTTTGGCGGCCAGGCGCCCAATGACGGACAGCGTCGTTTCATCAACAGCAGCGAGAACTACCTGAAACTTCAAGCACGCCTGCAGCCGGTCCTGGCCAAACAACCGGCGCAGGCGCTGGGTTTGTGCTTTCACTCCCTGCGCGCCGTGACACCTGGACAAATCCAGGAAGTGCTGGCTGCGAGCGACCGTCAGTGCCCGGTACATATCCACATCGCCGAGCAGCAGAAAGAGGTGGACGATTGCCTGAGCTGGAGCGGCGCTCGTCCGTTGCAATGGCTGTACGAAAACACCGAGGTGGATCAGCGCTGGTGCCTGGTCCACGCGACCCACGCCAACGCTGATGAAGTCAGCCTCATGGCCAAGAGCCGGGCCATCGCCGGCCTGTGCCTGACCACCGAAGCCAACCTGGGCGACGGAATTTTTCCAGCCGTGGACTTCCTCGCACAAGGCGGGCGCCTGGGCATCGGTTCCGACAGTCATGTGTCGCTCAGTGTGGTCGAAGAGTTGCGCTGGTTGGAATATGGCCAGCGCCTGCGGGACCAACGCCGCAACCGCTTGTATCGGGCGGATCAGCCAATGGTCGGTCGTACCTTGTTCGATGCGGCGCTGGAAGGTGGCGCCCAGGCCTTGGGGCAACCGGTCGGTGCTCTCGAAATCGGCAAGCGCGCCGACTGGCTGGTACTCGATGGCAACGATCCGTACCTGGCCACGGCCCATGGTGACGGGATTCTCAATCGCTGGCTGTTTGCCGGCGGGGATCGCCAGGTGCGCGATGTGATGGTTGGCGGACAATGGGTGGTGCGCGACGGACGCCATGCCGGCGAAGAAGAAAGCGCCCAGGCGTTTACCCAGGTGCTGCGCGAACTTTTAGGCTGACGCGGATAAAAAATGTGGGAGCGAGCTTGCTCGCGATGAGGCCTTCTCATTCAACACTGAGGTTGATTGAAAGTCCGTCATCGCGAGCAAGCCCGCTCCCACATTGGTTCTCGGGAGGCAATTAGTCTGAAGTCTTGGCCATCTGTCGATCCGACGCGCGCCAGATCAAGCGTGTCGTATCGTAGCCCTGCTGACGCGCCGTGCTCAGCAGCTCTTCGCGCACAACGCTATTGACGGTCGGCGTACGGGACAGCAGCCACATATAGCGGCGGCTCGGGTCGCCGACGATGGCGGTCTTGTAGTCGTCGCTGACGTACAACACCCAGTACTGCCCTTTCGCCACGCCCGGCACGATCCGTGAAAACCAGTTGTCGAACTCGACCCAGAGCTTGTCGGTCTTGCCCGGCACCTGTGGCGTCGCAGTGCCCTTGGCCTCTTCCCACTGCCAGTCCGAAGTCAGGCAGCGATTGAGCACACCCATATTGCCGTCAGGCTTGAGGGTGTAGTGAGCTTCCGATTGGGCGCAATTGCGCTGGAAATACATGGGCAGGCGGGCCAACTCGTACCAGGTCCCTTGGTAACGCTTGAGGTTGACGCTGTTGACAGTCTTGGGTGCCAACGGGTCTTCGCCAGAAGTGGCACAGCCAGCCAAAACCAGGCCAGCTAAAAACACTAACACTAACCGCATCATTATTTTTCTCCCGCGGGCACTGAGTGACCTGCGTGGTGAGTTCGTCGGCTCAAATTCGAAGGCGAACTTGACTGGCAGAACCGATCACACAGGACACTATCCCCGGTTTACTTCAGGCCTTGGCCGGAAAACATCAACACTTTGTCACCAGCGTACTGCACGCTGATAAAGCTTTTCTGATCGCCCCAGGTGCAACTGGACATGCCGAGCGCGCCTGAACAATCGGTCGGTTTCCCCAGTAACGTTTCGACTTCGGACTTGGGCATGCCAGCCGACAGCTTCGAATAGTTTTCCTGGTTGACCTTGCTGCACGCAGTCAGTACGACGCATACAAACAACAAGGCGATAGATCGCAGCGACATGGTGTAACTCCTGGAACGGAAGGGGGTGGCAGGGTGCCAACCAGAAGCTTAGAAGAGAAAACCCCTATCTGGTTCCCCGACGGCCCCGGTATTTATTGGGCTTCGCCAGGTGTTTCATAGGTGAAACACTCAGTTTGTGACAGCATCGTGCATTTCGTCGGAATGGAATCGCAGACGGCTGATGGGACGGGTTCCTGCGCCGATAAAAAGAAACAGCGCAATCTACTGCGTTATGGCAAATTGACGCCCCGTCCTGACCCGTCTCTCCGCGGTAGTGTTCTTAATGACCAGAAACATGAAATTCAGCCACAAAATACTGCTGGCTGCTGCTCTCGTGGTAGCCGTTGCATTCGCTTGTTTCATCCTGTTCAACGACTATCGGCAGCGCCAAAGCCTGCACGCCAGCACCGAAACCTCCATGCAGGAACTCGGCAACCTGACCAGTCGTAACATCCAGACGTGGGTCGAAGGCCGTATCCAATTGCTGCAATCGCTGGCCCAGCAGATCGCCGTAGACGGCAGCAGCGCCGACAGCCTCAAACGCGCCGTGGGCCTGCCGGCATACACCAGCAATTTTCAGCTCAGCTATTTCGGTGGCACCGACGGCGTGATGTTCTCGGTACCGGCCGGCAATCGCGCCGCCGATTACGACCCCCGCGCCCGTGGCTGGTACAAGGCCGCCAGTAGCGCACAGCAAACCATCGTGACCGAGCCCTACATTGCCGCCTCGTCGGGCAAACTGGTGATCACCGTCGCCACCCCCGTGCAGCACCAGAACCAGATGATCGGCGTGGCCGGTGCAGACATCGACCTGTCCAGCGTCAGCGCCATCATCAACTCGCTGAATTTCGGCGGCCACGGCCATGCGTTCATCGTCAGCGCCGACGGCAAGATCCTCATCCACCCCGACAGCAAGCGCGTACTCAAGACCCTGGCCGAGGCCTACCCCAACGGTGCACCGCAAATCAGCCCGGGCGTCAAAGAGGTCGAGCTCGACGGCAAGACCCAGTTCATCTCCTTCACCCACGTCAATGGTTTGCCGGGGGCCGATTGGTATGTGGCACTGGTGCTCGACAAGGACACCGCCCTGGCGATGCTCAGCGAGTTCCGGACCTCGGCACTGATCGCCATGACCATTGCCGTGGTGTTCATCATCGCCCTACTGGGCATGTTGATCCGCGTGCTGATGCAACCGCTGCTGACCATGGGCCGCGCCATGCATGACATCGCCGAAGGCGAAGGCGACCTGACCCGACGCCTGGTCATCCATGGCCACGATGAGTTCGGCGCCCTGGGTACTTCGTTCAACCGTTTTGTCGAGCGCATCCATACCTCGATCCGTGAGGTAGCCTCGGCCACCGGCCAGGTCAATGAAGTCGCCCTGCGCGTGGTCAGTGCGTCCAACTCGTCGATGTTCAACTCCGACCAGCAGGCGTCGCGCACCAGCAGCGTAGCCGCAGCCATCAACCAACTCGGCGCCGCCGCCCAGGAAATCGCCCAGAACGCCGCCCTCGCTTCGCAGCACTCCAGCGATGCCCGCAGCCTGGCTGAAGACGGCCAGCACGTGGTGGATAAAACCATCGCCGCCATGCAGCAGTTGTCAGCCAAGATCAGCGATTCATGCGGCAACATCGAAACCCTGAACAGCAACACGGTGAACATCGGCCAGATCCTGGAGGTGATCACCAGCATTTCCCAGCAGACCAACCTGCTCGCCCTGAATGCCGCCATCGAAGCCGCCCGGGCCGGTGAAGCCGGACGCGGCTTCGCGGTGGTGGCCGATGAAGTGCGCAACCTCGCCCACCGCACCCAGGATTCGGCGCAGCAAGTGCAGAAGATGATCGAAGAACTGCAAGTCGGCGCCCGGGAAGCGGTGCTGACCATGACCGACAGCCAGCGCCAGAGCGAAAGCAGCGTCGGCATCGCCAACCAGGCCGGCGAACGCCTGGGCAGCGTGACCCAGCGCATCGGTGAAATCGACGGCATGAACCAGTCCGTGGCCACCGCCACCGAAGAACAGACCGCCGTGGTGGAATCGATCAATGTCGACATCACCGAGATCAACACGCTGAACCAGGAAGGCGTGGAAAACCTGCAGGCTACCTTGCGCGCCTGTGCTGACCTGGAACAGCAGGCGGCGCGGTTGAAGCAGTTGGTAGGCAGCTTCCGAATCTAGCGCCTGGACTGGCCCCATCGCGAGCAAGCTCGCTCCCACATTGAACCGAGCCTACTGTTAGCACGCGGTCGAATGTGGGAGCGGGCTTGCCCGCGATAGCGGCATCAGCCTCACAGCAAAAATCAGAACCTGGACCCAGGCCTGTTCAAGAACTCGATTTCCTCAGCCGTGGACTCGCGCCCCAACACCGCATTGCGATGGGGAAAGCGTCCAAACCGGGCAATGATCTTCTGATGCCGTTCGGCATAATCCAGGTTGTCTTCAAACACCGCCCGATCCGCTTCGGGTTGCTCTCGGACCAGGTCGATAAACCGTGACACGGCTTCGTTCTGCACCGCCAGGTTTTCGCAGTGTTCGAGCACCAGGTAGATGAACACCCGCTGGATCGGCTTGAGTTGCCGGTCGAAACCCGCCGCCAGGCCCTGGGCCACTAGCGCTTGGGCACGCAGGTCGCCGGAAAAGGCCTTGGGGGTGTCGCGAAAAATCATTCGCGGGAGTTGGTCGAGTGAGAGCACCAAGGCCAGCCAACCTTCCGGGCGTTGCGCCCAGTCGGTCAATCCGCCGGTCAGTGCCTGCTCGACCAGATCGCCGAAGCGCTCGCGCGCCTGGCGATCATGGCGTTTGCCGAACCACAGCTTGCCCTTGTCAGCGGCTATTTCGTCCGGTGTGCCGGCTGAGCCGAACCACCAATCGAGCAACGGCTGCCAGGGCTCGGCCATGCCTTATTCCTTGTGGTAGGCCGTGGCGCGGGCGACTTCTTCCTTGGAACCAAGGAACACCGCCACACGCTGGTGCAGGCCTTCAGGCTGGATGTCGAGGATACGCTGGTGACCGTCGGTGGAAGCACCACCCGCCTGCTCCACCAGGAACGACATCGGGTTGGCTTCATACATCAGGCGCAGTTTGCCCGGCTTGGACGGTTCGCGGCTGTCGCGTGGGTACATGAACAGACCGCCACGGGTGAGGATCCGGTGCACATCGGCAACCATCGCGGCGACCCAACGCATGTTGTAGTTCTTCTTCAGCGGACCTTCTTCGCCCGCCAGCAATTCTTCGACGTAGCGTTTTACCGGGGCTTCCCAATGACGCTGGTTGGACATGTTGATGGCGAATTCCTGGGTGGTTTCAGGAATGGTGATGTCTTCGTGGGTCAGGACGAAGCTGCCCATCTCGCGGTCCAGGGTGAAGCCTTTGACGCCGTCGCCCAAGGTCAGCACTAGCATGGTCTGCGGGCCGTAGATGGCATAACCGGCGGCAACCTGCTGGGTGCCTGGCTGCAGGAACGCCTTTTCATTCAGGGCTTCGTTCTGGCTCAGGTATTCGTTCGGGCAACGCAGTACCGAGAAAATGGTGCCGACTGGCGCGTTGATGTCGATGTTCGACGAACCGTCCAGGGGGTCGAATACCAGCAGGTAGGCACCCTTGGGGTATTTGCCCGGGATCTGGTAGGCATTGTCCATTTCCTCGGACGCCATGCCGGCCAGGTGGCCGCCCCATTCGTTGGCTTCAAGCAGGATTTCGTTGGAAAGCACGTCGAGCTTCTTCTGCACTTCGCCCTGCACGTTTTCAGTGCCCATGCTGCCCAGGACACCACCCAGTGCGCCTTTGGAGACGGCGTGGCTGATCTCCTTGCACGCACGCGCCACCACTTCGATCAAAAAGCGCAGATCGGCAGGGGTGTTGTTGCTACGGGTCTGCTCAATCAAATAGCGACTCAAGGTAACGCGGGACATGGACGGCTCCGAAGAATAGGGGGCGGAAAAACCAGCGCAGTTTAGCGCGAGTCGGGACTTAATTCCTCCTATGAGACGGGGAATGGAGGATTGAGTTCACGGGGTAGCGGCTCGCTTGGGTATTTCTGTTGATTGAGAGGACGCCATTGCGAGCAAGCCCGCTCCCACAATAGACCGCGTTTGTCGAAACAACTCGGTCAACTGTGGGGGCGAGCTTGCTCGCGATGAATGCACCTCAACTCTTGACCGGCGGCTTGCGCAACAAGCTGAACGCCATCGCCGCGAGGAACAGCACACTGATCAACAACACCGCCCACAAGCCGATTTTCTTCCAGTTGGTCTCGACCGTTGCAGGCGTGGTTGCAGCGGCCGCCTCCGGTGTCGAGGTTGCCAGCCCACTCACCGTCGCCGTACCCAGGGCCGCCAGGCGTGACGGTTTGTAATCGGGCACCAGCGTCGTCAATGGCAAGCTGGCGGCTTTCACCGTCGCGCTGCCCAGCGCCAGGCTGTAGGGCCCTTCGCCGCGTGCCAGGAACACCACCTGGGTCGGCCGTACGGCAAAGCGCAGGGCCGGGGCTTCACTACCCAGGCCACCGCCACGCTCGTCCACCGTCAGCTTCAATTGCTGGACCGTCTGGCCGGACAGTTGCAGTTGGTTCTGCAACACATCCTGGCCGTTCTGAGTCAGGCGATACAGCAAGCCACTGCCCATCGGCTGCCATGGCAGACTGCTTTCCCGGCGCCCGGCCAGGGTCACCGGCGCCAGGCTGTTGGCTTGGCTCAGGTCGACCTGCACCTGTTCGATATTCAGCCCCATGGGCAGTTGCCAGGTGTATTCACCGGCCTTCGTGGTGGCGCCAGCCAAAGGTTTCGACCAGACCAACGGCAACGGCAGGCTTTCGCGGCTGGCGCTTTGCAACTGGGCCGAGGTCAGCACCGGCGCGGAGGACGGCGAATCCCACAACAACCGCAGATAGCGCGCCGGTTGCCCCGGCAGGTTCACCTCATGCTGCTCGACCCGCTCATCGGCAAAGGTCAGGCGCGCCACCTGGCCTTCACCCCATGACTGCCAGTATTGCAAGTCGTCACTGGCCTCGATGGTGAAGCGCTGGAAACCGTCGCGCTCGCTGGTCCAGTCGAGAATCAACTGCTGCAGCGGTGCCTTGATCGCGCTGGCATCCAACAGCCAGCCACGCAGCTCTTCCTCCCCCGCCTCGAGCCGACTCGATGGCTGGACTTCCACCAGCGTGCCATTGGCGTTCGATTGCACTCGCACACTGGGCGCGCGCTCGTTGTCATCGGCGGCGTTGTACAGCGGGAACCACTTCACATCGGTAAGGATGCGGTTTTCCCGGCTCTGGGCCGACTCGTGAACCAATGCATAGGCCTGGGCTTGCCCGGCCGCGTTGAAAACCCGCAGATCGCTCAGGTCGGTCTGTCGCGCCTGCAACTGAACATCCAACGGCAATGGGAGGCGATACCAAGGCCCTTCGCCACTCAAGACCAGCGGCACCTGATGGGCAAAGTCCGCCGGTTGCTCCTGGGCCGTAGCCGACAATGCCACCCACAACCCGACCACACCCAGCCCGATCCGACTCAACTTGCGACTCAAGACGACACTCCCTCATTGACAGGCATCGGCGGTTCGGCCGGCGAGGCCGCTTCCGGACGCTTTGGCGGCAGTGGCGCGAAGTAGCCGACCACCAGCAGCAAGACACCCACACCGATAAACGACACGATCCGCGCCAGACCGCCACGGTTACTCAATTCAACAAAGAACAGCTTGGCCACGACCACGGCAATCAACGCCGCGCCGATCAGCCACACTTCACGCCGATGCCGCAGATGCCCACCAATCATCAAGCCCAGGGCGATCAGGGTCCAGACGATGGACAGCCCGGCCTGTACGAACATGGACTCCAGCAACGCATCCAGCTCGAACGGCACCCCCATCCACTGGTGGGCGCTGCGCATCACCAGGGCGGTGAAGAAGGCGAACAACGACACGCCGGCGACCAACTGGGCGATGTGTCCGACGCGACTCCAACGGTTCGTCGATTGCGCCACGGCGTTGCGGGCCCACACATAGACACCGAACAAGGCGAACAGCAGGCCCAGCTCCAAGGGATTGAGCAGCGGCACATAAGGCAATGGCTCCGCGGTGCCATCGCTGAAGGTGTTGGTCAGCCAGAACCAACCGAGCATCAACAGCGCCATGGGTGCCGCGGCGTAAATACGATATTCGCGCGGCTGGGCCGAGACCGGCCACGGCCAGGCACGCGGCGCGGCCATCAACACCAGGTACAGGCTCGGCAAGATCGCCCAACCCAACCAGCGCCAGGCGTTGTACTGCTCGGACAGCAACAGCAGGCCGTAACGCAACTCCAGCATCAACACCGCCATCAGCAACCAGCAACCGAGCACATGGGCGGTACTGCGCGCCTGGGCCGGCAGCATCGGCGCCAGGCGCTTGAGCGAGAGGAAGTGCACGCCAAATACCGCCAGCCAGGCCAGCCAACCGAAATCCGCGGCCGGGTGATAGTAGCTGTGCCCCATTGCCACCAGCACACAGCCCGCCGCCGGAATCAACAAGGTGCACAGCAGCCCCAGCGCCGGCCAGTTCAAACGCAGCGCCAAGACGGTCCACAGCGCCACACTGATCGCCGCGACGAACAGCAGCAAACTGCCCTGCAGGTTCACCGGGGCAAAGCGCAGCACTTCGCTGACCCACGCCAGGGCCCACCAACCGCCTCCCCAGATCAACAACAGCTCAGACAGACGCTGCAAGCTCAGGGCTTCGAATTCCGCTGCCGCATGGCCACGCTGCAGTCGCCACGCCCCCACCAACGCCGCCAGGCCCAACACCAGCGGTGTCCAGAACCCGCTATGGGCCAGAGGTCGCAAATCCTCGGTATTGAGCGGCCCCAGCAGCGCCGGCCCCGCCGTCAGGAACGCCGCACCGCCGAGCAGTTGCAACAGCAGGCCGAACACAAAGCTCACTCGCTGCTTCAAGTACAGGCTCAGCCAGATGATCAGCAGACCGCTGGCCGCCCACACCCCGCTCGCGGTTTGCCAAGGCAGGACGAACAGCACCGCGAGATTGATCAGCACCAGCCCCGCCAGCAACACCACTGACAACCCGCGCAGCAACCGGACATCGTTGCGCACCATGTCATCGCGCGCCGCCAGCAACATGCCGCCAATCAACGCCAGGCCGATCAGGGAGGCGCTGAGCAAACCGCTCCAGCCGGCGCTGAACACCGCCGCCGAGTCGCCCTCGGCACCCTGCAGGCGCAACAGGAACAGCGCACCACCGAGCAGTTGCACCGCAAACGCGGTGAACAGGAAGCTGCGCGATTGCAGGCGCAGGCCCACAAACAGCGTCACCAAACCGGCCAGGGCCCAGGCGATAGCGGTGCCTTGGGTGAAGAAAAACAGCGGCGCCAGCAAATACAGGAAGCTGAGCCCCAGGACAGCCAACACCGGTAAACCCTGGCGCTCCCAATTGGAGGTGAGCTCCGGCGCAGCCTTGCGCAGTTGGTAGAAGGTGAACAGCAAGGCGCCGCCAAGCATCAACGCGCCCAACGGGGCGCCATCGAGCAGGCTGCCTTCGCCGGGACGCAGTTCGCTGATGAAGGCCAGCGCCGAGCCCAGTTGCAGTAACAAGGCAAAGGCCCGGGCCAAGGGGCGTTGCTGGCGCAGGCCCAGCCAGAAGATCCCCGCGCCCTCCACGGCCCAGGCCGCCGAGGTCCAGCGGGCGTCGAGCCCCAATGGAATCGCCAGGCTGGCAAAAATCACCCCCAAGGCCAGGCAGGTTTCAGCCAGCAGCAAGGCGCGCCCCCCCATCAGCACCCGAGCCAGGCCCATGTAGATCATGCCCAGGGCCAGGGCGCTGAACGCAGCGGCAAATTCCAAATGCTGCACCAACGCGAACTGCAGGCCGAAGCCCACCAGCGGCGGCGCGAACAACATCGTACCGTCCACGTAATCGCCCTTGCGCGCCGACCAGCGCAACACCGCATCCCGACTGCCATCCTCGGGAGCATCGTTCATTTCCAACAGTTTGCGACGGGTGAACAACAAGCCAATCGCCAGGTACATCAGGAAGAACAGAATCAGGAACGGCTCGGTGCTCCAAAGCAGCTCCGGCGCGTACGAGCGCAGGCCCCAAGCGAAACCGATACCGAAGGTGCCGACAAAGCCAATCATGTTGAGCAGGCGCCAGGCCTTGAACCAGGCAATCGCAAGGATGCCGGCATTGAGCAGGATGAAATAGCTGAACAGGGCAACGTGGTTGCCGCTGCCGGTGGAAGTCAGGATGGGCGCGGCAAACCCGCCCAGCGCTGCGGCTGCGGCCAGGCCCAAGGCATTCTGGGTCACCGCCAGGATCGCTGAGAACACCGTGACCGCCACCAGCAAGCCCAGGGCCGCCTTGGAGTCGAGCAACGGATGCAGGCGCATGGCGGCGAACACCGTCAGGTACAGCACCGCGATCCCGGTGCCCTGGAGCATCAATGCATAATTGCTGTTGCGTTGGCGCAGCCACCAACCCAGGCCCAGCAGGCCCAAGGCGCTGGCCGCAACACCGGCGTACCGCAGCTCGATCGGTACCACCATACCTTCAGTGGCATAGCGCAGCAGGAACGCCAGACCGAGGAACAACAGCACCACGCCGACCCGCAGCACGGTGTTGCCGCCAAACAACCAGTTGCGTGCACCCATCATGGCGCGGTCGAACAGACTCGGGCCACGAGGGGCCGCGGGCTCCGCAACCATCGGTTCCAGGGGCAACGGTGCAAAGTCGCGGTCGGCACGCCTGCTGGAAGTCGCTGGCGCAGGGGTCCAGATATCATCGGGCAACGGCTGGCTGGCCTGGGTAGCCATCGCGGCAGCCGGCTCGAGGTCTGGCGGCAATTCCCAGACGAGTTCTGGCTCGGTGCGCGTCTCGGGCTTCGCGGCCTGGGGTACGACAACCTCGGGCGCCGACGCCGGCTCACTCGATTCGGCCACCTTACCGCGTTCGAGAACCGCCAGGCGTGCTTCCAGCGTGAGCACGTTCTGCTGGGCCTCTTGCAACAGAACCTGTTGCTTGGCGGCCTGGGCTGCGAGGCGGCTCAGGCCAAAGGTCTGGGCGATGCCAAGTCCCACCAGCGCACCTATCAGCGCATCGGCGAACGACTCATCCACCACCCAGCCCAGTGCCAGGCCCAACAGCGTCAATATCCATTGCATGGTCGATATCCCTAAGCGGCCCGTTGCGGGCGTAACCGGGGCGATGCGGTGCCTGGATCAGTCCAGTGGAAACCACCCAAACCCTGTGGGAGCGAGCTTGCTCGCGATAGCGGCGTGTCAGGCGCATTGATATTGCCTGACCCACGGCTATCGCGAGCAAGCTCGCTCCCACATAGGATTGTTGGCACTCCCAGTACTGAGTCCAGCCACACAGCCCGGCGAAACTGGCGCTTAGTATATCGACGAAGCCCAACCACCGTTGGGCTTCGCTCACATTTCTTACAGCAAACGCTACTCCAGGGCTTTCCAGATGTCGGTGGCGTACTCGCGGATGGTCCGGTCCGAGGAGAACCAGCCCATGCGCGCGGTGTTGAGCACCGCTGAACGCCACCACTGCTTGGAGTCGTGCCAACGCTCTTCGACCTTGGCCTGGGCGCTCCAGTACGAGTCGAAATCGGCGCAGACCAGGAAGCGGTCATAGTCCACCAGCGAGTCCACCAGCCCGGTGTAGCGCATCGGATCATCCGGCGAGAACACCCCGCCACGAATCGCCTGTAGCACATCGTTGAGGCGATGGGACGCGGCGATGTCCGGTGCGGCACTGAATTCACCGTTCTGCTTGCGAGCTTCTACCTGTTCGGCGGTCAGGCCGAAGATGAACATGTGCTCACCGCCGACGCGCTCGTGCATCTCCACGTTAGCGCCGTCCATGGTGCCAATGGTCAGCGCACCGTTGAGGCCGAACTTCATGTTACTGGTGCCCGAGGCTTCGAAACCGGCCGTGGAGATCTGCTCCGACAGGTCCGCCGCCGGGATGATGCTTTCGGCCAGGCTGACGTTGTAGTTGGGCAGGAACACCACTTTGAGCAGGCCGCGCACGGTCGGGTCGTTGTTCACCACCCGGGCGATGTCGTTGGTCAGCTTGATGATCAGCTTGGCCTGGTGGTAACTGGCGGCGGCCTTGCCGGCAAAAATTTTCACCCGCGGCACCCAATCCACTTCTGGTTCAGCACGGATCGCCTGGTACAGCGCCACGGTGTGCATCAGGTTGAGCAACTGGCGTTTGTATTCGTGGATCCGCTTGACCTGCACGTCAAACATCGCCGCCGGGTTCACGGCAATGCCCAACCGCTCGTGAATCAGGTACGCGAGGGCTTTTTTGCTATGCAGGCGCTGCTCGGCGAACTGTTTGCGAAATGCCGGTTTATCGGCGAACGGCTCCAGCTCGATCAGGCGCTCCTCGGGGTTGTCGAGCACGCTCGGGCCAAGGGCATCGACCATCATCGAGGTCAGTTCGGAGTTGGCCTGGAACAACCAGCGGCGGAAGGTGATGCCGTTGGTCTTGTTATTGATCCGATCCGGATAGAGCTTGTGCAGCTCGGAGAACACCGTGCTGCGCATCAATTGCGTGTGCAACCCGGACACACCATTGACGCTGTGGGAGCCGAGGAATGCCAGGTTCCCCATGCGCACCCGGCGACCGTTGTCTTCTTCGATCAGCGAAACCGAGCGCAGCACGTCGAAATCATGCACGCCCTTGGCCCGCAGCGAATCGATGTGCTGGGCGTTGATCAGGTAGATGATCTGCATGTGCCGGGGCAGCATGCGCTCCATCAGCCCAACCGGCCAGGTTTCCAGGGCCTCGGGCAGCAACGTGTGGTTGGTGTAGGACAGCGTGTCCTGGGTGATCTGCCAGGCCGCATCCCAGGCCACGTCGTAGACGTCCACCAATTGCCGCATCAGCTCGGCCACGGCGATCGATGGGTGGGTGTCGTTGAGCTGGATCGCCGCATGGTCGCCCAAGGTCAGCACCGAGGTGTGCATGTTGCGGTGACGGCGCAGCAAATCCTGCAGTGAGGCGGCAACGAAGAAGTATTCCTGGCGCAGGCGCAGCTCCTGGCCGGCTTCAGTGCTGTCGGCCGGGTACAACACGCGGGAAATGCTTTCGGCCCGGGCCACTTCCGCCACTGCGCCCAAGTGGTCGCCAGCATTGAAGCGTTCCAAGTGCAGGTCTTCCACCGCCCGGGCGCGCCACAGGCGCAGGGTGTTGACGCTGGCACCACGCCAACCCACCACCGGCGTGTCATAGGCAATAGCACGCACGGTTTCACCCGGCGTCCAGACTTGCCGGGTCTTGCCGGCCTCATCGGTCACCGTCTCGACGCCGCCACCGAAGCCGATCGGGTAGACCACCTCCGGCCGCTCGAACTCCCACGGGTTGCCGAAATCCAACCAATGCTCGGTCTGCTCCTGCTGCCAGCCGTCGACGATGGCCTGGCGGAACAGACCGTGTTCATAACGAATGCCGTAGCCATGGCCGGCGATACCCAGGGTGGACATGCTTTCCATGAAACACGCCGCCAAGCGGCCAAGACCGCCGTTGCCCAGTGCCGCATCGGGCTCGAGCAGGCGGATGCGTTCCAGGTCCACGCCCAGCTCGGTCAAGGCTTCACGGGCGGTATCCAGCAAGCCAAGGTTGCTCAGGCTGTCGTAGAGCAAACGACCGATGAGGAACTCCAGGGAGAGGTAATAGACGCGCTTCTGGCCCTTGCGGTAGATCTGCCGCGTGTGGTCCATCCAGTGGTCGACCATGTGGTCGCGGGCGGCCAGGGCAATGGCTTCGAACCAGTCGTGATCAAACGCATGATCCGGGTCCTTGCCGACGGCATAAGTGAGTTTGGTCAACACAGCATCGCGAAAAGCAGCGACTTCGGCTTCGCGAACAAGTGGTTCTTGAGTCATTGATGAGACCTCGAACGAGCATGGAATTGTCTGAGCCTAGTCGGTCTGACAGGCGGCACAGGCTCTGGTTCGGTGGTTTTTCCAAGGTGTCGGAGAATCGCCGCCAGGGAACTGCCATATGAACGAATGAATGCAGGGGGCGTGCCGCTCCTGGAGCGTTTTAGCGGGGATTAAAAAAAACCGGCAGATGGTCGTTCAAAATTTCACCAGTCCCGGTATCATCGCGCGCCCTGATGCATGCTGGTAAACCTTGATGATGAAGCCCAACCTGATCGCCGCCGCGGAACTCGACCGACTCGATACCTGGGCCAAGTACTCCGCCCCGATGTGCGGTTCCTGCGTGTCGAGCTGCTGCACGCTGCCGGTGGAGGTCAAGATCAAGGACCTGATCCGGATTGGCATCGTCGATGAATTCGAGCTGGGCGACCCGCCGAAAAACATCGCCAAGCGCCTGCAAAAGGAAGGGATCGTCGAGCGTTACAACCAGAAGTCCGAGATCTTCACGCTCCAGCGCATGAGCAACAACGATTGCCTTTATCTGGACCGCAAGAGCCGGTTGTGCACCATTTACGAGAAGCGCCCGGACACCTGCCGCAACCATCCGCGGGTCGGGCCACGGCCGGGGTATTGTGCCTACAAGCCCAAGGAAGTGGAGCGCGAGCGCAATCCGCGGACGTTGGACAAGTTCTGATCTACAGATGGTTCAGCGGTGCCTGAACCATCGCCATCGCGAGCAAGCTCGCTCCCACAGTGGATTTATGTCGGACACAAAATCTGTATCCGCTGAAAATCAACTGTGGGAGCGAGCTTGCTCGCGATAGGGCCCTGACAGACACCACATAACTTCCAGGCATAAAAAAACGCCCCCGATCTCACAATCAGGGGCGTTTTTTTTCAGCCATTAACTAAGTCGAAACTCAGTTACCGCTTTTCTTGGCAGCGCGGGTACGCTCGCTTTCGCCCAGGATCTTCTTGCGAAGACGGATGGACTTAGGAGTGACTTCACACAGCTCGTCTTCTTGCACGAACTCCAGAGCCTGCTCCAGGGTGAACTTGACCGGCGGAACCAGGGCGATGGTTTCGTCTTTGCCCGAAGCACGCATGTTGTCGAGCTTCTTGCCTTTGGTCGGGTTCACGCCCAGGTCGTTGTCGCGGCTGTTCAGGCCGACGATTTGACCTTCGTAGATGTCCTGGCCGTGTTCAACGAACAGCTTGCCACGAGCCTGCAGGGTTTCCAGCGAGTAGGTCAGTGCCTTGCCGGTCGCAACCGATACCAGCACGCCGTTCTGACGACCGGACATGTCACCGGACTTCATCACGTCGTAACGATCGAAGATCGAAGTCAGGATGCCGCCACCGGAGGTCAGGGTCAGGAACTCGTTACGGAAACCGATCAGGCCACGGGCCGGGATGTTGTACTCAAGGCGCACACGGCCCTTGCCATCCGGAACCATGTTGGTCAGGTCGCCTTTACGCAGGCCCATTTGCTCCATGATCGCGCCCTGGGATTCTTCCGGCAGGTCGATGGTCACGTTTTCGTACGGTTCGTGCTTGACGCCGTCAACCATACGGATGATCACTTCAGGACGACCCACGCCCATTTCGAAGCCTTCGCGACGCATGGTTTCGATCAGTACCGAGAGGTGCAGCTCACCACGGCCGGAAACCTTGAACTTGTCGGCCGAGTCGCCTTCTTCAACGCGCAGTGCAACGTTGTAGAGCAGCTCTTTGTCCAGGCGTTCCTTGATGTTACGGCTGGTCACGAACTTGCCTTCTTTACCGCAGAATGGCGAGTCGTTGACCTGGAAGGTCATGGAAACGGTTGGCTCGTCGACGGTCAACGGTTTCATCGCTTCGACGTTCATCGGGTCGCACAGGGTGTCGGAGATGAACAGTTGCTCGAAGCCGCTGATGCAGACGATGTCGCCGGCTGCCGCTTCTTCAACGTCGATGCGGTGCAGACCGTGGTGACCCATCAGCTTGAGGATACGACCGTTACGCTTCTTGCCGTCGGCATCGATCGCCACGACCGGGGTGTTCGGCTTGATGCGACCACGGGCGATACGGCCAACACCGATAACACCCAGGAAGCTGTTGTAGTCCAGTGCCGAGATTTGCATCTGGAACGGACCGTCACGGTCGACTTTCGGCGCCGGTACGTTGTCGACGATCGACTGGTACAGCGGGGTCATGTCTTCGGCCATGTCGGTGTGGTCCAGACCGGCAATACCGTTCAGGGCCGAGGCGTAGACGACTTTGAAGTCCAGCTGTTCTTCGGTGGCACCGAGGTTGTCGAACAGGTCGAAGATCTGGTCCAGGACCCAGTCCGGACGCGCGCCTGGACGGTCAACCTTGTTGATGACCACGATCGGACGCAGGCCGGCTTCGAAAGCCTTCTTGGTCACGAAACGGGTTTGCGGCATAGGGCCGTCCTGGGCGTCAACCAGCAGCAGCACGGAGTCGACCATCGACATCACGCGCTCTACTTCACCACCGAAGTCGGCGTGGCCCGGGGTGTCCACGATGTTGATGTGGTAGCCGTTCCAGTTGATGGCGGTGTTTTTCGCCAGGATGGTAATACCGCGCTCTTTCTCCTGGTCGTTGGAGTCCATCACGCGCTCGTCGTTGAGCTCGTTGCGCTCCAGGGTGCCGGATTGACGCAAGAGTTTGTCTACCAGGGTGGTCTTACCATGGTCAACGTGAGCAATGATGGCGATGTTGCGTAGATTTTCGATCACTTGTGTATCTCGATCAGAGGATTCGGTGTGCTGACAGGTCGTGGCAGCGATTTACGTTGAGTCCGACAAAGCCGTTACAGCCTGTCGGCGGCGTCGGGGGGCCGGTGACGCAGGCCACAGGCAAACAGCCCCGGGCACTTAGCTCGGTCGATAAACGCGCACATTGGCATGCCCCTCACTGAGCAAATGGTGGGCATGCAGGCGACTCATCACGCCTTTGTCGCAATACAGCAGGTACTGGCGAGTAGGGTCCAGTTCCTTGAAACGCGCGTTCACTGCATAGAACGGCATCGTTTTTACCTCGATGCCGGCGACACTCAGCGGGTCGTCTTCAGCGTCGTCCGGATGACGGATGTCGATGATGATCTGACCGGCCAGCGCTTCGCCGACTTCTTCAATCTGGATGTCCTGGCCCAATTCATCGATGACTCGATCGATTGGTACCAGCCTGGCGTTTTCGAGCGCACGCTCGAGCACCGCCATGTCGAATTCTTTCTCTTCGTGCTCCACCCGCCCGCGCTTGGCGTGGGTCTTGGGGTTCACCGAAATGACCCCGCAGTATTCGGGCATGTGCCTGGCGAAGTCGGCGGTGCCGATTTCATTGGCCTGGTCGATGATGTCCTGCTTGTGGCTGGCGATCAGCGGACGCAAGACCAGCTTCTCGGTCACGCAGTCGATCACCGACAGGTTCGGCAGCGTCTGGCTGGATACCTGGGAGATCGCCTCGCCCGTCACCAGCGCATCGATTTGCAGGCGGTCGGCAATTCGTGAAGCGGCGCGCAACATCATACGCTTCAAAATGACGCCCATATGACTGTTATCGACTTTGCCGAGAATCTCACCCAGGACTTCTTCGAACGGCACACTCACAAATAACACGCGTTGGGAGCTGCCGTACTTCTTCCAGATGAAGTGCGCGACTTCCATCACGCCCAGTTCATGGGCGCGCCCGCCGAGGTTGAAGAAGCAGAAATGGCTCATCAAGCCGCGACGCATGATCTGATAGGCAGCGACCGTGGAGTCGAAACCGCCGGACATCAGCACCAGGGTCTGCTCCAGCGAACCCAGCGGATAACCGCCGATGCTGTTGTGCTGGCTGTGGATCACGAACAGGCGCTGGTCGCGAATCTCGATACGTACTTCGATCTGTGGGTCTTTCAACGAAATACCGGCCGCACCGCACTGCCGGCGCAGCTGGCTGCCGACGTACTTTTCCACATCCATCGAACTGAACGGGTGCTTGCCGGCACGCTTGCAACGCACCGAAAAAATCTTGCCGGCCAGGGCATCACCATAATGAAGCATGCACTTGGCAAGGATGTCGTCGAAATCCCCCAGCGGGTATTCATCGACCTGCAGGAAGTGCGCGATACCCGGCATGCAGCTCAGGCGCTCGGTCATTTCCTTGAGGATCCTGGGTTCGCTGACGCGGGTTTCCAATTCGAGGTTGTCCCACACGCCGTTCACCACCACGACCGGGTCCAGATCACGGAGCACAGTGCGGATGTTCTTGGCCAACTGGCGGATGAAACGCATCCGTACCGGGCGGCTTTTGATGGTGATCTCGGGGAAGACTTTTACGATTAGTTTCATGAAAACAGCGCGCGAACGGCCAGCCGAAAAAGGGGGGCGCGGATTATAGCGGAAATTGCTCAAGGTTTAACCAGTTAATGTGCAGATGGTTTTGCATGCACCAAAACAGGTCATTATCGATTGACGGCGCCACATTGCAGTGCGTTATTGTCTGACAATCTGCGATTTACGCCTTCAAAAGCGTGGATTTGGTGCAAAAAACCCATGCTGGGGCACTGGCATGCAATTTGCTCCCTTGTGAGGCAGGTTGCCTTGGCAGAGTATTCGCGCCGGCATCACCCATATCTAAGGGCACTCCACTACCCGCCCGAAGCCACCCGGAGGACATATGTCGAAGTCGGTTCAACTCATCAAAGATCATGACGTCAAGTGGATTGATCTGCGCTTCACTGACACCAAAGGTACTCAACATCACGTGACCATGCCGGCCCGTGATGCGCTGGACGACGAATTCTTTGAAATCGGGAAAATGTTCGACGGCTCCTCCATCTCTGGCTGGAAAGGCATCGAAGCCTCCGACATGATCCTGATGCCGGACGACGAAACCGCCGTCCTGGACCCGTTCACCGAAGAGCCGACCCTGATCCTGGTCTGCGACATCATCGAACCTTCGACCATGCAAGGCTATGACCGCGACCCACGCGCCATCGCCCACCGCGCCGAGGAATACCTGAAGTCCACCGGTATCGGCGACACCGCTTTCTTCGGTCCTGAGCCTGAATTCTTCATCTTCGACTCGGTCAAGTTCAAGTCCGACATCTCCGGCTCCATGTTCAAGATCTTCTCCGAACAAGGTTCGTGGATGTCCGACCAGGACGTGGAAGGCGGTAACAAAGGCCACCGTCCAGGTATCAAAGGCGGTTACTTCCCGGTTCCACCGTTCGACCACGACCACGAAATCCGTACCTCCATGTGCAACGCACTGGAAGAGATGGGTCAGACCGTCGAAGTTCACCACCACGAAGTGGCGACTGCCGGCCAGAACGAAATCGGCGTGAAATTCAACACGCTGGTCAAGAAGGCTGACGAAGTCCAGACCCTGAAGTACTGCGTACACAACGTTGCTGATGCATACGGCCGCACCGCGACCTTCATGCCTAAGCCTCTGTACGGCGACAACGGTTCGGGCATGCACGTTCACATGTCGATCTCCAAAGACGGCAAGAACACCTTCGCAGGCGAAGGTTATGCCGGCCTGTCGGACACCGCCCTGTACTTCATCGGCGGTATCATCAAGCACGGCAAGGCCCTGAACGGCTTCACCAACCCGTCGACCAACTCCTACAAGCGTCTGGTACCAGGCTTCGAAGCCCCGGTCATGCTGGCCTACTCGGCTCGCAACCGTTCCGCCTCGATCCGTATTCCTTACGTGAACAGCCCTAAAGCCCGCCGTATCGAAGCTCGCTTCCCGGATCCGGCTGCCAACCCGTACCTGGCCTTCGCTGCACTGATGATGGCCGGTCTGGACGGTATCCAGAACAAGATCCACCCTGGCGATGCCGCTGACAAAAACCTGTATGACCTGCCGCCTGAAGAGGCCAAGGAAATCCCACAGGTTTGCGGCAGCCTGAAAGAAGCCCTGGAAGAGCTGGACAAGGGCCGTGCGTTCCTGACCAAGGGCGGCGTATTCAGCGATGACTTCATCGATGCTTACATCGCACTGAAAAGCGAAGAAGAAATCAAGGTTCGCACCTTCGTACACCCACTGGAATATGAGCTGTACTACAGCTGCTGATCCAGTAAACGCCGCCACGCACGGCGTGAATAAAGAGAGGCCTCCTTTGGGAGGCCTTTTTTATGGACGCAGGTTACGTGCATGATGACTCGTCGCCCCCTCATAGAAGACGAGACTGCCCATGACTTTGCGCTTCAAACTCTGCCTTGCCCTGTCTGCCGCGCTGCTGGCCTCCACCGCCGAGGCCGCCTCTGCTCCTGCCCCGGACGCCCTTACCCCACTGCTCAACGCCATTGGCGAACGCCTGGCCCTCGCCGATCAAGTGGCGCTGAGTAAATGGGACAGCCACAAACCGGTAGAAGACCGTCAGCGCGAGCGCGAAGTCATTGCCGCCGCCGTCGCCCAGGCACCGGTCTACAAGCTGAGCGGCGAAACCGTGGAAGCATTCTTCGCCGCCCAGATAGAAGCCAACAAACTGGTGCAGTACATCAATTTGTCCGACTGGGCCCTGGAAGGTAAGGCCCCGGACCTCCCACGCCCGGACCTGGTGGGACAGATCCGTCCGCAACTCGACCGACTGCAAAAACGCCTGCTGCAACAACTGGCTGACTTCGCCCCCTACCGCACCGACCCGCAGTGCCCGCAATGGCTGGCCCAAGCCACCCACCACAACAAGCAGCACCCGGTGCACCGGCTCGCCCTGATCCGGGCGACTGCTGAGCTGTGTGTCTTCACAAAATCCTAAAGACAACAATCCACCCTGTGGGAGCGAGCTTGCTCGCGATGAGGCCAGCACATCCAACATCCTGGCGACTGACACACCGCCATCGCGAGCAAGCTCGCTCCCACAGGGGATTGAGGGCAACAACTTGGGCCAACCGCTTCACCTGACCTATGCTGCAACCCATCACTTTTCGTTTCGGTCAATTTTCCATGGGTCGTGGTTTTTCAATCATTCTGTTGCTGCTGTTGGCGTTGCCTGCCGCCGCGCAGATCTACAAGTACACCGACGCCGACGGCAACACCGCCTACAGCAACCAGCCGCCCCAAGGTGTACCGGCCCAGACGGTGGAACTGCCGCCGCTCAACAGTATCGAACGCCAGCCCTCAACCAGCTCGGACGCACCCACGGACCCCATCGCCAAGGACGAGCCGCGCAATGCCTATGAGGTGCTGGAGCTGACAAATATCCCCACCGAGGAGGCCTTGCGCGCCAATAACGGTACTTTCACCGTTGGCGTCCGCGCCCAACCGCGCCTGCAAAGCCCTCAGCTGTTCCGCCTGCTGCTGGACGGCCAACCCTACGGCCAGCCAACCAATGTACCGCGCCTGCAATTGGTGAATATCGATCGGGGCGAGCATAGCCTGGCGGTTCAAGTCATCGACGGGGACACGCTCGTGCAACAGAGCGAAACCGTGACCTTCACCGTGCAGCGGGTGCACCAGCCATGATCCGCTGGCTGCTCGCGCTGGGCCTCGCGCTGGCCGCGCAGCCGGGCGTGGCGCAGGTCTATACCTACATAGACGCCCAAGGCAATCGCGTCTTCACCGATCAGCCGCGACCCGGCAATGCCCGAAAAGTTGAGCTACCACCTGGCAATCGGATGCCGCCGCCTCCCGCCAGCGCAGCACCGGTGCCAACAGCGAAGAACCTGCCCGAGCCGCTTTTTCGTTATGAAATGCTCCGGCTATTGATCCCGGAGCCGGACGCCACGATTCGCAGTACCGCCGGAGAATTGATCGTCAGTGTCACCAGCGAACCCGGATTGCAAAAGGGCCACCGCTACCGTCTGCTACTCGATGGCCAACCTACCGGCGCACCGGGACCCAGCCCAGTGTTTGCCTTGAGTAACATTGACCGAGGCAGCCATCATCTGGCGGTGGAAATCCTCGATGAGCAAGACCGCATCGTCGAACGTACCGCCAACCAGCCGTTCCACATGCAACGTACGTCCTTGGCGCAGAAGCGCCGTATCAAGCCCTGCGCCACCGCCGATTATGGCCAACGCCCCGAATGCCCCCTCGCCGATAAACCCGAAGAAGAGAAAAGCAGCATCCTGCCGTTCTTCTAACACCGTTCAGGTTTGCGCACTATATTGGTGCATGTGTTTGCACCCTTCCCAGATTTCAACCCAATTTGGTTCGAAAGTACCCGCAAAAACTGGCAGAACGCCACGTAAACGGGCGAATAAAGCCCTTTTGAGGCTCTAAACGCTTCTTTTCGGAGCCTTGGTTTGGTTTTTGCATTTTCCTTGTACCAGCGCGTCATACGCGTGCTTGCTACGCTCCAAAAGAGGTCCTGATGACCATTAGCGACGCACTACACCGCTTGCTACTCGACAACCTCACCACCGCGACCATCCTGCTCGACGCCGAACTGCGCCTCGAGTACATGAACCCGGCGGCGGAAATGCTCCTGGCCGTTAGCGGCCAGCGCAGCCATGGGCAGTTCATCAGTGAGTTGTTCACCGAGTCTGCCGAAGCGCTCAACTCCCTTCGCCAAGCGGTGGAGCAGGCTCATCCATTCACCAAGCGCGAAGCCATGCTCACCGCACTGACCGGCCAGACCCTGACGGTGGATTACGCGGTCACACCAATCCTGAACAACGGCGCCACCTTGCTGCTGCTGGAAGTGCACCCGCGTGATCGCCTGCTGCGCATCACCAAGGAGGAGGCCCAGTTGTCCAAGCAGGAAACCAGCAAGATGCTGGTGCGCGGCCTGGCCCATGAAATCAAGAACCCCCTCGGCGGAATTCGCGGCGCCGCGCAGTTGCTCGCCCGTGAACTGCCGGAAGAAAGCCTCAAGGACTACACCAACGTCATCATCGAGGAAGCCGACCGCTTGCGAAACCTGGTGGACCGCATGCTCGGCTCGAACAAGCTACCGTCCCTGGCGATGTGCAACGTCCACGAAGTGCTGGAGCGTGTCGGCAGCCTGGTGGAAGCCGAAAGCCAAGGTTGCATCACCTTGGTGCGCGACTACGATCCGAGCATTCCAGACGTCTTGATCGACCGCGAGCAGATGATCCAGGCGGTACTGAACATCGTGCGCAACGCGATGCAGGCCATCAGCAGCCAGAACGAGCTGCGCCTGGGCCGCATCAGCCTGCGCACCCGGGCCATGCGCCAGTTCACCATCGGCCACGTGCGCCATCGCCTGGTGACCAAGATCGAAATCATCGACAACGGCCCGGGCATCCCTGCGGAACTGCAGGAAACCATTTTCTTTCCCATGGTCAGCGGTCGTCCGGACGGTACCGGACTGGGCCTGGCCATCGCCCAGAACATCATCAGTCAGCATCAGGGCTTGATCGAATGTGAAAGCCACCCCGGCCACACCACTTTCTCGATCTTCCTGCCACTGGAACAAGGAGCCACATCGACATGAGCCGTAGTGAAACCGTGTGGATCGTCGATGACGACCGTTCTATCCGTTGGGTCCTGGAAAAAGCCTTGCAACAGGAAGGCATGACCACCCAGAGCTTCGACAGCGCCGATGGGGTGATGAGTCGCCTGGCGCGTCAGCAGCCGGACGTCATCATCTCCGACATCCGCATGCCTGGCGCCAGCGGCCTGGACCTGTTGGCGCGGATTCGCGAGCAGCATCCGCGGCTACCGGTGATCATCATGACCGCCCATTCCGACCTGGACAGCGCCGTGGCGTCCTACCAGGGCGGGGCCTTTGAGTACTTGCCCAAGCCATTCGACGTTGATGAAGCAGTGTCGCTGGTCAAGCGCGCCAATCAACACGCCCAGGAACAACAAGGCATGGAAGAGGTGCCGGCCCTGGCCCGCACCCCGGAAATCATCGGCGAAGCGCCGGCGATGCAGGAAGTGTTTCGCGCCATCGGGCGCCTGAGCCACTCCAACATCACCGTGCTGATCAACGGCGAATCCGGCACTGGTAAAGAACTGGTGGCCCACGCCCTGCACCGCCACAGCCCACGGGCGGCATCGCCGTTCATCGCACTGAACATGGCGGCAATTCCCAAGGACCTGATGGAATCCGAGTTGTTCGGCCACGAAAAAGGCGCGTTCACCGGCGCGGCCAACCTGCGGCGCGGACGCTTCGAACAAGCCGACGGCGGCACGTTGTTCCTCGATGAAATCGGCGACATGCCGGCCGACACCCAGACTCGCTTGTTGCGCGTACTGGCGGACGGTGAGTTCTATCGGGTGGGCGGGCATACGCCGGTCAAGGTCGATGTGCGCATCATCGCCGCGACCCACCAGAACCTGGAAACCCTGGTTCACGCTGGCAAGTTCCGCGAAGACTTGTTCCACCGCCTGAACGTGATCCGCATTCATATCCCGCGCCTGGCGGATCGTCGCGAAGACATCCCGACCCTGGCCCGCCACTTCCTCAGCCGCGCGGCCCAGGAACTGGCGGTGGAGCCCAAGCTGCTCAAGGGCGAAACCGAGGAATACCTCAAGAACTTGCCGTGGCCGGGCAACGTGCGCCAGCTGGAGAATACCTGCCGCTGGATTACGGTGATGGCGTCGGGTCGTGAAGTGCACATCAGCGACCTGCCTCCGGAACTGCTGAGCCTGCCGCAGGACTCGGCCCCAGTGACCAACTGGGAGCAAGCCTTGCGCCAGTGGGCCGACCAGGCCCTGTCCCGCGGCCAATCGAGCCTGCTGGACAGCGCCGTGCCGAGTTTCGAGCGGATCATGATCGAAACCGCCCTCAAGCACACCGCCGGTCGCCGTCGCGACGCCGCCGTATTGCTTGGCTGGGGGCGCAATACCTTGACCCGCAAGATCAAGGAATTGGGGATGAAGGTCGATGGTGGGGATGATGATGATGGGGATGAGGGCTGATCGCTCTGTAACCCTTCGCTGCATTTGAAGACCCAATCGCGAGCAAGCTCGCTCCCACAGGGTTCAGTGGTGTTCACGCGCTCGCGAACACCGAAAATACATTGTGGGAGCGAGCTTGCTCGCGATGCTTTTAAAGGCTTCATGCACCGCATCAATGCACGGCGAACCGCAATTGCGCATGCCGCGCGAGCCTCAGCCAACCGGTAAACGCGGAAAAAAACAGCCCATACAAAAGAAAAAGCCCCGGAATACGGGGCTTTTCGCACCATCAGCAGATTTTTTGTGACAAGCCATTAAAAACTGGCACGCCCCCTGCAATAACTCAATCACTACCCAGTTTCGGGGACCTTGGTACAGGCAGGCCGGGGATTCCCCATTTTATACCGGGCTCATCGAGCCCACTGTTTTGGGGGCCTTGATACAGGCAGGTCAAGGTTTCCCTTCTTTACACCAAGGGCTATGCGCCGAGCGCGAGCCCTCCCGTTTTGGGGACCTTGGTACAGGCAGGCCGGGGATTCCCTCTTTTATTGCTCCTGGAGATGGATCTCCAGCCGCCAGCGATCATCGACTTCGCTGCCGGCCCACTCCCCCCGCAACGGACGCGCCGCTACCAGCGTCAGCAACAACCCCTTGTCACTCAAACGCACCCGCCAGTTCACGTCCTTGCCGTTGAGCTTGAGTTGGCCTTTCTCCGGTCGACCTTCTGCTTCGAACAACAGAGCCACCGAGCCGTCAATGACTTCCCCGTGCAGCTTGGGTTCGTTGTTGAACCAAGCCACCAAGGCCCCGTCAGTCACTTCGATCCGTTGCAGCTCGCTCGGGTCGGGCGTGGTCAGGCGGCCAATCATCAGCCCGACCATCACGCCGAAGATCGCCAGGGAGCCCATCACCCGAGGCATTAGCTTCGAACGTTCATCAGTTTGCAGCGTAGAATGCCGCTCATCTTTATCTGCGGAGCCGTGCATGTTTCACGTCATCCTTTTTCAACCGGAAATTCCGCCGAACACCGGCAATGTCATCAGGCTGTGCGCCAACAGCGGCTGCCACCTGCATTTGATCGAACCACTGGGTTTCGAGATGGACGACAAGCGCCTGCGCCGAGCCGGCCTCGACTACCATGAGTATGCCACCTTGCAGCGTCACGCCGACCTCGCCAGTTGTCTGGAAAGTCTAGGGCATCCGCGCCTGTTCGCCTTTACCACCAAGGGTTCGCGGCCATTCCATGACGCCAGTTTCGTCGCTGGCGACGCATTCCTGTTCGGCCCGGAAAGCCGTGGCCTGCCGGCCGAGGTGCTGGACGCCCTGCCCGCCGACCAACGCCTGCGCCTACCGATGCGCGAAGGCTGCCGCAGCCTGAACCTGTCCAACACCGTGGCGGTGGCTGTCTACGAGGCGTGGCGGCAGAACGGTTTCGCTTGAATTTCAGCCTGCCAGAAACACCTGTGGGAGCGAGCTTGCTCGCGATGGTGGCCAGTCAGTCAACATCAATGCTGATTGATCAACCGCTATCGCGAGCAAGCTCGCTCCCACAGGTCTTGTGCCTGGCTGACAGCGCCGCTTACTGAACGGTCGCGCCGCCTTCTTGCTGCATGCGTTGCAGCTCTTGGGCGTACAGGGCGTCGAAGTTCACCGGGGCCAGCATCAGGGCCGGGAACGAACCGCGGGTCACCAGGCTGTCCAGGGTTTCGCGAGCGTATGGGAACAGGATGTTCGGGCAGAACGCACCCAGGGTGTGGCTCATCGAAGCGGCATCCAGGTTCTTGATCAGGAAGATCCCGGCCTGCTGCACTTCGGCGATGAACGCCACTTCGTCACCATTCTTCACGGTCACCGACAGGGTCAGCACCACTTCGTGGAAGTCATCTTCCAGAGCTTTCTGGCGGGTGTTCAGGTCCAGGCCTACGCTCGGCTCCCACTGCTGGCGAAAGATCGCCGGGCTTTTCGGGGCCTCGAAGGACAGGTCACGGACATAAATGCGCTGCAAGGAGAATTGCGGTGCGGTTTCTTCTTCGCTGGCAGCTGTGTTCTGTTGGTCAGTCATCGCAGATCCTTCTTACTTTCAGGTTCTATTAATAGGAAATTCAGGCCTTGAGCATCGCGTCGAGCTTGCCGGCGCGCTCCAGGGCGAACAGATCATCACAACCGCCCACGTGGGTGCTGCCGATCCAGATCTGCGGCACGGAGGTGCGCCCGGCCTTCTGGGTCATTTCGGCGCGCAGCTGCGGCTTGCCGTCGACCTTGATCTCTTCGAAAGCCACGCCTTTGTTCTGGAGCAGGAACTTGGCCCGGGAGCAATAGGGGCAGTAATCGCTGGAATAGACAACGACGTGGGTCATCTCACTTCACCAGGGGCAGATTGTCGGCTTTCCAGCTCGCAACGCCACCGGACAGCTTGGCGGCGGTGAAGCCGGACTTCATCAGCTCGCGGGCGTGAGTACCAGCGTGCTGGCCCTGGGCGTCCACCAGAATCAGCGTCTTGGCCTTGTGTTTTTCCAATTCACCGATGCGCGCGATCAATTTGTCCTGGGGGATGTTCACCGCCCCGACAATGTGACCAGCGGCGTAATCCTTGCTCGGGCGGATGTCCACCACCACGCCGGCATCCTTGTTGACCAGCGCAGTCAGCTCGCCGGTACTCAGGCTACGACCGCCGCCCTGCATCGTATGGGCTACCAGCAATGCCAGCAGTACGACGAAGATACCGACGAGAATGTAGTGGTTAGTGGCAAATTCAATCAGGTGAGCAACCATCGAAGGAGGTTCCAGGGCGTTAAAATGTCGGCCAGTATACACAGCACACAAGGCCGGCCAAACCCCGCCCGGCGGTGACGCCGTCGGAACTTACCTTTAAACTGCCCGTCCCTTTTCCATCGTCTTCTTTTAACCAGCCACGAGTGGATTCCATGACTACCACGCCTAAACCTTTGGTCCTGATGATTCTCGACGGCTTCGGTCACAGTGACAGCCACGAATCCAACGCCGTGTATTCGGCCAAGAAGCCTGTGCTGGACCGCTTGTGGGCCACCGTGCCGAACGGCCTGATCTCCGGCAGCGGCATGGACGTCGGCCTTCCGGACGGGCAGATGGGCAACTCCGAAGTCGGCCACATGAACCTCGGCGCCGGCCGCGTGGTGTATCAAGACTTCACCCGCGTGACCAAAGCGATCCGCGACGGCGAATTCTTCGAGAACCCGACCATCTGCGCCGCCGTGGATAAAGCCGTGGCCGCCGGCAAGGCCGTGCATTTCATGGGGCTGCTGTCCGACGGTGGGGTGCACAGCCACCAGGATCACCTGATCGCCATGGCCGAACTGGCGTTCAAGCGCGGTGCCGAGAAAATCTATCTGCACGCCTTCCTCGATGGCCGCGACACGCCGCCGAAAAGCGCCACCTCGTCGATCGAACTGCTGGACGCCACCTTCCAGGCGCTTGGCAAGGGCCGCATCGCCAGCATCATCGGCCGCTACTACGCCATGGACCGCGACAACCGTTGGGACCGTGTGGCCCAGGCCTACAACCTGATCGTCGACGCCAGCGCCGAATTCAACGCCGCCACGGCCCAGGAAGGCCTGCAAGCCGCCTATGAACGCGGCGAAAGCGACGAGTTCGTCAAGGCCACCAGCATCGGCGAACCCGTCAAAGTCGAAGACGGCGACGCCGTGGTGTTCATGAACTTCCGTGCCGACCGTGCCCGCGAGCTGACCCGCGTGTTTGTCGAAGACGACTTCAAGGAATTCGAACGCGCCCGCCAGCCGAAACTGGCCGGCTTCGTGATGCTGACTCAATACGCCGCCAGTATCCCCGCACCGTCGGCCTTCGCCGCCGGCAGCCTGGAAAACGTATTGGGCGATTATCTGGCGAAAAACGGCAAGACCCAGCTGCGCATCGCCGAAACCGAGAAATACGCCCACGTGACGTTCTTTTTCTCCGGTGGCCGTGAAGAACCGTTCCCAGGCGAAGAGCGCATCCTGATCCCATCGCCGAAAGTCGCGACCTACGACCTGCAACCGGAGATGAGCGCACCGGAAGTGACCGATCGCATCGTCGAGGCCATCGAGAACCAGCGTTACGACGTGATCGTGGTCAACTACGCCAACGGCGACATGGTCGGCCACAGCGGCGTGTTCGACGCGGCGGTCAAGGCTGTGGAATGCCTGGACACCTGCGTTGGCCGCATCGTCGAGGCGCTGGAGAAAGTCGGCGGCGAAGCACTGATCACGGCCGACCACGGCAACGTCGAGCAGATGTCCGACGAATCCACCGGCCAGGCCCATACCGCCCACACCACCGAGCCGGTGCCGTTCATCTATGTCGGCAAGCGCAACTTCAAGGTCCGCGACGGTGGCGTGCTGGCTGACGTGGCACCGACCATGCTCATGTTGCTGGGCATGGAGAAGCCAGCGGAGATGACCGGGACGTCGATTCTGGTCTGATTCACCGCAAACCCTGTGGGAGCGAGCTTGCTCGCGATAGTGATCTTTCAATCGACATATTTGTTGAATGTACTGACGCCATCGCGAGCAAGCTCGCTCCCACATTGGTTTTGGTGTTTTTTGGGCCAGTTATCACACAGCCCCAAATGGGCGTTTTTTTTGCAGCGTGGGGCGGGCATACTAGGCCGTCCCTTTCCCTGGTGTCGCCCGCCTCTATGCTTCGCGTCCTGATAGCCCTCGTTCTGACCTGCCTGCTCCAACCGGCCTTTGCCGACGAGCGCGCGCAAACCCAACAGCAGTTGGAAGCCACGCGTCAGGACATCGCCGAGCTGAAAAAACTGCTGGGCAAGCTGCAGGAAGAGAAATCCAGCGTGCAGAAAGACCTGCGCGGCACCGAGACCGAGATGGGCAAGCTGGAGAAACAGGTCGACGCCCTGCAAAAAGAGCTGAAAAAAAGCGAATCCGAGTTGCAGCGGCTCGATGGAGAGAAAAAAAAACTCCAGAGCGCGCGCACTGAACAGCAAAAGCTGATCGCCATCCAGGCCCGAGCCGCCTACCAGAACGGTCGCCAGGAGTATCTCAAGCTGCTGCTCAACCAGCAGAACCCCGAGAAATTCGCCCGCACCCTCACTTATTACGATTACCTGAGTCAGGCCCGCCTGGAGCAACTCAAGAGCTTCAACGAAACCCTGCGCCAACTGGCCAACGTCGAAAAAGACATCGAGATGCAGCAGGCCCAGTTGCTGGTGCAGAAGAGCAGCCTCGACACCCAGCGCGACGAACTGGAAAAGGTGCGCAAGGAGCGCCAGGTGGCGCTGGCCAAACTCAACGACGACGTGAAAGCCCGCGACAGCAAGCTCAAGGCCCGCGAGCAAGACCAGGCCGAACTGGCAAACGTATTGAAAACCATCGAGGAAACCCTGGCCCGCCAGGCTCGAGAGGCCGAAGAGGCGCGCCAGAAAGCGCTGATCGCCCAGCAGGAAGCCGAAAAAAAGCGTTTGCGTGAAGCCCAGGCCGAAGCTGACTCCGGCGATGCACCGCGCAAGCCGGTCAAATCCAGCCCTGGTGCCCTGGTTTCCAGCGATGGCGAGACCTTCGGCGGTGCTTTTGCGTCGGCCCGGGGCAAACTTCCATGGCCGGTCAATGGTCGATTACTAGCGCGCTTCGGTGAAACCCGCGGTGACGATACCCGCACCAAGTGGGACGGCGTGATGATCAGCGCTTCGGCCGGCAGCCAAGTGCATGCCGTGCATGGCGGGCGCGTGGTATTCGCCGACTGGCTGCGCGGTGCCGGCCTGCTGGTGATCCTCGATCACGGCAACGGTTATTTGAGTCTGTATGGCCACAACCAGACGCTGCTCAAGTCGGCGGGAGATGTGGTCAAGGCCGGCGAGTCCATCTCCACGGTCGGTAACAGTGGCGGGCAGGATACGCCAGCACTGTATTTCGCTATTCGTCAGCAGGGTCGCCCCAGTGACCCGGCCCAATGGTGTCGTGCGCAAGGATAAGCGCGCCCATCCTATTAAGGAGTTCGTTCGACATGCTGCATTTGTCCCGCCTTACCTCGCTGGCCCTGGCGATCGCCCTTGTGATCGGTGCTCCCCTGGCTTTTGCCGCTGAACCGGCTCCGTTGCCGCCAGCCACCACGGCCGCGACCACCAAGGCCCCGCTGCCGCTGGACGAACTGCGCACCTTTGCCGAAGTCATGGACCGGATCAAGGCCGCCTATGTCGAACCGGTGGATGACAAGATGCTGCTGGAGAACGCCATCAAAGGCATGCTCAGCAACCTTGACCCACATTCGGCCTACCTGGGCCCGGACGATTTTGCCGAATTGCAGGAAAGCACCAGCGGCGAGTTCGGTGGCCTGGGCATCGAGGTCGGCAGCGAAGACGGTTTCGTCAAAGTGGTCTCGCCAATCGATGACACCCCCGCCTCCAAGGCCGGCATCCAGGCCGGCGACTTCATCGTCAAGATCAATGGCCAGCCTACCCGCGGCCAGAGCATGACCGAAGCCGTGGACAAAATGCGCGGCAAGATCGGCCAGAAGATCACCCTGACCCTGGTGCGCGATGGCGGCACACCGTTCGACGTGACCCTGACCCGTGCGGTCATCCAGGTCAAGAGCGTGAAGAGCCAACTGCTGGAGTCGGGCTACGGTTACATCCGCATCACCCAGTTCCAGGTCAAGACCGGCGAAGAAGTCGCCAAGGCCCTGGCCAAGATGCGCAAGGACAACGGCAAGAAACTCAACGGCCTGGTCCTGGACCTGCGCAACAACCCTGGCGGCGTGTTGCAGTCGGCGGTGGAAGTGGTCGATCACTTCATCACCAAGGGCCTGATCGTCTACACCAAAGGCCGTATCGCCAATTCCGAGCTGCGCTTCTCGGCCACCGGCAACGACCTGAGCGAAGCCGTGCCATTGGTGGTGCTGATCAACGGCGGCAGTGCTTCGGCGTCGGAAATCGTCGCTGGTGCCCTGCAGGACCAGAAGCGGGGCGTGGTCATGGGCACCACCAGCTTCGGCAAGGGCTCGGTGCAGACCGTATTGCCACTGAACAACGACCGTGCGCTGAAGATCACCACCGCGCTGTACTTCACGCCCAACGGCCGCTCCATCCAGGCCCAGGGCATCGTCCCGGACATCGAGGTGCGCAAGGCCAAGATCACCAACGAGCAGGACAGCGAGTACTTCAAGGAAGCCGACCTGCAAGGCCACCTGGGCAATGGCAACGGCGGCGCCGACAAACCGACCGGTTCCGGCGCCAAGGCCAAGCCGATGCCGCAGGATGACGACTACCAGTTGGCCCAGGCCCTGAGCCTGCTCAAAGGACTGAACATCACCTCCGGCCGCTGAGATGGGCCGGCGCTTCATCCTCGTCCTGTTGTGCCTGCTGGCGGGAGCCGTTAACGCGGCTCCCGCCAGCCCTTCCTCGCCGCACAAGGCGTACCTGAGCCTGATCATCGACGACCTGGGGCAAAACCTGCCCCGGGATCGCCGGGTATTGGCCCTTCCCGGCCCGGTCACTGCGGCGATCATGCCCGACACACCCCACGCCGCCGAATTCGCCCGCGAAGCCCATCGCGCCGGCAAGCTGGTCATGCTGCACATGCCCATGGACCCGGCCACCGGGCCGTTCGCCTGGCACCCGGAGCTGTCCATCGAAGAACTGGGCAAACGCCTGGACGCCGCATTCGCGGCCGTGCCCTACACCAGCGGGATCAACAACCACATGGGCAGCCGCATGACCGCCCAACCCCAGGCCATGGCGTGGCTGATGGCGAATTTGCAGCAGCGCCACAAGTTCTTTGTCGACAGCCGCACCAGCGCCCAGACCGTCGCCGCCGCCGAGGCGCAGAAGATCGGCCTCGCCAGCGTCTCGCGGGATGTGTTCCTGGACGACGAGCGCACCGAAGCCGCCATTGCCCATCAACTGCAGAGCGCCATTGACCTGGCCCGCCGACAGGGCTCAGCGGTGATGATCGGCCACCCCTACCCGCAAACCCTGGCGGTGCTCGAACGCGAACTACCCAGGCTCAAGGCCCAAGGCATCGAATGGATCGACATCAAGTCGATGATCAGCCTGCGCAGCAATCAGGCGATGGCTGGGCATGGGAAAGATGGGGTTTATCGGTAGCGGCGACAGCGTAGGCCCTGTCTCAAACCGAGTCGCCGCCATCGCGAGCAGGCTCGCTCCCACATTAATCCACGGTGAACACATTATTTGCAGGCAACCCACAGTACCTGTGGGAGCGAGCTTGCTCGCGATGACGGCTGTGCATTCAACATCTCTACAAGCTGACCCACCGCTTTGGCGAGCAAGCTCTCTCCCACAGATTTGCGCATCCGGAACCGAATCGGCGGTCAGAGATACCGCGCCATGATCGCCTCCACCGCACCTTCCTTGCGCAGCTCATCCAGCGCCGCTTGCAGTCGGGCGACCACGTCGTCAGGCACGTCTTTGTTCAACGCCAGGTACAACTCGGCGCTGTTGAATCGCAGTACGGTCTTGAGATCGTCCACCCCTTCCTGACGCGCCAGGTAACGCCCGGCCGGGTCACCGGTGGCCCATAGGTCGATTTGGCCGCTGAGCAGTTTTTTAGCGTTGTCCTGATCGCGCAATACGACAATCGGGTTCAGCCCTTGCTTGGTCAGCGTCTCGGCAATCGCGTCGCCCTTGTAGGCGCCGATCTTGTATTTACGCGCCTGCTCCAGCGAGTCGAGGGCTATCTTGCTGTCAGCCTTGGCGAGCATGATCCAGTCGTCCGGGCCGATAGGGCCGACCCATTTGAAAAGCTTTTCACGCTCTGGCAACCGCGCCATGACAAACACACCGTAACCAGGATTTTCCAAGGCGAGCTTGTAGATTCGCTCCCAAGGAAAACGCAGAGTCAGGCTGTAGGAGATATCGGCGCGTTTGAACATCTCGCGGACGATGTCCACGGCGATGCCATTGATATTTTCGCCCTGGGCGAAGTTCTTGCCATTTTTCGCCATGTTGTATGGCGGGAAGTTTTCCGTCAGCAACACCAATGAGGTATCGGCGGCGCGGGTGGTGCCTGCGAGCAGCAACGTGACGCCGGCAAAGGCAAGAACGAGACGTTTGAGCATGTCGGGCTACCGCAATCCATGGTGTGCCCAAGAGTGCCTTGGGCCCGCCATGGTGTCCAGCGATCAGCGAATGCAGATACCGCGATGCGCCATATAGGCCTTGGCTTCCGGCACGGTGTATTCGCCAAAGTGGAAGATGCTCGCCGCCAGTACCGCGCTGGCATGGCCCTCGATAATCCCGTCGGCCAGGTGCTGCAGGTTGCCGACACCACCGGAGGCGATGACCGGAATGCCCAGGGCATCGCTGATGGCGCGGGTGACACCGAGGTCGAAGCCGTTTTTCATGCCGTCCTGGTCCATGCTGGTCAGCAGGATCTCACCGGCGCCCAGACCTTCCATCTTCTTCGCCCATTCAACGGCGTCGAGCCCCGTAGGTTTTCGGCCACCGTGGGTGAAGATTTCCCAACGCGGGGTTTCGCCCGGGCCGGAGACCTTCTTGGCATCGATGGCGACGACAATGCATTGCGAGCCGAAGTGCTGGGCCGCTTCGCCAACGAATTCCGGGTTGAACACCGCCGCCGTGTTGATGGACACCTTGTCTGCACCGGCGTTGAGCAGGTTGCGGATGTCCTGCACGGTACGCACGCCGCCGCCCACGGTCAGCGGGATGAACACCTGGCTGGCCATGCGCTCGACGGTATGCAAGGTGGTATCACGGCCGTCGACGCTGGCCGTGATGTCGAGGAAGGTAATCTCGTCGGCACCCTGCTCGTCGTAGCGACGGGCGATTTCCACCGGGTCGCCGGCGTCACGGATGTTCTCGAACTTCACGCCCTTGACCACTCGGCCGTTGTCCACGTCCAGGCAAGGGATGATGCGTTTGGCCAGCGCCATGGTGAGTCCTCAGCCTTTGTAGGAATCGCAGAAGGCCTGGGCCTCGGCGACGTCCAGGGTGCCTTCGTAGATCGCGCGACCGGTGATCGCGCCGATGATGCCGGGGGCCTTGGCGTCGAGCAGCGCCTTGATGTCGCCCAGGTTATGGATACCGCCGGAGGCGATCACCGGGATCTTCGTGGCGGCGGCCAGGGCGGCGGTGAACGGGACGTTGCAGCCCTGCATCATGCCGTCTTTGGCGATGTCGGTGTAAACAATGGCAGACACGCCGTCAGCCTCGAAACGCTTGGCCAGGTCGATCACCTGCACGGTGCTGACTTCAGCCCAACCGTCGGTGGCGACGAAGCCGTCTTTTGCGTCCAGGCCAACGATCACCTTGCCCGGGAAGGCGCGGCAGGCTTCGGCGACAAACTCAGGCTCCTTGACGGCCTTGGTGCCGATGATCACGTAGCTCACGCCAGCCTTGACGTAGTGTTCGATGGTTTCCAGCGAACGAATGCCGCCGCCGATCTGGATCGGCAGGTTCGGATAGCGCTTGGCGATGGCCGTGACCACCTCACCGTTCACCGGCTGGCCTTCGAAAGCGCCGTTCAGATCGACCAGATGCAGGCGACGGCAACCACCTTCCACCCACTTGGCGGCCATGCTCACCGGGTCATCGGAGAACACCGTGGAATCTTCCATGCGGCCCTGACGCAGACGTACGCAAGCGCCGTCCTTGAGATCGATAGCGGGGATAATCAGCATCTGGCAAACCTTCAAAGACGAATATTCAGCTTGGCTCGAAAATCAGTTTTTCTCGAGCGCCCACAGGTCGCTTTCAATGCTTTCGAACCTTTCTTTAAGGTGCGTCTGCACATCGAAAATCGCCCTGTTGTAATAGTGCGGCGCAATCTCGCGGGTAAACAGATCAAGAATTTCCGCCGCTTCGAACGAGCCCAGGTCCAGCTCGAAACGTTCCTCCATGAACCGCTGGATCTTGCGGTTCGCCTCACTCTCCTGCTCGGGCGTGAGGGTGAGGATCGGCGGTTTCTTGCGGGCCATTACCAGCGACCGTCCCACGCCGCGAAGTTCTGCAGCAACTGCAAGCCATGGGTGTGGCTCTTCTCCGGATGGAACTGCACGGCGAATCGCGAACCGTCGGCCAGGGCTGCAGCGAAATCGACGCCATAGTGACCGCTGCCCACCACCTGCCGCGCATTGCCAGCGGCGATGTAGTAGCTGTGCACGAAATAGAAGCGCGCCAGGTCCGGGATGTTGTGCCACAGCGGGTGATCCACCGTCTGTTTCACTTCGTTCCAGCCCATGTGCGGGACCTTCAGGTGCTCGCCGTCTTCATGCAGGCCCTTGCCGAAGAACTTCACCTGGCCTGGGAACATGTTGATGCAATCGACACCGTCGTTCTCTTCGCTGCGTTCAAGCAAGGCTTGCATGCCCACGCAAATGCCGAGGAACGGACGGTCCTGGCTGACTTCATGCACCAGCGAATCAAAGCCCAGGCGACGAATCTCGGCCATGCAATCGCGAATCGCCCCGACGCCGGGGAAAACCACCCGGTCGGCTTCGCGAATCACGGCGGCATCACTGGTGATCAGCACCTTGCCAGCACCCACGTGCTCGAGGGCCTTGGCCACCGAGTGCAGGTTACCCATGCCGTAGTCGATAACCGCGACCGTCTGCATTACAGCACGCCCTTGGTGGAAGGCATTTGCCCAGCCATGCGGTCATCGAGCTCGACGGCCATGCGCAGGGCGCGGCCGAATGCCTTGAACACGGTTTCGATCTGGTGGTGAGTGTTGTGCCCGCGCAGGTTGTCGATGTGCAGGGTCACGTTGGCGTGGTTGACGAAGCCCTGGAAGAACTCCTGGAACAGATCGACATCGAAGCCACCGACGGTGGCACGGGTGTACGGCACGTGCATCTGCAAGCCCGGACGACCGGAGAAGTCGATGACCACTCGCGACAGCGCTTCATCGAGCGGCACATAGGCATGGCCGTAGCGACGGATGCCCTTCTTGTCGCCGATGGCCTTGGTAAAGGCCTGGCCCAAGGTGATACCGACGTCTTCCACCGTGTGGTGGTCGTCGATGTGCAAGTCGCCTTTGCTGACGATGTCCAGGTCGATCAGCCCGTGACGGGCGATCTGGTCCAGCATGTGCTCAAGAAAAGGCACGCCGATATCAAACCGGGCCTTTCCGGTGCCATCCAGGTTGATCGAGGCTTTGATCTGGGTTTCCAGAGTGTCGCGCTCGACAGACGCCTTACGTTCGGCCATCACCAGCTCCGCAAAATCATTGGGCGAAAAAGGCAGCCATTATAGGGGCGCGAGCGGCAAACAGAAACACGGGAGGTGATATCCCTGACGGGTTGTCGGCGATAGACATGTCCATACAAGCTTTTGTGATCACCCAAAACAACTGTGGGAGCGAGCTTGCTCGCGATGGGGGTGGGCCAGCCAACAGAAATGTCGACTGACACGCCCCCATCGCGAGCAAGCTCGCTCCCACATGGGTTGCCCTGACCCAATGGGTCAGGGCAACGGTCTTAGTGGAACAACACCGCCGTCTTCTGCAGGGTTACCCAAACGCCCCACGCCAACGGAATGCCCACCACCAGCCAGGCAGCGACTGCCAGGGGCTTGGTGCCCGGCGCGGCTTTCCACTCCAGGGAAGTGGTGCTGTCTGCGCCCTTGTCATGGCCCAGCGCCTGCTCGGCAGCCAGCTCGGCGTCGGTCATGAAGTACTTGTCGGCGACCGGGCGAACCAGCAGGTTGCACAGGAAGCCCAGTACCAGCAGGCCGGCGAGGATATACAAGGTGATGTCATAGGCTGCGGCACGTTCAACGCCGATGCTCAGTTGATATTCACGCAGGTAGTTCACCAGTACCGGACCCAGCACGCCCGCCGCAGCCCATGCGGTCAACAGGCGACCGTGGATCGCGCCAACCATTTGCGTACCGAACAGGTCCGCCAGGTAGGCCGGCACCGTGGCGAAACCGCCGCCGTACATCGACAGGATGATGCAGAACGCCGCCACGAACAGCGCGACGCTGCCCAGGTGACCGAGGTTCGGAATCAGCGCGTACAAGGCAAAACCCAGGGCGAAGAACACGAAATAGGTGTTCTTGCGACCCAGGTAATCCGAGAAGGATGCCCAGAAGAACCGTCCACCGATGTTGAACAGGCTCAGCAGACCGGTGAAACCGGCGGCGATGGCGGCGATCTGGCCCAGTTGCGTAGCGTCCAACTGGCCGAACGGCAGGTCATTGCCGAGCAACTTGCCACCGAACACTTCCTGCAGCAGTGGCGAAGCCATGCCCAGGATGCCGATACCAGCGGATACGTTCAGGCACAGCACCAGCCAAACCAGGCGGAACTGCGGGGTTTTCCAGGCGACGTTCACGTGAACGTGGCGATGGGTGATCATCGCGTTCGCGGCTTTCTTCGGTGCCGGGGTCCAGCCTTCAGGCTTCCAGCCTGTCGGCGGGACGCGGTACGACAAGGCCCCACCGATCATGAACACGAAGTAGATCGCGGCCATGACCAGGAAGCTTTGCCACACACCCACGCCAGTCGGCGAAGCGAAGTGGCTCATCAGCGCTGCAGCCAACGGAGCACCTACCATCGCGCCGCCGCCAAAGCCCATGATCGCCATGCCGGTGGCCATGCCACGCTTGTCCGGGAACCACTTGATCAGGGTCGAGACCGGGGAGATGTAGCCCAGGCCCAGGCCAATACCGCCGATCACGCCGGAACCGATCCACATCAGCCATATCTGGTGGGTATAGATACCCAGCGCGGAAATCAGCAGGCCACCGCACCAGCACAATGCCGATACAACACCAGCCTTGCGTGGCCCGGCGTGTTCCAGCCAGCCACCCCAGATGGCTGCCGAGCAACCCAGGAAGATGAAGAACAGGGTGTAGATCCAGCCGAGCATCGAGATCGGCCAGTCACATTGGGACGAAAAGACTTGCGAGATGAAGCTCATGTCCGGCGCACAGGCCACAGGCTTGGTGACACCCAAGGCTTTGGACAGTGGCAACCAGAACACCGAGAAGCCGTAGGCCATGCCGATGCACAGGTGAATGGCCAGTGCGGCCGGTGGAACCAGCCACCGGTTGAAACCGGGCTTGGCGATGATGCGTTCCTTGGAGAGGAACGCAGGCTGGTCGGCGATGCCGCCGGCCGTGATGCTCGTGCTCATTGGTGTATCCCCCAGTTATTAGAATGGTTCGCCAGCCACGCATCACCATCAGCCTTCATTGCACGCAGGCATGACTGTATTTTCTGGTGAAGCTCCATTTTAGTGCGACATTACGCCGCAACAGGACGGGCGAACAGGCAAAGGTTACCATTTGATCGTTACAGAAGAATCAAAGTGATATCACCTTTTTCGTGTCATCTGTCATATCGCGCCATTGCTGACTTTCTGTAGGGCGTGAACCGTTTATTTTTCAGGAATGTGTATGCCCATCGTCGTCGAGCACCTGAACGAAGCCACCGGCCAAGACCAGCAGGACCTGCACAAAATCTACCGAGACGCCCCTACTTGGCTGTTCGAGCCTTTTGTCGACGCCGCACAACTCATACAGAGCAGCCTGGAAGACGGCTCGCTGATCGCGGCACGCTTCAATGACCGGCTACTAGGTGCCGCATGCCTGCAACGGCACCAGGACACCTGGCACTTGTCCCATATGTGCGTACGAAACATTACCCGCCGTCGGGGCGTGGCTGAACGGCTGGTGAGCGAAGCGCGGAGAATCGCCGCGGAGAACGGCGCAGAACTGCGGCTGTTGGCCCCGGCCGGGCATCTGGAAGCCCAGGCACTGGCGGCCAAACTGAAGATCACGCTGGATGAACGCTAATGAAGGCCTACATAAATCCCGTGGCGAGGGAGCGAGAGACGATCACCCAACGCACCAGCAATTCAGGGCGTTATACTCCCAGGCTAAATTTTGAACTCAACCTATAAGGACTCGCCCATGAAAGCGTTCGGCAAAATCCTGGGTCTGGTACTTCTCGGGCTGTTGCTGATCATTGTGGCCCTGGGCTTTGCCCTGACCCACCTCTTCGATCCCAACGACTACAAGGAAGAGATCCGCCAGATAGCCCGCGATAAGGCCCACATTGAGTTGACCCTCAATGGCGACATCGGCTGGAGCCTGTTCCCATGGTTGGGTCTGGAGTTGCATGACGCCAGCGTCGCGACACTGGCCAACCCGAAACAACCTTTCGCCGACCTGCAGATGCTCGGCCTGTCAGTGCGGGTGATACCGTTGCTGCGCCGGGAAGTGCAGATGAGCGACGTCCGGGTCGAAGGCCTGAACCTGCGACTCAATCGTGACAAAAATGGCCACGGCAACTGGGAAGACATCGGCAAGACGCCCGCCTCGGCAACGACGGCGAATGCCCCGGCCCCTGCCGAACAGCCAGCCCCCACCACCGGCACTGCGGCAGAAAAGCCAGCCCAGCCGACCCGCCTGGACATCGACAGCCTGACCGTGAACAACGCCCGGGTCGAATACACCGACGAGCAGACCGGCAAGCTGTTCACCGCCGAAAGCATCCAATTGAGTACCGGCCCGGTACATGACTCCACCAATATCCCGGTCACCCTTACCGCATTCCTGTCCAGCAACCAGCCGGCCGTGCGCGTGCGCACCGAAGTCACTGGCGAACTGCGCTTCGAACGCGCCTTGCAGCGCTACAAGTTCGAAGACCTGAAGCTGTCGGGTGAAGCCACAGGCGATCCGTTGCAGGGCAAGAGCCTGAATTTCGCTGCCCAAGGCCAGTTATTTGTGGATAAAGCGGCAAACGTCGCCGAATGGACTGGCATCAAGCTGTCTCTCAACCAGCTGCGTGCCTTGGGTGAACTGAAGGTCAACGACCTCGACAAAACGCCAAAGTTGAGCGGCGGTGTGTCGATCGCCCAATTCGACCTGGCAAACTTTGTCGACAGTATCGGCCAGAAACTGCCGGCCATGGCCGAAGGCAGCCTGAGCAAGGTCGAACTGGTCAGTCGCATTGCCGGCACACCGACTAGCGCCGAATTCAATGACATCAACCTGAAAATCGACGACAGCAGCTTCAATGGTCGTATCGTCGTGGAAGACTTCGCCAAGCAATCCTTGCGTGCGCAGCTCAAGGCCGACACGTTCAACGTCGACCGCTACCTGCCACCCAAATCCGCCGAAGCCGACAGTAGCAAGGCGGCTCGCGAGGCCGAGGTCAACAACACCGAAGCCAGCGCCATGGCCGGTGCCGGCAGCACGCCACTGCCAAGCGCTCCGACCCAGGGCGCCTGGAGTAACGACCGACTGTTTCCGGTGGAGCGCCTGAGCAAACTGGACCTGGAAGCCGACCTGACCTTCGGCCAACTGACCCTCGATAAACTGCCCATCCAGAACGCCGCGCTCAAGGCCACGGGCCTTGGCGGCCTGCTGACCCTGGAGAACCTGCGGGGCGATTTGTACAACGGCAACTTCGAAGCCAAAGGCACCCTGGACGTGCGCCAGCCCACGCCGCAGTTGAACCTGCAAACCCGCATCAACCGGGTGCCGGCCGAGAAAATCATCGAGAGCCAGGGTAAGAATCCACCGGTCAAAGGCCTGGTGACGCTCAACAGCGCCATCACCGCCAGCGGCAACAGCCAGAAAGCCTTGATCGACAGCCTCAACGGCAACGCCGGTTTCGTCATCAATGATGGCGTGCTGCTCAATGCCAACCTTGAACAGCAGCTGTGCAAAGGCATCGCCACCCTCAATCGCAAGACCCTCAGCGGTGAACCCCGGGGCAAGGACACGCCGTTCCAGCAACTCAACGGCAACCTCACCTTCAATAATGGCGTGGCCAGCAACCCGGACCTGAAAGTCCGCATTCCCGGCATGACCGTCAACGGCAACGGCGACATCGACCTGCGGGTGCTGGGCATGGACTACCGTGTGGGCATCATCGTCGAAGGCGACAAGAGCGACATGCCCGACCCGGCCTGCCAGGTCAACGAACGCTACGTCGACATCGAATGGCCGTTGCGCTGCCGCGGGCCACTGGAACTGGGCGCCAAGGCCTGCCGCCTGGACAACGAAGGAATGGGCAAGGTTGCGGCGAAACTGGCCGGCGACCGCCTCGGTGACAAGATCGAAGAGAAGCTGGGCGACAAGGTCAGTCCCGAGCTGAAAGATGCGCTCAAGGGGCTGTTCAAGCGATGAAAGCCGAGCAGTTTTCCAGCGCCGTACTGGACTGGTTCGACCGCCACGGGCGCCACGATTTGCCCTGGCAACAAGGCATCACGCCGTATCGGGTGTGGGTTTCGGAAATCATGCTGCAGCAAACCCAGGTCAGCACCGTACTCAATTACTTCGATCGGTTCATGGCCTCGCTGCCCACCGTCGAAGCCCTGGCTGCCGCGCCAGAGGACGAAGTGCTGCACCTGTGGACCGGGTTGGGCTACTACACCCGCGCCCGCAACCTGCAGAAAACCGCGAAGATCGTCGTCGACCTGTACGGCGGTGAATTCCCCCGTGACGTGGAAAAACTCACTGAACTGCCGGGTATCGGCCTGTCCACAGCCGGCGCCATCGCCAGCATCAGCATGGGCCTGCGGGCACCGATCCTCGATGGCAACGTCAAGCGCGTACTGGCGCGCTTCACGGCCCAGGAAGGCTACCCGGGCGAACCAAAAGTTGCCAAACAGCTGTGGGCCACCGCCGAGCGTTTCACACCCCAGGACCGGGTCAATGCCTACACCCAGGCGATGATGGACCTGGGCGCCACACTCTGCACCCGCAGCAAACCCAGTTGCCTGCTCTGCCCGCTGAAAAACGGCTGTGAGGCGCACATGCTCGGCCTGGAGACTCGCTATCCGATCCCCAAGCCGCGCAAGGAAGTGCCGAAAAAACGCACGCTGATGCCGATGCTGGCCAACCGTGAAGGCGCGATCCTGCTTTACCGTCGCCCCTCCACCGGGTTGTGGGGTGGTTTGTGGAGCCTGCCGGAACTCGACGACCTCGACGACCTGCAGCACCTGGCCCTGCAACACTCGCTGGAACTGGGCAAACACCAGGAGATGCCAAGCCTGGTGCATACCTTCAGCCACTTCCAGTTGGCGATCGAACCCTGGCTGGTCCGGGTCCGGGAAACCGGCCATCACGTGGCCGAGGCCGACTGGCTCTGGTATAACCTCGCCACCCCGCCGCGCCTGGGCCTCGCCGCCCCGGTCAAAACCTTGCTCGAACGCGCGGCCGCCGTATTGAACGCAGGAGAGTTGCAATGACCCGCACCATCATGTGCCGCAAGTACAAAGAAGAACTCGAAGGCCTGGAGCGCGCTCCGTTCCCAGGCGCCAAAGGCCAGGATATTTACGACCATGTCTCGGCCAAGGCCTGGGGCGACTGGCAGAAACACCAGACCCTGCTGATCAACGAAAAACGCCTGAACATGATGAACGCCGAAGACCGCAAATACCTTCAAGGCGAGATGGACAAGTTCTTTTCCGGCGAAGAATACGCCAAGGCCGAAGGCTACGTGCCGCCGTCCGAATAAGCTGCTCAGAATCGGGGCGGATCGTAAGCGACGGTAATAATTAAATATTTTTTGAAAACTTGCTTGACGACCCCCTGAAAAACCCGTTTAATGCGCCCCGTTGCCCAGATAGCTCAGTCGGTAGAGCAGGGGATTGAAAATCCCCGTGTCGGCGGTTCGATTCCGTCTCTGGGCACCAAATACCGAAAACCCCGATCAAGAAATTGATCGGGTTTTTTTATTGCCCGGGATTTCCTTCCTCAGCCTTATCGACTCGGCTACATTCCTCCGCTTCCCTCTAGTAGCGAGCGAGTCGACATGGACATCACCAACATCCCCTTTGGCACCACCGACTGGGCAACCATCGAGCCCACCGAACACAAAGGCGTCACCGGAACCGCTTACTGGCGCACTCGGCAATTCGGGAATATCCGGGTGCGGATGGTGGAATACACGGCGGGGTATCTGGCCGACCACTGGTGCAGCAAGGGCCATATCCTGTTTTGCCTGAAGGGTGAGTTGAACACCGAACTGGAGGACGGGCGACAGTTCGTGCTCAAGCCAGGCATGAGCTACCAGGTAGCCGACCAGGCCGAGCCCCATCGCTCTTCAACCTCACTGGGTGCCACGTTGTTTGTAGTGGATTGAATTCGAAGCGCCCGCCATGACGCTGTAGGATAGATCGCCTTATTTTCATGTCAGGAATCTGACCCATGTCATCGGCAAACAAACAGCAGAAGCGCAACCAGCGCGCCAAGGCAAAAGCCAAGAAGAACCGGATTCAACGTGCCGCCGCGCCGAACGACTTCCTGGACCCGAACGACGAGCGCATCGACCTGGAAACCGTGGATTTATCGGAGCTGTTCCAAGCCATGCGTGCGGCAGAAAAGATCAGTCAGCAGGCCATGTGCGCAGTTTTCCTGGGACATCCATTGCTCGCACTCGTGCTGGAACAGGAAGGCGAAGAAGAAGCCACTGACTTCATCATCACCGCCCTGATCGAATATCGGCGCATGACAACGGACGTCGACGAGCAGACCGCACTGGACTGGGTCGAGAGCGAGCAGTTCCAAGCCGATTACGTCGCTGCGTCCAACGCGCTGGCGCAAGACCCGAGCTGACCATCACCCCGCCAAGCGCCTTTGTCATGAGGGCGCTCGCGGTGGATGACACCCTCTTGGGATAGCGCCTACAAACAGAGGGCAACCGACATAAGGTGGCGTCATCCCCGTCTTGCACGAATCAGCTGTTTTTCCTCCCGAGCAATCAGCCTCGTCCGGCATCATCGACACTTTGTCTGGAGCATCCTTTTGGTCCGCCCACCCTCACGGTTGCCCTTTCGATGACTTCCCTCCTGCCTCAAGATGACCCAAAGCTCGCACCGCTGATTAACGAGCTTGGCGAACTGATCCGCCAAGCACGCCAGAAAGTGCTGCGCGCGGCCGGAAGAAGAACTGCGCAATGAGCTGGATCGCGAACGGGCGCGACTTGAAGACGTGACCGTCGACCTCCGAAAACCGCATGTTCAGTAAACCCATGTAGGATTACGCGCTTTTTCAGCAACAGCGACCTCAAGAACGCTATCCTGCATATCACCGGTCGCAGCCCATCCTTCTCTGATCCAGGCCTTGCGGGCCGCCCCTAACGAATTGGAAACCGAAGCCCAATGGCCTCACTGAACAAACAGCAAAAACGCGCCAAGCGCGCCAAAGACAAAGCCAAGCAGATCCGCATGACCGGACGCAAATCCATCCCAATGTATGGGGACCCGGCCCACGCGACCGCCCAACCGCCAGTCTACGTACTGGAGCTGTTCGTCAAACTGCGCGAAGCTGAGGCCATCAGTCGCAGCGAAATGCTCGACACACTGCTCGCGTCCCTGAGCGTGATGATCAGCGAACGCCCGAGCCTGCTGGACCTGAAAAACGCCGAAAACGAAAGCATGGCAGCCACTAACCTGGCCGCCGACATGCTGGTGGATTACCGCATGTGGGTCGATGAAATGGACCGCGATACCGCCCAGCGCTGGCTCAGCACGCCGGAATTCATCAAGGACTTCAGCGAGGCGCTGGATCGGTATCGCCAGTCGATGGAAGAGCCCGCTAGCGAATAAGTCGGCCGGCTATTCGTCACCGTTCCAATGGAATACCAAATTGCGTGCGGCACCGCTGCCAACCTGAGCAGTGTCGCGGCGCACCTCACCGTTGCGGGTCGCCATTACGGTGTACTTGCCTGGCGGCAGTTGCACGTAAACCAGCGGTCCTGCGTCATTCAGCGTCAGCAGCGTTTGCCCCGACGCGCTCTGGACGGTGACATCCACATCCGGGATGTATTTGTTTTCCACGCCAATCGCAAATGTCATGTGCAGGTTATAACCCTGGGCCTGTCCGATCGCCCGGGCTTCATCCTCGCCGATACCGCCGGACAGATAGGTGATGCCGTTCTGTTGCAACGGCTGGACCTGAACGCCTGTATTGTCGATAGGGGTAAGGTCTGTGGCGTTGAGCGTAAGAGGGAATAGCAGTGCGCCGATGGCGATAAGACAGTAGATAGACTTCATGGCGGCAATTCCTGATTCAGGGAAATCCACCTTATTTGATCGATTCATGGACGTTGCGGTTTAGATCGATTGGAAGTTGAGTCGACTGCGGATTGGAATGACACGCTCATCCGATTAACCCTTCCAACCCCCGCCCAAAGCTGGCACCATCGCGCCTTTTTTTACGCTACTCCCCCGGAATCTTCACCGGCAGACAGGGTTCAAACGGCTGTTCGGTTGTTGATGGCGCGACAGTCTGCTGCGCCTATGCGACAACCTGCCGCACATCACCGGTTTACCACCCGTAGCGCTGTTGGCGGCCTTTCGGACGCATGCTAGCTTGGCCGCCTCGCCAAGGAAGGCCGCTAACAGCAAGGGAGCACACACCATGAGGACCGCACATGGCTCAGGCCACGCCCGCGCTTAAAATCCGCAACCTGCACAAACGCTACGGAAAGCTGGAGGTGCTCAAAGGCGTCTCGCTGACCGCCCGCGACGGCGATGTGATCTCGATCCTGGGCTCCTCCGGGTCCGGCAAGTCCACGTTCCTGCGCTGCATCAACCTGCTGGAAAACCCCAACCAGGGGCAGATTCTGGTGGCCGGCGAAGAGCTCAAGTTAAAGGCGGCAAAAAACGGTGAGCTGGTGGCCGCCGACGGCAAACAGATCAACCGCCTGCGCAGCGAGATCGGTTTTGTATTTCAAAACTTTAACCTCTGGCCGCACATGAGCGTGCTCGACAACATCATCGAAGCGCCGCGCCGAGTGCTCGGCCAGAGCAAGGCCGAAGCCGTCGAAGTGGCCGAAGCCCTGCTCGCCAAGGTCGGCATCGCCGACAAGCGTCACGCCTACCCTGCCGAGCTGTCTGGCGGCCAGCAACAGCGCGCCGCCATCGCCCGCACCCTGGCGATGCAGCCCAAAGTAATCCTGTTCGACGAACCCACCTCCGCCCTTGACCCGGAAATGGTCCAGGAAGTACTTAGTGTGATCCGCGCCTTGGCCGAAGAAGGTCGCACCATGCTGTTGGTGACCCACGAAATGGGATTTGCCCGTCAGGTTTCCAGCGAAGTGGTGTTCCTCCATCAGGGCCTGGTCGAGGAACAAGGATCGCCCCAGCAGGTCTTCGAGAACCCGCTTTCGGCACGCTGCAAACAATTTATGTCTAGCAACCGCTAACGGAGCAGTACACATGCAGACCTACAAGAAATTCTTCCTGGCCGCAGCCGCCAGCCTGGTCTTCTCAACCAGCGCCATGGCAGCCGACAAACTGAAGATGGGCATCGAAGCCGCCTATCCGCCGTTCAACAACAAGGACGCCAGCGGTCAGGTCGTGGGTTTTGACAAAGACATCGGCGATGCCCTGTGCGCCAAGATGAAAGTCGAATGCGAAGTGGTCACCTCCGATTGGGACGGCATCATCCCGGCCCTGAACGCCAAGAAGTTCGACTTCCTGATCTCTTCGCTGTCAATCATCGAAGAGCGTAAGCAGGCCGTGGATTTCACCGACCCGTACTACTCCAACAAACTGCAGTTCATCGCACCGAAAAACGTCGATTTCAAAACCGATAAAGACTCGCTCCAAGGCAAGGTCATCGGTGCACAGCGCTCCACCTTGGCTGGCACCTACCTTGAAGACCATTATGAGGGTGTCACCACCAAGCTCTACGACACCCAGGAAAACGCCTACCTGGACCTGACCTCCGGCCGCGTCGACGCGATCCTGGCGGATAAATACGCGAACTACGACTGGCTGAAAACCGACGCTGGCCGTGCTTACGAATTCAAGGGCGACCCACTGGTGGAAAGCGACAAGATCGGCATCGCCATACGCAAGGGTGACCCGCTGCGCGAGAAATTGAACGCCGCGCTGAAAGAAATCGTCGCCGACGGCACCTATAAAAAGATCAACGACAAGTACTTCCCGTTCAGCATCTACTGATCCTGACGTGCCTGGCCGGTGCCGCTCTTGCAGCACCGGTCCTTAGCAAAGCCTGCCGCGATATGAACACACACCCATGATGATCGATCTCTACGGATTCGGCCCGGCGCTCGCCGCCGGCGCGCTGATGACCGTCAAATTGGCGCTCTCGGCCCTGTGCCTTGGGCTGCTGCTCGGCCTGCTCGGCGCCTTGGCCAAGACCTCCCCGTACAAGCCGCTGCAATGGCTTGGCGGCACGTATTCGACACTGGTGCGCGGTATTCCGGAATTGCTCTGGGTGCTGCTGATCTACTTCGGTACCGTCAACCTGATGCGCGCCTTGGGCGAGTACTTCGGCAACCCTGAGCTGGCCCTTGACGCATTCGCCGCCGGCGTCATCGCCCTGGGGCTGTGCTTTGGCGCCTACGCCACGGAAGTGTTTCGCGGCGCGATCCTGGCGATTCCCAAGGGCCATCGCGAAGCCGGCGTAGCCTTGGGCCTGTCGAAGTGGCGGATCTTCACCCGGTTGATCCTGCCGCAGATGTGGCGCATCGCGCTGCCCGGCCTGGGCAACCTGTTCATGATTCTGATGAAAGACACGGCGCTGGTCTCGGTGATCGGCCTGGAAGAAATCATGCGCCACGCGCAAATCGGCGTGACCGTGTCCAAGCAACCGTTCACCTTCTATACGGTGGCCGCATTCATGTACCTGGGGCTGACGGTGCTCGCCATGATCGGCATGCACCTGCTGGAACGACGCGCCGCCCGTGGATTTACCAGGAGCACCCAATGAACTGGGACGTCATCATCAAGTGGCTGCCGAAGCTGGCCCAGGGCGCCACACTGACCCTGGAGCTGGTGGCCATCGCCGTGATCGCCGGCCTGCTGCTGGCGATTCCACTGGGCATCGCCCGTTCTTCACGCCTGTGGTACGTGCGGGCGCTGCCCTACGCCTACATCTTCTTTTTCCGTGGCACGCCGTTATTGGTTCAACTGTTCCTGGTCTACTACGGCCTGGCGCAATTCGATGCCGTGCGCAGCAGCGTGTTGTGGCCATACCTGCGCGATCCATTCTGGTGTGCCACCGCCACCATGACTCTGCACACCGCCGCATACATCGCCGAAATCCTGCGTGGCGCAATCCAGGCCATCCCACGGGGCGAGATCGAAGCCGCGCGAGCCCTGGGCATGTCGCGGCCCAAGGCGCTGCTCTACATCATGCTACCCCGCGCCGCGCGCATCGGCCTGCCGGCCTACAGCAACGAAGTGATCCTGATGCTCAAGGCCAGCGCCCTGGCGAGCACCGTGACCTTGCTGGAACTCACCGGCATGGCCCGCACCATCATTGCCCGGACTTACCTGCCGGTGGAGATCTTCTTCGCGGCTGGCATGTTCTACCTGGTGATGTCGTTCCTGTTGGTGCAAGGCTTCAAGCAACTGGAGCGCTGGTTGCGCGTCGATGCCTGCCAAGGACGCTGACAGCGGCGTGCTGACGGGCGAGGCGCTGCTCGCTCGTTTCACCACGTTGGACGCTTTTCTCACGGAGCACCAGGCCCTGTGGAAACCGCGTCCGTTCACCCATCTACAGCTGCCCTGGGAAAAGTCCCACCCGGAACTGGCCCAATGGCTACGCCAGCGTTCGCTGGAGGCTGCGGAAAACGACCATCATCAGCCGTGGTTGATTGAAGACGCGCCAGCGCCATTTCCGGAACTGGCAGCGCTTTCCCGCGCATTGAGTGCCGTCGCACAATTACCGGCCAAAGTGCTTGAAGCGCCGGCCCACCGCCTCAACGTCGACGTACCCGGTCGCAAGTGGCAGCAAATCGAGGCATTCGCCAGCCGCCTGCGCTTCGCCATAGAACCGACTCATTGGCTGGACTGGTGCGCCGGCAAAGGCCATCTCGGCCGACGCCTGCTGCACGGCGAACAACAACTGACCTGCCTGGAATACGACCCGGCCCTGGTCGCCAGCGGCCAGCAACTGAGCCAACGCCATCACTTGCCCGCCACACACCTGCGCCAAGACGTGTTGGCGGCAGACGCAGCCCAGGCGATCCGCCCCGAACACACACCCGTGGCCCTGCACGCCTGTGGCGACCTGCATGTGCGCCTGATGCACTTGGCGAGCGCCACCGGTTGTGGACAACTGGCTATCGCTCCGTGCTGCTACAACCGCATCGGCACCGAACAATATCAACCGCTGTCCGACGCAGCCTTTGGCTCCGCCCTACACCTGTCGCTCGACGATCTGGGCCTGCCAATGAGCGAAACCGTCACCGCTGGCGCACGCGTCCGACGGCAACGGGACCAGTCCATGGCCTGGCGCCTGGGCTTCGACCTGCTGCAGCGGCAGATCAGAGAAAGCGACGACTACCTGCCTACCCCCTCATTACCCAGTGCCTGGCTGGAAAAATCCTTCTCTCAGTACTGCGTTGATCTGGCAGCCCTGAAGGACTTATCCACAGTCGGCTCACCGGATTGGGCCGCATTGGAAGCGGCGGGCCACCAACGCCTGGCCGAGGTGCGCAATCTGGAATTGGTGAGAGGCCTTTTCCGACGCCCGTTGGAACTGTGGCTGGTACTGGATCGAGCGCTTTTGCTCACTCAAAAAGGTTACGACGTTCGCCTCGGCACCTTCTGCGAAATGCCCCTGACGCCACGAAACCTGATGTTGCTGGCAGAGCGTTACTGAGGCGAAACAGCCTGTGGATAACTCTGTTGATGGAATATGTCCGGATTCAAGAAATTCGCGATTTCCTGACCGATTCAGGGCTGGTCGTTTTTTGTTCACATGGATAAAAAACCATGAAAACAGGTATTTGCGAGCAAACGAGAAAGCTGTCACAAAATCGCAAGGTGCCACGCGCTTCGTCCTTCCCATTGTGCATAAGCATCTGAGCGAAACGACATAACCGTCGAATTCGGTACGGCCCGGGGCCTGTCGTTACGTCTGGAACCCTGCGTAGTACAACAGCCCACGGTATCGCGCAGTATGGACTTCACCCACCTGCCCCCTTGGATATCACCGCCACTCTGCAACGCCTCGAGCCCCATGCAAAAATAGTCAGAATTCAGGGGTTTACAGAACGCCCCCAGTCGCTATAATCGTCGCCCACACGCCGGTATAGCTCAGTTGGTAGAGCAACTGACTTGTAATCAGTAGGTCCCGGGTTCGACTCCTGGTGCCGGCACCATACAAAACGAAGCCCTCGCAGAAATGCGAGGGCTTTGTTGTTTCTGGAGGTTGAACGTTCCTAGGAGCTGGATAAGACCGATATCGCCTTATCAGCATCGACAGACCAAACCTTGCCTGCGCTCCTACCCGTTACAATTTCACGTCAGTACAAACGTTGACGGTCTCTTGCACCGACCTATAATGCACCCCAACACACCCGCCAAGCCTAGGTTGACCCAGTCAGCAAGCTCAAATCGTGCGGGTTTTTTTTGCCCGGAGAAAACTACATGAGGCCCTTCGACAAGCCGGCTCTCAGCGTAGAACAGCAATTGGAACTGCTAAAGCAACGAGGTTTGCACATCGTCAACGATGATCGAGCCATGCGTTTTCTCGAAGTGGTCACGCTGTTTCGCCTGAGTCCCTACATGCGCCCCTTTCAGGAGCCAGACCCTGAACATACTTTCAAGCCCGGCAGCACACTGAAGGCAATCGTCGATATCTACCGCTTCGATGGTTCCTTGCGGCGCATCACCATGGATGCCATCGAACGTGTCGAAGTCGCCATACGAGCGACTATCAGCAATCATATGTGCCCTAAGTACGGGCCTGACTGGATAGCTGACGCGTCAGTCTTCTCCTCGTCATACTCACACCCCGATCTGTTGCGTCCGTTGCGGGAGCAATTGACTAAGGAACGCAGCAAACTCAGACGTGATATCGACCGCATCAAAAAGGGTCGGCAAGCCGATGGGCTCCAACAACAGCGGATAGAAAACCGCATGCGTGACAACTACTTCCGATATTACGGTGCAACCTATGCCTCCCCTGAGCTGCCACCCGCTTGGGCGGTCCTGGAAGAACTCAGCCTTGGGACGGTATCTACCCTCTTCAATGCCATAGGCAAAAGCGCCGACAAGAAAGCTATCGCCACCAGATTCAGCCTGCCCTTCGAAGTATTGGCCTCCTGGCTCCACACGCTGACCTTTATTCGCAACTGCTGTGCCCATCACTCACGGCTATGGAACCGAGAACTCTCGATTCGACCATCCTTACCTAAAGAATGGACCATTCCCACTGCCCCCGCCGACCAGCCTCAGCCCAAACAGCGGCTATACGTCGTATTGACGATGCTGGCCTACCTAACCGACTTGATCAGCCCAGACAGCCAGTGGAAGCTTCGCCTGGCCGAAATCATGGATCAGCAGGAACTGAATTATTTGAGGCTCATGGGATTTCCAAATGATTGGAAAGATCAACAGCAATGGCGCCTAGCGTAGAGAAACTAGAAATAGACTGCGGTTAATTCCCTGTTTCATCATTCCAGCCAAAAATCGTGGTCGCCCCAACAAATTCCCCTTAAAAATCAATAGTCCACGCAACTTTCCGCGAAACCAATGATTTCACCGGTGGATAATTTCATCCACAGCCGCAGAATCCCCAAAATCCGAGCCTTGCCCGAATTATCCACAGACGTGAAAAAGATCGGGAAAGCCGCTGTGAGTATGAGTAAAACGGGGACAGACCACGATTCCTATCTTAAATGAATGTGCAGATGCCCAATTAATCGTGGTCTGTCCCCGTTTTTACTGAAAAATCGCTCAAACCGACGTTTTCCAGCTTTTCGCCCAGCAGAACCGGGGGCTGCAGCGATGCCCGCCCAAGGCTATACATAGCCCCGCGGTACAACCGGGCTGCACTTTTCTTCCAAAATTTGCAAAACGTAAAATGAGAGATCGCCTGTGAACCTCCACGGCCAGCCTGAGCTGCAGGGTCGTTTGCACTACTTTCGAATTTGCACAAAAAAGGACGCAAGGCCCGTCGGCGGGAGGGGGATAAGTGATTTTTGAGCACTTTTTTTGGGGGGGCCGTTACTTCTTGCCTGTCGGCAATCGTTGTTGGATCCCGTCCCCTGGGGCAATATCAAAAAAACAGCTAGGGATGAGGGAGGTAGAGATGCGGAGGGTGAAGGATTTCGCACCAATAGCGATTGCTATAGCAATCGTAGGCGTAGTTAATCTCGGCTACTTGTGGAAATTTGGATGGGGATTTTCGGGAAGCACCACGGCCTGGGGGGAATATGGCGATTTTGTGGGTGGATTACTAAACCCTATTGCTGCAATGGCAAGCGTTTACTTTATTTACATCACTCTAAAAAGACAGTCAGACGATGCCCGCAGAAATAACATCTCAATAAAAAAAAACTTAGCAATATCTAGCCGCTCCATAAATAGCCAGGAAAACCAGATAGCTATAGCATCAAGACAGCTACGCGACTCGCAAGCGTATAAACTTATAGAACTGTATCGTTCAATGGCAGATCGCTTCGTAACAAAAGATGGCGAACTGAGAGGGGCTGCAGCGTTTGCCCTAATGAGAGCAGACGCCCTTCGAGGGCTAGAGCCGTTCTTGGCCCGCGGACAATCTGTGGTAACACAAAGTTTCAATACTGCGTACATGGACACAGCAAACGATTATTTCTCTGGCGAACAAAAGCATATTCAACAATTCGTCAGATCGACTATCAAAATAATCGAATCAATCGACAAACTACAACATTTAAATGACGAAGAGGACACTTATATCGAACTATTAAAAACACAAGTAACACAAGATGAATTATTTGCACTGCTATTCTGGTATATATCTGATCAAAGCGACCCTGATTTTCGCAACACCGTACGAACTCATAAAATTTTAGAAGAGCATGTGAGTGACATACCAAGGACCTCTGCTATCAAGTTAGCAAGAGCTGTTGATCACGTTAGAGAAATGGGCGGCGGACAGATTTAGATTTTGCCTAAAACGGGGACTAAAACGGGGACAATTTTTTTGGAGGTCATTAAAACGGGGACAGACCACGATTCCTATCTTAAATGAATGTGCAGATACCCAATTAATCGTGGTCTGTCCCCGTTTTACTATGAGCAAAACACCCAACACCGCGCACCTATCAACGGCGGTGGATGTTGCCAGGTCGATCGCAACCTTGATCGCGAGGCCCGGAGACAAATCAGCTATGAGCTGGGACACGGTCGGATCGACGTAGCTGCTGCCTATATTGGAGGACAGGCATGAGCAAGCCATTCGATATGGATTTGTTCTTGGCTGGCGTTCTGACCGGCTCGCACGCAACCCGGCAACGCCATGTGCGACAGACAAAAATCATCCAGGCCAAAATTGCGAAGCGCTGGCAACTAGAAACGCCTTGGGCTTGGCAGAAAAAGGATGTGACCTGGTTTCTCAAGCACCACCTTAGCCACCGCAGTGAGGCGACAAGTTACTACTACCTGCTAACGCTCCGTCTGCTCGCTCGACGTCTAGGCACGTCATGGCTTTTCTATCTTTAATTGCGACCTGGTGCTATTGGATATCGCCATCAGCAATTAGCAAGAAGCGGAGCGAGATATCTAGAGTTCCTGTATCGCTACAGTGTAACCGCTCCATGAACCTCACATTAAAGCTCCTAGCACAGATCTGTGTGGAGCAGTAGACAGCCATTCCTACCCTGATCTATTGATCAGTCATCAGGGGATGCAGAGCTCCAATTTCTTCTCGCTTTTTCTGAGAGACAGCATTTTAACTAAAAGTGGTAAATCCTAATTCCATTCCAGCTACATCAATGATAGCTTCCTCTCAACATTGATAGCGGTGTTTGGTATGAGCAAAAAAGAAGATAAGCCAGCTCAAATTTTTTTTGATTACAAGAACGTGATTGAAACGCTCTCGCGGGTGGAGGAGGCATTCGCTGTGCGCCGATTAAAGTGCCACTCCGGTAGCGCGCTTGGCTCGTTGTTTTCCTCAATACGCCGGATAGCTCAAAAATCAGAGAATCTGAATAAAAGACAGTGGCATATATCGTTTATTAAGTCCACTGAGGCTATACGTATACTCAACGCTGTCGAGGCCGTGCTAGATGAAATTGGAGCGCAGGAGGCGATTCATCGTATTACGACGAGCGACATGAATCTTGGCACCCGACAAGAGTCTAATGGAAAGGATGCGTTATGGGAGCTTGATTTGTATAGACGCTTCAAACTAGGAGGCGTATCCGTTTCTTTCGAAGAGCCGGATTTAGTAGTGTCTCTTGGCGAGAGCTACGGGGAGTACGCTATAGCATGTAAGAAAATATATTCCAGAGCCAGTGTTCAAGAATCCTTCAAGGGGGGGTGTAATCAACTTAAAACTCATGGAAAGCCAGGAGTGATTGCCTTCAATCTAGATGATGTTCTCCCCAGGGGTCCTTTGTTTGAATTTTCTACAGCGACTGAACTCAAGCAGCGTATTGATATGTTTAATACAAAATTTATACGGGAAAATGAACGTCACTTTGCACGTATAGCAAGTCGAGGGGCATGTGATGGTGTGCTAGTCTCCACGTCGTTCATTGCTCACGTGCCAGATATGAATCCGCCAGTTAATGTGATTCGGACATCTGCAGCATGGACTAGTCGAAAGGAACCGAATGTACAGGATCGCTTCAACGCCTTCATTGAGTGTCACGACAGAATCTATGAGAATGCTCGCGTGTGATCCTGTTGAAAAATTGGCGATGGTTTCCGCATAGAAAAATTCTCGCCCGGCCTTGTAACAAGGCTTTGAAGTCTTCCACGATCGCGCATGCGGCAGACGCTCCAGCACGCGGCGCAGCCAAGCAAGGCTCGCCTCCACCTTCCTAGCTGTCGGAAAAACATTCCGATGTCGGCTGGGTGGTGAGGCATTCGCTGATCGTCTATGGCCCCTTGATGATGGCTGCGCTACGGTTTTGTACGGCTATAGTGCGCCAGGAGCCTACTACGGCTGAAGGGTAAAAAGCACCTGCCCCAACGCCCGCATGAACAGCTCGATTCTCATGCTAATAACTGATAAATCAACCGACGATGCGTTGCCTGATTAGGAGTATTAAAATAAGCCACCACGAATACGCAGCGCAATCCAACAAAGGTAAAAGGCCTCAAAACTTAGAAGCCTATGCACTTTAACTCTTACTAGTGGAAACGAGCTTACGGGGATGTAAAAATCTTAAGATCCACATCAAGCTCATCTGCAGTGCTCAGCCAATCTTCAATTAGTTGATGCGCCTGAATACTTGTGGGCGAACACGCTAGCGGACTCTGCATACTTCTTGTGAAATGACTAGCTGAGAAAGAGTTGCCGGCAACAATCCAAATCTCCTTCTTACATTTCATCGATACTCTCCGCTCACAGATAACATCCCAGACCCTCTCAGAGAGTGAATCATCAAGTGGTGCAGGATGATTAATAGAACCTTCCACTAACCTGTAACGTGTATCTAGCGGAAACTCAGCACCAGCAGCGGGCCAAGCTTGCTTCCATGTAGAGAAGTTTCCAGGCTTCACCCTTTTAAGCCCTGAAATCAACATGTGAATGTTTTTTATTGCCTGACTGCCAACTTCCGCAATAGCACCGGCTGGAGATTGAGGGTTTAATGAATCACCACACTTAACATGAACAAAGCACAATTTTTCCGGCGAAGACAAAATGAAATCAGCAGGCTCAACGCCCATATCACAACAAAGAACAATATCACAAGCAGGGATATATGTTGCGAAAGGACCCAGTGCTCCAATTGGAGTTGTTTGGTCCCCATACCCTTTCAGCAAGTCGATCAAATAAAATATCGAATCCGTATCAAAATCAGCTCTAGTAGTCCGATGATACTTATGGTCGAGAGTGTGCCCCTTCTCCCTGAGAGCTGGAGCTCTAAGTGCGTCAAGCGGAAAAATGGCATTGCCTGCAAAGCTTTCTTCAGCAGGAATCCCGCGTTCGTAGGGTAAGGCTAGCTTGTAAAAGGCTCCCGCCAGATACGTTACGCCGTCTTCGTACAGCACTTTCAATCTATGCCCGGAATTCAAGTACTCCACTACCCACTCGATATCGGCTCTTCCTTCCGACGCTCCACTTAGAGCAACTTCAAAAAACCCATCATCATCCGAGTAACTTAACGAAAGTTCTATAAGATCACCTTGAGCGTCGAAAGCAATCCCCTGCTGATAGTCGACATAAACAAAATCAGGATAAACCACACCGTTGTCCGTCGCTTTAGGGCCTTCAAGATCTGTAAAATCTAGCAGAACTGACAAAATTTCTGACGTGGGCTTTTCGCTGACAGGCTGAGCATAGGACTTGATCAGTCGCCCAGCATTCCCTCCAGCATTGATACATTGGCTTATCGCATCGACCCATTCAGAAATGTCTTGAAGAGTGAAGTTGGATTCTTTTTGATCGACGATCCGCCCGGACCTAGCGCCAATGTAAAAACTACTGTCTCTTTTGCCGTCCAGGCCAATATTATCGACCTTCACCATAGTTAATGCGTACCTGGAGTTACTTTGACTGCCGCGCCCGCCATCAAGATTCTGCCCTTTCAATGCTACGGACTCTGGACGGCGCAAAGCCCGACCAATAGCACGAGCGTGAGTTTCCTTAATCTGATTAATTGCTGTTTTAGCAGCCAAAGCAGTCAGCTTGTCAATATGAATCGCATTACCAAGCCTATACTGCTCCTGATTATAATAACGGCCACCGCCGCTATCGAAGATAGCGACACCAGAATCAATTTCTTTTACCACAACTACATGCAGCCTAGGCTCAAAGAAAAGCTTATTTGTAAAAAACTTTGAACTTTTAAACTCAACATAAATCATGACATGCAAATCAAGAACTTCTTCATAAGATTTGACTAGCGATCCAGAACCATGCAATTCCCAATACAATCGATCCATCAGAAGCGGCAGAGAGAAATCAACCTCTTTTTGTACAAAGCAGACTGATGCATGAGGAATCTTGAGATCATCTTCTGGGTCAACACTATTGAGATCAACTCTTTCTTTGAACTTACCATCAAAATAACTATATTTTGGAAAGCTCTCTAAGAAAGATTCAATCAAATAACTTGTGCTTAATGAGCTGACAAATTCGCCTGCACCACCATTGGCGAGATAGCTATCAAATTTCTGATATCCATCCCACATGCCCTCATTTGCCCCGCGGCTCAGGTCGATCACCAGCGGTTGGGTTTCTCCATACCGGCGTACAATCCGACCTACTGCCTGAACTAGCTCACGACCACTACCCAGCTCATAGGTAAGTATCAGTAACTTAGCCTCAGGGATGTCAACTCCTTCATCAAGCTTGTGCTGGTGAATTATCACCCGCACCCCCTCAACTTTAAGAGCTGGGCCAACTCGCTTAAATTTATTTTGCGCCTCGTCGATTTCTAGTCGCTCGTGAACGCTTGCCGTGATGAATGATTGAGAAAGGAGTTCATGGTATTTTAATATCTCTTCCAGACTCTTGCATTTCACGATACATTTCACATCTTCATTTGCACCTAGGTAGCCTAGAATGCCTGCAAGCAAATCGTCCTCCCTATCAACTTGATCGTACTGGGGTTCCATAATAACCCCATCCTCGATAGCCTCTTTAAATGTAAAAACATAAAAATGATCGGTACTTACGTTCAGTTCAAACAAGTCATTACGATAAGGAGTTGCCGTAACCACTACTTTCATCGCTACGGACTGACGTATTATCTCACGCCAAACTGGAGAGGGCTCAGAGTGCCCTTCATCTACAATAATTAGATCAAAATCGCCTTGGACATTCTTTAATTCTTCATCACTCAGCATCGTCAGCTTTTGAAAGCTTGTTATATAAACTCCGTCACCCTGATCAAAATTAGAGTCCCTATAGGTTTTCTTTAACTCAAACTCTTGATCACCAATTGTATTACGGAAGAATTTTTTTGAAATCTCTTTAAACAACTGATCTTTCACGGCCTTTCTGTGACATATCACAAGAACCTTCAAGGCATCTGACAGGTGTGATATAAGAGAGATAACTCCTGTTTTCCCCGCACCTGTTGGCAGGTTGATCAGAAACCCTCTCTCAGTATCATTTTCTTCGGCATACCTAACGAAGCTACGTACTGCTTCTAACTGACACTTTCTTAGCTTTTCTTCAGTAGAATCCAGATATTCCAAGATAGTCACAGCGGTCTTCCATGTAATTATATAGGGTGTTTTAGGATCTTCAGGCCACGATGCAGAGGCGCGACATCAAAACGCCATTATTCCATACACCTCGGCGCCAAGGGTAGATACTTGATCAGGCCATATAGGAGACGATCGAGCTTCCTTTCACCGGACGACGCGAGACCATCCTTCGTCCGCTCTTGGCTAAGGGAGTCCTCTACCAGCTTCACCTTTGGGTTATCCACAGGAACCAATATTCGAAAGAGTGGCTGCCACGCCTCAAGGAGGCAATTCTTGAGTAGATCTCCTGGCATGAGTGAAAGGTTGAGCTGCCTTTAAAAAGATATTTTTAGAGATAGAACTGGGATCAGCTTTATGAGAAATATATACAAAACATATAGTTAGAGTTAATTTCGACTCCTGGTGCCGCACCATACAAAACAAAGCCCTCGCAGAAATGCGAGGGCTTTGTTGTTTCTGAAGCAGTGATTGCCCAGTTATCCCTGCACAACACTGCCTCCTACATTGCCAGCGCACTGCGTGCTCCGAGCACTTCGCCTTTCAGACCCTCTTCTCAGAGCGGAAAAACCTTCTTGCTTTGGCTTGGACATACACGCGGCCAGTCATGCGGCCAGCCGATAAGTGGACTGTACCAACCCAGAAGGAAAGCAGCGGCTGGATACCAGTTTCAATTCAACGTCCTGCTGAAGGGCCCCGAACAATGGCCTTCCCGACCCGATCAGCACAGGAACAGTGGTAATCACCATGTCGGCGACTAATCCATCGCGCAGGAATGATTGCACCACCTGCCCGCCATCGACATAGACCCGACGCACGCCTTGCCTCTTCAAGTCCTCCATCAGTTCCATGGGTGCAAGGTTGGAGAAACGTACCTTGCCCTTCAACGCCTCGGGCACTGGCGAATCCGCCAGCCGTTCAGACAGCACCACCACGGGTCGTTCATAGAACCAAGTGTCGAAGGTCAGCACCTTCTCATAGCTTCCCCGCCCCATCACAATCACATCCTTGTCAGCGATGAAGTCTGAATAGCCATGGTCCTCAGTTGGATCGTCGCGCTGCAAAAGCCAGTCAATGTCACCATCGGGCCTGGCGATGAAGCCATCCAGACTGGTGGCGATGAAAACATGGGCAGTGGTCATCAGGACTACCTTATGACGTATGTCGATGCATGATCATAAGCCGAATAAACGTTTCTCTTCGCTCTCGCACGCCTCGCGGTTTTAGCTGCTTTCTATCGGAGAAGGGGCTCAGGCAATAGAGAGCCTGCTCCAGCCCAGCGGGAGCAAGCTCCCTCGCCACGAGGCGTAGCGCAACATTCACCTAATCATTTCTCCCGCCGATACCCTCGATAACAGCATCGCCCATCCCAAGCGCTGCGCTGACGCTCAACTACACTTCCCCAAATCCCCGCTCCAGGAGCACTAGCGATGAAGATCCGCAGCAAGATCATAGGCTCGGGGTTGATCAGCCTCTTCTTTGCCCTTTTGCTCGGTGGCATCGGGTTGTGGGGGTATCACTCCATGACCGAAGCCCTGGTGCAGAATGAGACCAGTATTTCGGCCATGCGCAAGCACATGGAGGCCGACATGATGCACGACGCCATCCGTGCCGATGTGCTGGCGGCGTTGCTGGTGGCGCCGGGGGATGCTCAAGCGGCCAAGGACGTAACGGAGGCGTTCGATGAACATACGCAGCGGATGCGCAAAGTTATCGCGGAGAACGCTGAGGCGAAGCTGCCAAAGGATGTCGCCCAGGCAATTGTCGAGTTGAAGCCCCAGGTCGAGACCTACATCGATAAAGCCAAACAGGTGATCGGCAAGGCGCTGAGCGGCGCTCAGGATGGGCATGCGTTGCGTACCGAATTCGACGCGGCGTTTTCGGCACTGGAAGAGCGCAACGAGGCGGTGAGTGAGCTGATCGAAAACCAGGCGCAGTCGTCGCGCGAGCATCAGGACAACAGTATTCAAGCGTCGCAAAGTTGGCTGATCGTCACGTTGCTGGCCACGTGCGTGGCGCTGGCGCTGGTGTCGTGGACTCTGCTCAAGGCTGTGCTTACGCCGCTGAACAAAATCATCCTCAACACCCAGGCGATTTCCCAAGGGGATTTGCAGCGGTCGATGGGCGCGCATGGCAAAGATGAACTCGGTCAGTTGCAGAGCGTGATCGAGCAGATGCAGGCCAATTTGCGGCAGATGATCGCCACGATCCGCAACCAGAGCGACGAGTTGCATGGTACATCCCGGACCTTGGGCGATACGGCGCGGCACATTGTGTCCAGCGCCGATCAGCAGGCCCATAGCGCCACCAGCATGGCGGCGAGCATGGAGCAGATGATAGCGAACATCAGCCAGATCCATCAGCACGCCGACAGCGCACGGACGATTTCGGCACAATCCGAACAGTTGGCAAGCAGCGGCGGCCAGGTGATTCTCGGGGTGGTGGAAGGCATGAACCGGATCGCCGAAGTGGTTAACCAATCGTCCGGCAAAATCACGGCTCTGGACGCTTCGTCCGAAGACATTCACTCCATCATTCAGGTGATCAAGAGCATCGCCGAACAAACCAACCTGCTGGCCCTCAACGCCGCCATCGAAGCGGCCCGTGCTGGCGAGGCAGGGCGCGGCTTTGCGGTGGTGGCCGATGAAGTACGTAACCTGGCGGCACGCACTACCCAGTCGACCCAGGAAATTACCGCGATGATCGAGCGCATCCAGACCAGCGCCCGGGATGCGGTGGCGAACATGCAGGCTTGTGTCAGCCGCGTGGACGAAGGTGTGAACCTGGCCCAGCAGGCCGGGGTTTCCATCAGCGAAATCCGCACTGGCGCCCGACATGCCGCCGAAGTGGTGGAGGAAATTTCCCAGACTATTGCCGAACAATCGAAGGCCAGCGATGAAATGGCCAGGCGGGTGGAGTCGATTGCCGAGCAATCTCGAGAAAACACTCGCTCGATTCACAACCTGACGCAAACGGCGGATCAATTGAACAATGCGGCGGGGTCGATGCAGGCTTCGGTGCAGCAGTTCAAGATCTGATCAAGCAGGGCTGCGCGGCAGCCCTTTTTATGAGTGCTGCGCACTCAAGCGGAAGCAAGCTCCCTCGCCATGGATCTATTCATTCCTCTAAATAGGTCCCGTTGCCGATTCCGTCAGAGGCTTTTTATAGTCCGGCTCACACCTGACTCACCTCAAACACAAACGATATCTCCCGCTTCTGCGCACTCCAGACATACCGAAGATGCTTACCCTGCACCGGAATCGAAACCGCTGGCGGACGAAACGCGGCGGCGCATTCGTGGCCAGGCAGGCGGACGCTGTTGTAGAGCAGGCCCCAAGACAAGGTTTCGCGCAGCTGCCGGGCGAACACCTGGGACGGGCCGTAGGCGCTAGGGTCCGGGTCGTGGAGGTGGGGATAGTCGTGGCGGATGTCATGCAGGGGCTTGATGACCTTGTTGACGTAAGTGCGCATGGTCAATTCCAGATCAGGCTCGTTGGTCGCACCGAGAAATCTGGCTTGGTGATAGCAGGTTTCGGCAATGGCAGCTTTCTGACTACTGGCGGCGTAATAGACGCCGAAGGTGCCATCGCTGAAGCGACTGGTTTTGCCTATGTGGGTAAACGCCGCCATCACCGGCGAGGAACCAGGCCCGGAAACACGGTCCTCGGGGCGCACCCGGGACAACACGCCGGCCTGCGCCATGAGCCGGTCGTTGGTCAGTGCTTCCAGGGCATAAGCGGTTGGCAGGTCGTCGGGATCGAGTACATCTTCGAACAGCGTGATCGGCGGGAAACTGCTGTTGACGATCCGATAGGCCCGTTTCCATTGCGGATCCGTCACTGGTGGTGTCATCAACCGCGCACTCCATCGAGATAGCGGCGCACGTCGGCAATGTCCACCACCCGCCCGGCCAGCATGTAGGCCAATGCCGACTGACCGTTGAACGGCGCCGCGGTATTGGGGCTGCTGACCCATTGATAGGCGCGGTCCCGGTTGTTGCTGAAGATGATGCTCAGCGCCTTGTGAATACCCATGAGGTAGGAAATACGCTCGAGGGTGTCACGAGGCAGTCTTACGTTTTCTGGTAACTGTTTGTATTTGTAGAAGGTCGTGTTGCCGACCTTGCCCAGTAACGTGCGCTGCTGCTCGACACTGCAGCCCCACAACGCCATGAGGTTGAAGAAAAACTTCAACGCGACTCGACCCGCGTCCGGGGAGTCCAATTGTTGCTGTGCGTTGAGGGTGATGGAGGAAGTAGCCATGGGTCTGGGCTCCATTGTCACGGGGTGGTACTGGGAGAATAGTACATATATGGATATAAATTTAAATTTAATTCGCAGGCGAATAAAAAATGCCGGATTTGAATTCGTAGGACATTTCCTTGTGACCTTTTGCCCCTGACAAATTACACAATCCCATACACGCCAAACCGGCAAAAACCGCAAATCCCACATAAGCTCCAACCATCGCTTGTCGGAGCATTTCGGCACAAAATCGCGACAACCGTGGCAAGTTGCATGATGATAGCGACCATGCACTGCCTGGCCCGACCAAGTGCACAACAATAGCGAGCCCACTTATGCAGAGGGCATTACCCCATGGATAGCAGAACTCTACGCAACCTCATGCGCATCGTGCAGACCGGCTCGTTGTCGGCGGCAGCCGAACATTCGTGTCTCACGGTGCAAGCATTGGCGGCGCAGTTGAACAAGGTCGAAGAGCAGTTCGGTTTCCGGCTGTTCCGACGTTCGAACAAAGGCCTGACGTTGACGAGCCAAGGCTCGGAACTGACCCCTTTTATGGATCAAGTACTGGTGGCCACGCGACAGTTGGAGGAGAAAGTCGCGGCACTCAAGAGCCCTCGACAGCGCACGCTTAAAGTGGCGCTCAATACCACCCTGCCGGCTGAGTTCAACCGGCGGATGATCGATCGGTTGATTGCCGTATTCCCCCAGTACCAGCTGGAGTTCAGTTACGCCGAGTCGATGGAGAACTTGAGCAAGCTCAAGAACGAAGATTTTGACCTGGCGATCCTGATCGGGGCCCAGCAAAGTGGCTTTTCAAGCATCACGATGCCTGACGTCCAAGTGCAGGTGGTCGGCGCCCATTGTGGCGACGAGGACGATTCCCTCGGTTTGCTCGGCGATAAATTTCAGGTGCGTCCGGCAGAAGAATGTCCGTACTCCCACAGCTTTCTTCGTTTTCTCGATGCGGGCCTGGGCGAATACGGGTCAAGCCAGCGGATGGTGTACTCCTGCAGTGAAACGCTGACGTTGTCGTTGATCACTCAACTCGACGGCCTGGGGCTGGTGTCCAGGGAAGCGGCGCTGCGCAATGGCTTGGCGATTTTCCCGGACTTCGAGGATTTCCTTGAGGTTCGCCTGGCGGTGAACAATCCAGAGTTGTCCGGCCAGGCGCTGAACGATGTGGTGGACCTGACGCTACAGGAACGAACCGAGCGCGATGTACGACGCCGTGCCCACCGCCACACTGAGAAACAGGTTGCGGCTGAAATACGCACATAACAGCGTTGGAATCGCGGCATAGAATTCCGGGCGATCGAGCTGTATCCGCTGATCCTTGATCAACAACGGGGTGAGGCTGATGGCCGCTACGATCGCCACCGGCAGGTATTCCAAGGCGCGCGCGACAAACGGTGGCCAGTGTTCAGTGTTGACCTGCAACGGCAGGGCGCGAGGCAGGAAAGTCACGGCCATCATCAGCACGACAACCAGGATCAGGAACGTTTGGTCAGGCATACGCCCACCCCGCAGCCAACGAATGTGGCGATGAAGACATTGAACGGCGAACTGCCAAGCAGGCTCAGCCCGCCCATACAGACCACAGCCGCCAGGGCCGCGATCAACTTGTTACGGGTGTCGCACAACGAAACCAGCACGTAGAGCATCATCGCGGTCAGGGCGTAATCGAGCTGATACTTGATCAGGTGCGCCGCGTATTGCGCGCACACGGCCCCCAACAACCCACCCAGCACCCAGGACGTGTGGCAAAACAGGTTGAAGCCGATCAGGTAACGCACACTCACAGGCGCCCCGGTGCCGAGCTTGACGCTGTGGAAAGCGAACGACTCGTCCGTGAGCCCCACCGCATAGCACCAGCGCTCGAAACGACTGAGCCCCAGCGCTCGCAAAGCCTTGGCCATATAGACCGACATCAGCATATGCCGCGCATTGATCAAGAACGTGGTGAGCACGATGGTGGTCAACGAGGCGCCGCTGGAAATCAACGCCAATGCCGCGAATTGCGAAGCGCCCGCGTAGACGAACAAGCACATCGCCACGGGCAACCATAGCGGCAGCCCGGCGTTGACCGCCATCAGACCGAACACAAACGAAACCGTGAAATAACCCGCTACCACCGGACTGGCTTCAGCAAAGGTACGCGAGGCTTGTGGTTCGACCACCAGCGGCTGGCTGGAAGTCTTGTTCATAAATCCCTCTCGAATGTGATTTCACCCCGGGGCTCACAGAACCCCTGGGCAGCCCAGAAACGCTTGCCGGCCAGATTAGCATCGTCGACGAACAGGAACATGCGCAGCACGCCCACCCGCTTCATGTCGGCCGAAGCGGCCTCCACCAGACGCTGGCCCAAGCCTCGGGTGCGATGTGCCGGGCTGACGGCCAGGTGATTGATCGTGCCGCGGGTGCCGAGCATGCCACCGATCACTGCGCCGACCACTTCCCCGCTGGCATCGACCGCCAGGTACGCGGTGGTGGTGTCCTGCAACAACACCCCCCGCAAAAATCGGGCGTCCTGCCAGTCGCAGAACGACACTTCGTCGAATCCGCGAAAAAACCGCTCCAGTCGTTCGGCATCCCTGACCTGGGCCCGGCGCAGCAGAACCTGCTGCACCGGATCATCCATGGGTTCGATCCGTTCAGCGAACAATGTCGAAAGCGGTCCCGGGCCGCGAGAAGGAAATGGCGAGGATCTGCCGGAAGGCCATTTCATGGGCGTGAACGTTGCGGGCCGGTGTCACGTAATGGCGCATGTCGCGATCGAGGAAGAACGTGGTGTCGAGGATGTCCTCGTAGGTGGTCGCCGCCAGTTGCTCTTCCTGAGCAGAGTACAGACGACTTTCCGCGCCAGCTACGTTATGGCGCCCCCAGAAATGCACGCCGCTGAATGGATAGCCGTCGCAGTGAATCCCTTCGGGGGTGATTTCCAGCTGCTTGCCGGGCTTGATCTCGATGCGGATCTGATGGATCTGGCATTGCCAGATTTCATCGTGCAGTTCCTGCGGCAGGACGTTCTTGTAAACCTCGAAGTCCGTGTCGATCAGGCTGCGCATCACGGGTGAGTTGATCACTTCGTTGGAGAAGTCCTGGAAGTGCCGCTCCAGCCCGCCGACATAGCTGTTGTTGGTCTTGGACTGAATGTAGGCCCGGTGTTCGAGCTGCTTGAGCTCACGGGTCGTGGGGTTGTATTCGAAATCGCTGTAGCGGCGAAAACGCATGCCTGACTCGGCCTGGCCGTAGTAACTGTCGGGCTCCATGTTTTCCCAGCTTTTGGTCAGCCGGACAAAATCACCGAAATGACCGTAGAGGTTGAAGTCCCCACCGCGAACGTTGACGTATTTGTCACGTCTTAGCGCTTCGCCCACTTCCCTGTTCAGAACGATCATTTTTCATAGGTCTCCACTGCGTTGAGCGGCCTAATCTAGTAGGTGCAGGATTTACGTCCATGAGAAAGAATTTGAGGCACTTCAAGTCGCGCTTGAAATGGCGGTTGAAGTTTCATTAGTGCGATTTTTTCTCAAGAAAACAGGCGTTTTTTGCGATATTTCTGGCGTCAAAAGGCAAAAACCCCCGATTTGGTGTCGGGGGTTTCATCACGCGCTTGTCACACAATCAGGCATCAGAAGACGTTGATCGGGTAATCCACGAACACCCGCAGCTCGTTGCCGCTGACGTTGTACTCGCTGGACTTCTGCGACACACGCAGGACGGAGCTGCGCAACCTTACGCTCAAGTCCTTGGCCGGGCCACTCTGGACCACGTACTTGAACTGGTTGAAGATCTCGCGCTCGGTGCCACCTTCGCTGGTGGACGTGGTGATGTTATCGCCACGCACATAAGCCACGTTATAGGTCAGGCCCGGTACGCCGAAGGAGGTGAAATCCAGGCCATAGCCTAACTGCCAGCTGCGTTCGTCTTCAGCGTTGAAGTCGGACCAGTAGGAGTTGGCCAGGTAGATCGTGTTACCGCCGTCGCCCACGCGATTCTGCTCGCGTTGATAGCCGCCGTAGGCGTAGCCCAGGTTGCTGTCGCCGGTGCTGCGCTGGTGGGCGAGCGTAAAGCTGTGCGGCCCTGTGACAAAGGTGGCGGCCAGGCTCCAGATCTTGTTGTCGTCGCCGGTGACGTTGTTTTCGCGAACGTAGCTGTTGTCCAGCTTGGTGCGATAACCGTTGAAGTCCAGGGTCAGGGATTGATCCTTGGCCAACGGGAACACATAGTTGGCGTTCACGTATTGCTTCTTCAACACGTCTTCGACGTCCGAGGCGTAGAGCGCAGCCTTGAACTGCTCGGTGAACTGATAGCTACCACCCAATACGTTGATCGACTTCAGGCCACCGCTGTCACGGCCTTCGGCGCTCTTGCGCGACTCGGCGGTGAAACGACCGGCGTTCAACTCCAGGCCCTTGATCTCTTTGGAAGTGATCAGCGTGCCGGTGTAGCTTTCCGGCAGCAGGCGCGAGTTGTCATAGCTCAATACCGGCAGGGCCGGCATCTGGTCACCGTAGGCCAGCACGGTATTGGAGACGCGGAACTTGACCGCTGCACCAAACCTGGACAAATCATCGGCCGCGTTGCCGCTGTCGCCTTGCTTGAAGAAGTCGATGCCGCCCGCCCCGCTACGTCCCTTGCCGCCATCGAGGCGCAATGCGTACAGGCCGAAAGCGTCCACACCCACACCCACGGTGCCTTGGGTGAAACCGGACGAGAATGTACCGATAGCTGCCTGGCCCCATTCGGCCTTGTCCTGGTTGCCGTCTTTGTAGTCGCGATTGATGTAAGCGTTGCGCAACAGCACCTTCAGGCTGCTGTCTTCAACGAACCCCTTGGACTCAGCCTGGTCGTTGGCCATGGCGTGCGTCGTGCTCAAAATCCCCAGTGCGATCAAACCAATGCGCTTGTTCAACATGTTTATTTTCCTTGTACGGGTTGATACGCACTGCGACTGGCAGCCGAAATGGCGCTTTTGCGCTCTTTTTCGGACTCTTGCTCCTGAAATAATGAAAAGGCCCGCCCACGAGTGATCGTGTCGGGCCTTTTTATTATTTAAGAGTCATGGCTGTTAGCCACAGGCGTGGGCGAATCCTAGTCGCGCCCTCAACAATGTGTCAATTTCGTGAATCGTCGGTAATTAGGCGAAAAACATCTAAGAACCGTTCAAGGAGAACAGCCGTCCAGACCACAGGCCGGCGCCGGCGTAGAGGCCTGCACCGGCAGGGTTTGCCTCAACCATTGGGCGAATGCCTCGGGTTTGCCGAGCCAGGGACCGACGTCGATCAACGTGAACTGGCCGGCCCGCTCCAAGGCAAACGTCGGGAAGCCCTGGCCACCGAGCTTGGCCAGTAGGGCGCGACTGGCCTTGATATGGCCTTGCACATCAGCCGTATCGAACGCCGGCTGGAACACTTGGGCTGTAAGACCAATGGATTGAGCCAGTTCCAGTAGCACGGCGTTGTCAGCAATACGCCGACCTTCGACGTAATGCGCAGTCTGCAGGCGCCCGAGCAGCTCCAGGCCGAGGCCGCCGAGTTGTTCGGCAGCAAGGATGGCGGCGGTCGGCGGTGCCGAATCGAACACCGCACCGGTATCACGCAGCAGGCCTTCGTAGTAGGCCTCACCAAACGTCTGCCCGGTGTATTCGGCGATGCGCCGGTCGTGGGGCATCACGTAATTGCGCAACTGCGGCGAGACCTGCTGCCGATTGGTACCCGTCATCATGCCACCGCCATGGGCGATCACTGGCAGCACTCGCCGGGCGGCCTGCACCAATGGTTTGGCCCCGTAGCACCAGCCACACAGCGGATCGTAGATGTAATGAAGGATGGTCATGAGAACTCCGCTGGCCGTGAGGATTCGATGGCAGCAGGGTAGCCTCGTGGGTGTTGCGGAAAAACGCTGGAATGACTTTCAATCTATTTCGAAAAGCGGTCGAATGATCCATTTATCTAAAACCACTATCCAGTGTGGGGGCTCGCTCGCAATGGCGGCGGCACATACAACATGGATACAAGCTGAACCATCGTCATCGCGAGCAAGCTCGCTCCCACAGGGATTTGTGTGCATTTTAAATCCTGGGGGCATAAAAAAAGCGCTGCCATCCCGGCCAGCGCCTTTTATCAATCCGTCGAATTCTATCCTTGCATCACATCCCACAATGCTTCCAGCTCCGCCTCGCTGAAAAGACCAGCGGGGTAGCGTTCAACGATCACCCGGCGCGGATCAGGTTCTCTGATCTGACGCGTTCCGTTGGACTTCAACCACTGAGCCAAAGCTTGCAGCGACTCACCATTAACGGCCAAGGGATGGCATGTGCGCTCGCTTATCATATTCATTCCAGCGCCCTCTCCTGGTTGATGAGCGGCCAATTTATCCAAGGTTTATGACAAAACAACTCAGCTCCGCTCCCCAGAACTGCCTAAATATAGATACAAGAGCTATGCCAATGTATCGGCGACGCCAATAAACAGGCACAAAAAAGCCCGCGCCCCCAATCGGGCCGCGGGCTTGCCAGAATGGATCCAAAAACGCCGACACAGGGCCGCCGCAATCGCTATCCCCAGGCTGTTACATCACCACTCATTTTACGTGTGGCGCGGGTTGCTGCTGGGTAAGGCAATGGATATTCCCACCCCCCAGTAACAGTTCACGCCCTGGCACCATGACCACTTCGTGCTGGGGAAACAGGTTCTGCAGAATTTCCCTGGCCTGGGTATCCAACGGATCGTCAAAACTCGGCGCGATGATGCCACCGTTAACGATCAGGAAGTTCACGTAGGAACCGGCCAGCCGCACGCTCGGATTGCGCTCCTGGGAACCTTGCACCGCATCCACGCCTGCACATTCCTCTTCGGTGGCATACAGCGGCCCTGGAATCGGCATTTTGTGCACTGTGAACGGGCGCCCCTTGGCGTCAGTGCTGTTTTGCAGCACGTTCATCGCAGCGTGGCAGCGGGCGTAGTTCGGATCCTGCGGGTCGTCGGTCCAGGCGAGCAGCACTTCGCCAGGACGCACGTAGCAACAGAAATTATCCACATGGCCATCGGTTTCGTCATTGAACAGACCGTCCGGCAGCCAGATGATCTTGTCCACCGCCAGCTGCGCGCTGAGCATCGCCTCGATATCTTCGCGGCTCAGGTGTGGATTGCGATTGCGGTTGAGCAGGCACTCTTCGGTGGTGATCAGGGTGCCTTCGCCATCGACATGGATCGAGCCGCCCTCGAGTACAAAACCTTCGGTGCGATAACGCGGGCTGCGCTCGATCTCGAGAATCTTGCTGGCCACTTGCGAATCACGATTCCACGGCGCATACAGGCCGCCGTCGAAACCGCCCCAAGCGTTGAAATCCCAGTCGACACCACGGACCTCGCCGTCGTCATTGATGACAAAAGTCGGGCCTGTATCTCGGACCCAGGCGTCGTCACTGGACATCTCCACCAAGCGGATATTCGGCACGTCGAGGCGCGCCAGGGCGTTTTCGTACTGGGCCGCGGACACTGCCACAGTCACCGGTTCGAAACGAGCGATGGCCTTGGCCACCGCCACGTGGGCAGCCTGGGCAGGCTTACCGCCCAGGCGCCAGTTGTCCGGGCGCTCGGGCCAGATCATCCAGACCTGGGTCTGGGGTGCCCACTCGGCAGGCATGTGGAAACCATCCGCGCGGGGAGTGCTGTGCAAAGTTGTCATGAGTCAGGACTCCGTGAGCGATACAAAAGGGTAACGGCACGCGAGGAGGGAATGCGTCGCGCAATGCCGACTTTATAATCGATAAAAATCTGCTTTAAAAGTATAAAAAACACATCGCCATGGAAAAATAGCGATAAACACCGACAAAAATCGAGTTGTGGATATTGATACTGCGAGGGTGCAGCTTGCTCGCGATAGCGGTAGGTCAGTCAACAAAATGTCGACATGGAAAACGCCATCGCGAGCAAGCTCGCTCCCACGGGGCATGACCCGCCTTAAAGCCCCTCGTCCAGCACCTTCGCCAACATATCGACGAAGAAATCCACGCTCTGACGCGTGGTGACCATCGGTGGCTTGATTTTGAGGATGTTCAGGTAGTCGCCAGTCGGTTGCATGAAGATACCCAGCTCCCGAAGACGACTGCACAGCGCCGTGGTTTCTTCGGTGGCCGGCTCCAGGGTGTCGCGGTTACGGATCAATTCCACACCCAGGTAGAACCCGGAACCATGCACCGCACCGACCAATGGATACTGGTCAATCAAGGCTTGCAGCCGTGCCTTGAAATGCGCGCCCACCACTTGGGCGTTTTCCCAGAGTTTTTCTTCTTCCATGACGTCCAACACGGCCATGCCGATCCGGCAACTGACCGGGCTGCCGCCGGCGGACGAGAAGAAATAGCCCTCGGCTTCCAACGCCTCGGCGATCTCCCGTCGAGTGATGACCGCTCCCAGCGGCTGGCCGTTGCCCATACCCTTGGCCATGGTGATGATGTCCGGCACCACACCCTGCTCCTCAAAGCCCCAGAAAAACTCGCCCATGCGCCCATAACCGACCTGCACCTCGTCGGCGATGCAGACACCACCGCGCTCGCGCACCATCGCGTAGACCTGTTTCAAGTACCCTGGCGGCAGGGCGATCCCACCGGCATTGCCGTATACCGGTTCGCAGATGAAGCCGGCGAGTTGGCGTTTTTTCTCGGCAATTTTTGCCAGATTGTGCTCTACGCTGCGCACGTAGTCCGGCGCGCTGTTGGGGCCACGGAATTCACCCCGATAGGTGTTTGGCGCGGTCACCGGATGCACCCAGTCCGGGCGGCTGCTCAGGGCCTGGGGATTGTCGGCGATGGACGTCGATACCGCATCGGCCGCCACCGACCAGCCGTGATAGGCCTCCAAGACACTGAGCATGTCCCGTCCACCGCTGTAGGCCCAGGCCAGGCGGATTGCCAGGTCGTTGGCCTCGGTGCCGCTGTTGACCAGGAACACCCGGTCCATGCTGGACGGCGCCAGCGACAACAGGCGCTCGGAAAACTCGGCGATCGCCGCATAATGGAAACGTGAGTTGGTGTTGAGTAGCGACCACTGCCGGGCAGCCACCGCCGCCATGCGTGGATGGCCGTGCCCAAGCACCGCGACGTTGTTGAGCATGTCCAGGTAGGAGCGGCCCTGCATGTCGATCAAATGGTTGCGCCAGCCGCGCTCGATGCGTGGCGGATCGACGTAGTAGTGCTTCTGCGAGCGGGCAAAGCTTGCGTCGCGGCGGGCCAGCAACGCCTGGGGATCGATCTCCGGCTCGGCATCGCAAGCCAGCCCCAAAAGCACCGCTGGCGAAGGGCAGAGCGCCTGCCAGGCCGGGGCCCGGGATGGCGTGCAGAACAGCGGCGGATTCAACTGCGCGCCCCGGCACAACTGGACCCGCAACGGCCCTTCCACTTCGCCCAGCACTTGCCCCTTGACCAGCGCCGCCCCCGAATGCAACGGCGATGTGACGCCCCACAGCCGCACGCTCGACTGAACGCTGTCCAGTTGCAGCATGCCGTCGGCGGTCTTGTGCACGACCCCGGCGAACGGTGCCTCCAGTGGCGTGCCACGAGGCACACTCAACTCCACGTGCAATGGATAAGTCTCAGGTTCGACGGCGCTGTCCGGTCGGGTGCGAGACAACCGGTACTGCCCATAACGGCTGGCGGCCAGCCCGTGAACAGCAGCGGCTTCGCTCAACAGACGCTGGTCGATTCCCGGTTGCTCCCAGTTACCGGCTTCGAAATGCGGGCTCAGCACGCCCAGGTCGATCAGGGCAAATTCACGCCCCACCAGGGTTGGCAACAGCGGCGCGAAACCTTCACTGGCAATGGCCGGCAAACTTTGGCCGACGGCGGTGAAAATCGCCGCTTCCATCAGTTCGAGGGGCACCGAGTGGGCAACCCGGAAAATTTCCCATTCATGTTCCAGGTTGTCGCGACTGTACTGGTTATCCGGGTCGATAGAGACCTGCTGCTCACCACTGAGCACCAGCACAGCGGCACGCGCCATGATCAGCGGCCACAGCGCCAGCAGCTCTTCGTGTTGCAACGGATTGACCGCGTGGTACGCCTTGATCGCCGGCAAGATAAAGAACGGATCACCGTCGGCGTGGTGCAACAGGGCCGCACACGTCACCGACAGATCGGTGATGCGCCAGGTACGGACCAGGTCGCCAAAATCGATCACACCCTGCAATTGCCACTGGCGCTGGGCATCGCGCTGCCAGACCGCGTTGTCATCGGTGATGTCCATATGAATCGCCTGCACCGGCAGGCTGGCCTTGAGCGGCTGCAAACGCCACTCGGCCTGTTGCGCGACCTCGGCGATCAGATTGCGCCGTTGGTCATCCTGGATTACCGGCAGCAGATGGCCGATCAGCGTATTGGCGTGACGGGCGTCCCATTGCAGCGTGCGCTCCAGGCCTGGATGCTCGAACGTCGCCAGGGCCAGGTCGATTTCCGCGCACAAGCGACCCAGACCGGTCACCAGCTCCGGCCCCAGGTGTTTGAGTTGGGTGAGGGATTGGCCGTCGATGTACTCCAGCAGCCGGACATGGACTGCTTGCCCGTCGACTTCCAGGGTCAGCAGGTCCTGGCCGTTATTGGCAGTCATCACCCGTGGCACTTTCACTGCGCTGTGCCCGGCCAGTTGCTTGAGGGCCGCATGTTGGGCCTGGAGCTCATGGACGGCGTAGTCGCCGTGGCAAATCTTCAATACAAACCGCCCGCGCTCGCTGTCGACGCGGTAGTTGAGGTCCTGCTGGCTGCCAAGGGGTCGCAGGTCACCGCTGAGTCCGTAATTCGAGCGCAGCAGTACCAACGCCTGTGCGGCGCTGATCTGTGGGCTTGGCAAACTGGCACGGTGAACCAACGTGGCGAGCGGCATACAACGACCCCTGAGGTGGTTTTATCGGATGTCTATCTCGCCACTGAGTCGAGGGATAAGCAACCCCTCTGTATTGAGATGTGGGCGCGGACGCATTTTTGACAGGCCGACAGAGCGCTGTAGTGGCGAGGGCGCTTGCTCCCGCTCGGTTGCACAGCAACTGCCAAAACCGGAGCTGCTTTGCAGCCCAGCGGGAGCAGGCTCCCCGCTACAGGTGGATTACCAAGCCCATGGAAAGCGCCCAAAACATCTCGCTTGCACCGTCCCCGACATGCCGACAAGCTATGCTCCTATGCTTTGGCTCTCACGGAAAAGGCTTAACCGGATGCGCATTCTTATCACTGGCGGTGCCGGCTTCATCGGCTCAGCTCTCATACGGCACTTGATCCTGGATACCGAGCACCAGGTCCTGAACCTCGACAAGCTGACGTATGCCGGCAATCTCGAATCGCTGAGCAGTATCGATCACGACAGCCGCTACGAATTCGTGCAGGCCGATATCGTCGATCAACCGACCGTCAGCGCGGTGCTCGCGCGGTTCAAGCCCGACGCCATCATGCACCTGGCGGCGGAGTCCCACGTCGATCGTTCCATTGACGGGCCGGCGGACTTCATCCAGACCAACATCGTCGGCACCTACAGCCTGCTGGAAGCCTCCAGGGCCTATTGGCAGAGCCTGCCCGAGGCGCAGAAACGCGCGTTTCGCTTCCATCACATTTCCACCGACGAAGTGTATGGCGACCTGCACGGGGTGGACGATCTGTTCACCGAAACCACGGCTTATGCGCCAAGTTCCCCCTATTCGGCCAGCAAAGCCGCGTCCGATCACTTGGTCCGTGCCTGGCAGCGCACCTACGGCTTGCCGGTGCTGCTGACCAATTGCTCGAATAACTACGGGCCGTTCCACTTCCCCGAGAAACTGATTCCCCTGGTGATCCTCAACGCGCTGGCCGGTAAACCGCTGCCCGTGTATGGCGATGGCCAGCAAGTGCGCGACTGGCTGTACGTCGAAGACCATGCCCGGGCGCTGCTCAAGGTTGTCACCGAAGGCGTGGTCGGTGAGACCTACAACATCGGCGGCCACAATGAACAAAAAAACATCGAAGTGGTGCGCAACATCTGCGCGTTACTCGAAGAGCTGGCGCCCCACAAACCCGAAGGGGTCGCGGGCTATGCCGACCTGATCACTTTCGTCAAAGATCGCCCCGGCCACGATCTGCGCTACGCCATCGATGCCGGCAAGATCGAACGGGAATTGGGCTGGACGCCCCGGGAAACCTTCGAGACCGGCCTGCGCAAAACCGTGCAGTGGTACCTCGAAAACCTGCTGTGGTGCCGGCGTGTCCAGGACGGCAGCTATCAAGGCGAGCGCCTGGGCTCGCTCGACAACAAGGATGCGATTGCATGATGAAAGGTATTGTTCTGGCCGGCGGCTCCGGCACACGCCTGCACCCGATCACCCTCGGGGTTTCCAAGCAGTTATTGCCGGTTTACGACAAACCGATGATCTATTACCCGATTTCGGTACTGATGCTCGCCGGCATCAAGGACATCCTGGTGATCTCCACCCCACAGGACCTACCGCAATACCAAAGCCTGTTGGGCGACGGCAGCCAGTTCGGCGTGCACTTCAGCTACGCCGAACAGCCGTCACCTGATGGCCTGGCCCAGGCGTTCCTGATCGGCGAGCAATTTATTGGCAGCGATCCGGTCTGCCTGATCCTGGGCGACAACATTTTCCACGGCCAGCATTTCGGCGAACAATTGCAGACCGCCACCAATCGGCAGAGCGGTGCGACGGTGTTTGGTTATTGGGTCAAGGATCCCGAGCGTTTTGGCGTGATTGACTTCGACCCTGAAGGGCGAGCCATTTCCATCGAAGAAAAACCCAGCGTGCCCAAGTCCAGTTATGCCGTGACGGGCTTGTACTTCTACGATAACGACGTGATCCAGATCGCCAAGACCATCAAGCCCTCGTCACGCGGCGAACTGGAGATCACCGACGTCAACAACGCCTACCTGCAACGCGGCGACCTGCATGTCGAGCGTTTTGGCCGCGGTTTCGCCTGGCTCGACACCGGCACCCACGACAGCCTGCTGGAAGCCTCGCAATACGTGCAAACCATCGAGCACCGCCAAGGCTTGAAAGTCGCCTGCCTTGAAGAAATTGCCTACCAACAGGGCTGGGTCAGCCGCGAGCACGTTCTTGAACGTGCCAAGTACTTCGGCAAGACCGGTTACGGCCAGTACCTGTTCAAGATCGCCGGAGAAACCCATTGAACGTCATCGCCACCCGCTTGCCGGAAGTCCTGATCATCGAGCCGAAGGTCTTCGGTGACGATCGTGGCTTTTTCTATGAAAGCTTCAATGCCCGGGCATTTGCCGAAGCCACAGGGTGTGCGCTGCAATTCGTCCAGGACAACCATTCGCGCTCGGCCAAAGGCGTTCTGCGCGGCCTGCACTATCAGATCGAGCAGGCCCAAGGGAAACTGGTACGTGTCACGGCGGGGGAAGTCCTGGACGTGGCGGTGGATATTCGCCGCAGTTCAGCGACTTTCGGTCAATGGGTGGGCGTGCACCTGTCGGCGCAGAATCACCGACAAATGTGGATTCCGCCGGGGTTTGCCCACGGTTTCGTGGTGCTGAGCGAATCAGCGGATTTTCTCTACAAAACCACGGACTACTACGCCCCCTCGGCTGAACGTTGCATTCGCTGGGACGATCCGCAGTTGGCGATCGATTGGGCACTGCAAGGCGCACCGATCCTGTCGCCCAAGGATCAGGCCGGCAAAACCCTGAGCGAGGCGGACCTGTTCCCATGAGTGTTGCCTTGCGTATTCTGATCATCGGCCAGAACGGCCAGGTATCCCGAGCACTCCAGTCGCGCCTGGCCGGCATGGGCGAGTTGATCGTATGCGGCAGCGACCAGCTCGACCTGGCGCGCCCGGATCTCATTGGCGCGCCCATCGGCGCCCTGCGTCCCGACTTGATCATCAACGCCGCCGCCCACACGGCCGTCGACCAGGCCGAGAGTGAACCGCAGCTGGCGTTCGCCATCAACGCCAGCGCACCGGGCGTCCTGGCCCAGGTGGCGCTTGAGCTGGGTATCCCGCTGATCCACTACTCCACCGACTACGTCTTCGATGGCCGCAAGCCCGCCCCCTACACCGAAGACGACACCACTAACCCGCTGAGCGTCTATGGGCGCAGCAAACTGGCTGGCGAAGACGCCATTCGCCAGGCCGGCGGCCAGCACCTGATTCTGCGCACCAGTTGGGTGTATTCCACGGCAGGTCGTAACTTCCTGCTGACCATGCAACGCCTGCTCCAGGAAAAACCACAGTTGCGCGTGGTGGCCGACCAGATCGGTGCACCGACCTGGGCTGGCACCATCGCCGACAGCACCGCGAAGCTCATCGAGCGTTGGCGCACCGGTCAGTGCGGCGCCTGGGGTACCTATCACCTGACGGCCCGGGGCGAGACATCCTGGTTCGGTTTCGCCCAGGCCATCGGCGAACACCTGATCGAGCAACACAAGGCCTGTGCCGTGCTCGAACCCATCCCGTCCAGCGCTTACCCGACCCCGGCCCCCCGCCCACTGAATTCGCGCCTCGACTGCACGCGCCTGCTCCATGAATGGGGGGTGAGCCAACCAGACTGGCGAAGCGCGTTGCACCAGTGTCTTGCCGAGCAAGCCTAGGCATAATGCGCCTGTCCCCACAGGCGCCTGATGCTCATGAACTCCACTCTTCCCCGCAGACCCCGTTGGCGCAGCCTGGCCTTGCTTGCGCTATGCCTGGCGCCATTGCTGTGGCCGCTGGAGCACCTCGCCGAGCGTTACTACCGTAGCGAACTGGCCGGGCAGAATCGCCAGACTCTGGACCTCTACGTCGCCAACCTGCTGGGTACGTTGCACCGTTATGAAGTACTGCCGCAGATTCTCGGCGAGCTACCGGCCTTGCGCGCGGCGCTGTCGACACCGGACGATGGCATCATCCAAGGCAACGCCAACCGGCTGCTGAAAAACATAAGCGCCCAGACCGGCGCCGAAGTCATGTACTTGATGGACGCCACCGGCAAGACCCTGGCCGCGTCGAACTGGGACAAGCACGACAGTTTCGTCGGGCGCAATTTCGCCTTCCGACCGTACTACATAGAAGCCATGGCCGGACGCCTGGGGCGCTTTTTCGGCCTGGGCACTACATCGGCCAAACGTGGCTATTTCTTCGCCGCCGCCGTGCGCGACCGGGAAAAAGTCATCGGCGTACTGGTGGTCAAGGTTGACCTGGACCACACCGAAAGCCTGTGGGGCAAAACCCCGGAGCAGCTGCTGGTGACCGATCACAACGGCGTGGTCATTCTCACTTCACGGCAGGAATGGCGATTCCGCGCGACCCGCCCCTTGAGTGACGAAGAAGGAAAGGCCATCAGTGCCGTACAACCCTATCCGACCCGCGACCCCAAGCCGTTGAACCTGGATGCCAACGCCTGGCTGACCCAGACCCAGTCCATCGAAGAAACTGGCTGGAGCGTGAGCATCCTCGCCCCCCGTACGCTGATCGACCGGCCGGTGCGCACCGTGGTGGCCATCGGCGGCGCGGCGTTGCTGGTGTTGATGCTGTTGCTCGGGTTGATGATGCAGCGCAGGCGCCATTACCTGGATCGGATCGCCTTCGAAGCCAAGGCTCGCCACGAACTCGAAGGCCGGGTCGCCGAGCGTACCAGTGATCTGGAAGGCCTGAATCGGCGCCTGAGGCAGGAAGTGTTGGAGCGCGAGCAGGCCCAGCAGGAACTGGTTCGCGCCCAGGATGACCTGGTGCAGGCCGGCAAACTGTCAGCCTTGGGCACCATGTCGGCCAGCATCAGCCACGAACTCAACCAGCCGCTGGCGGCGATTCGAAGTTATGCGGAAAACGCCGAGATTCTGCTCGACCACCAGCGTACCGAGGACGCCCGGGGCAACCTCAAGCTGATCAGCGAACTGACCGGGCGCATGGCCTCGATCATCGCCCATTTGCGCGCTTTTGCCCGGCGCGACCGGCATGCCCCGGAAAGCGTTGCCCTGCAACCGGCCTTGGACGATGCCTTGGCGCTGCTCGCCAAGCGCCGACGCAGCATGGAAGTGGAGCTGATCCGCGACCTGCCGGCCGCAACACTGTGGGTCGAGGCCGGGGAAACCCGTTTGCGCCAGGTACTCGGCAACTTGCTGGCCAACGCCCTCGATGCCCTCACAGAGAAAGGCCCGCCGCGCAAACTCTGGATCAGTGCCCAGGCCACCGAAACCGGCGTCAACCTGTATATCCGCGATAATGGCCCCGGGTTTTGCATGGAAGCCCTTGGCCGCGCCGGCGAACCCTTCTACACCACCAAGACCCGCACCCAGGGCCTTGGCCTGGGGCTGGCGATCTGCGACACCCTGATGCGCGCCTTCGGCGGCGAACTGTCGTTCGCCAACCATAAGGAAGGCGGTGCCCTGATCACCCTGAAGCTGCGCGCCGGCGCCCCCGGAGTGAGCCTGCAACCGTCCGAGGACCGTAGCGTATGACCATCGATAACCGGATTGAGGTGGTGCTGATCGACGACGATCCCCACTTGCGTCAGGCCTTGAGCCAGACCCTCGACCTGGCCGGCCTGAAGATCCTGCCCCTGGCCGAGGCCAAGGGCCTGGCGGGGCAACTGCCACGTGACTGGCCGGGTGTGGTGGTCAGTGATATCCGTATGCCCGGCATGGACGGCCTCGAATTGTTGAGCGAACTCCACACCCAGGATCCGGAGCTGCCTGTGCTGCTGATCACCGGCCACGGTGATGTGCCGCTGGCCGTGCAGGCGATGCGCGCCGGGGCCTATGACTTCCTGGAAAAACCCTTCGCCAGCGATCATCTGCTCGACAGCGTGCGCCGGGCCCTGGCCTTGCGCCGACTGGTGCTGGACAACCGCAGCCTGCGCCTGGCCCTGAGCGATCGTCATGAACTCAGCGCCCGACTGGTCGGCCAATCGACGCCAATGTTGCGCCTGCGCGAGCAGATCGGGGCCCTGGCGGCGACCCGCGCCGACGTGCTGATCCTCGGGGAAACCGGCGCAGGAAAGGAAGTGGTTGCCCGTGCCTTGCACGACCTTTCGGGCCGGCGCAACGGGCCGTTCGTGGCGATCAACGCCGGGGCCCTGGCCGAGTCGGTGGTGGAGAGCGAGCTGTTCGGTCACGAGCCGGGCGCGTTCACCGGTGCGCAGAAACGCCGCATCGGCAAATTCGAGTTCGCCAATGGCGGCACGCTGTTTCTCGATGAAATCGAAAGCATGAGCCTGGATGTACAGGTCAAGTTGCTGCGTCTGCTGCAAGAGCGCGTGGTGGAACGACTGGGGGGCAATCAACAGATCCCGTTGGACATCCGCGTCATCGCCGCCACCAAGGAAGACCTGCGCCAGGCCGCCGATCAAGGGCGCTTTCGCGCCGACCTGTATTACCGCCTGAACGTCGCGCCGTTGCGCATACCGCCATTGCGCGAACGGGGTGAGGATGCGTTGATGTTGTTCCAGTACTTCGCCGACGAAGCCAGCACCCGCCACGGCCTGCCGCCCCATGAGTTGCAACCGGCGCAACGGGCGCTGCTACTGCGCCATACCTGGCCGGGCAACGTGCGAGAACTGCAGAACGCTGCCGAACGCTTCGCCCTGGGCCTGGAACTGGCCCTGGACAACAGCGCGCCGGACGGCAGCCCCGGCGTACCGGTGGAAGTGGTCAGTGGCGGCCTGAGCGAACAAGTGGAAAACTTCGAGAAGACCCTGATCGCCGCCGAACTGGCCCGACCTCACAGCTCGGTACGCAGCCTCGCGGAAGCCTTGGGCATCCCGCGCAAGACCTTGCACGACAAACTGCGCAAGCATGGGCTGAACTTCGGCGACAGCAGCCACGGCCCGACCGATGAGTCCGATTGAGTTATTGTCATTTCCTTTCAAGCAAAAGGCCCCACAATGAACCGCGACAGTCGTTACCTGGAATCGATCCTGCACCACGACATCCCCCTGACGCGGGACATGGGCCTCAAGGTGCTCGATTGGCAGGCCCGGCAACTGCGCCTGTTCTTGCCGCTTGCGGCCAACGTCAATCACAAGAGCACCATGTTCGGCGGCAGCCTGTACTGCGGCGCGGTGCTGGGGGGCTGGGGTTGGTTGCACCTGGCCTTGCGTGAAGAAGGCATCGAAGACGGGCACATCGTGATTCAGGAAGGGCAGATCAGCTACCCGTTGCCGGTCACCCGCGACGCCACAGTCATCTGCGACTCACCAGAGGAGAAGGTATGGAAGCGTTTCCTGGCCACCTACCGGCGCTACGGACGGGCGCGGCTGGCCTTGCAGACCCAGGTGTTGAATACCGGGAGCGATGAGCCAGCGGTGGAGTTTGAGGGGCAGTACGTGTTGCACCGCTGACTTTGGAAACGCCACGAAACCTCTGTGGCGAGCCGGGCTCAAGAGCGAGCAAGCTCCAACAGCTTTGCACGCCACACCACTTTTGCCGGCAACGCCAGGAACGACGTATTCAACAGCGATTCACGAGCCGGATAACAAAACGGCTCGCCATTGAGATCCAGCACCTCGCCACCCGCCCCTTCCAGCACACCCTGGGCGGCGGCGGTGTCCCACTGGGACGTCGGCGCCAACCGTGGGTAACAGTCGGCCGCCCCTTCGGCTACCAGGCAAAACTTCAACGAACTGCCGATACTGGTCAGTTGCAATTCGCCCAGGCTCTCGCTCAGGCCGCCCAGAAGACGTTCCTGCTCCGGACTGGTATGGCGGCGGCTGGCGACCACAGTGAAGGTTTCTCCCGGCGCCAGTACATTACGCACCGCAATAGGCAAAGGCTCACTACCCTGGTCGGCGCGCCAGGCACCCAGCCCCGCGCCGCCAACGTAGAAGCGACCGTTGGTGGGCATCGACACCACGCCAAACACCACCCGGCCTTGCTCGACCAATGCAATGTTGACCGTGAACTCCTCACTGCCGGAAATGAACTCCTTGGTCCCGTCCAACGGGTCCACCAGCCACCAACGCTGCCAACCGGCACGTACGCTTTGCGCAATATTGGCGTCCTCTTCGGAGAGGATCGGAATGTCCGGCGCCAGCGCCGTCAGCCCGGCGACAATCACATCGTGAGCCGCCATGTCTGCTGCAGTCACCGGCGACTCATCGGCCTTGTGGTTGACCTGCACATTGGCGCGCCAGAACGGCAGGATCGCCTCGCCAGCCTTGAGCGCCAGTTCGACCACAGGGGCCATCAGCGAATGGGGGAAATTCATGGCAGGAACACTCCGCGCTGAGTCAGCAGGTCACGGGCCAGATACAGTGCCGCCAGGGCGCGACCCTCGGTGAATTGAGGGTTTTGCGCCAGGCCAGACAACTCGCGCAGATTGACCTTGTCCACCCCCATCGGCTCGGGCTCGTCGCCCTCCAGCCGCTCCTCATACAGATCAGTCGCCAGCACCACTTGGATTTTCTGGCTCATATAACCGGGGGACAGCGACAGCTCGGTCAGGTGTTCCAACTGACGTGCGCCAAAACCGGCCTCCTCCTTGAGCTCCCGCTCGGCCGCCGCCAACACATCTTCACCCGGCTCGATCAAGCCCTTGGGCAGGGACAGTTCGTAGGCGTCGGTGCCTCCGCAATACTCCTCCACCAGCACCGCGTGGTCGGCATCGAGCATCGCTACGATCATCACCGCGCCGTAACCTGCGCCCTTGCTCGCCAGACGTTCATAAGTGCGCTCCACACCGTTGGAAAAACGCAGTTTCAGTTCTTCCACACAAAACAGGCGGCTGGTGGCAACGATCCGGCGATCGAGTATGGTGGGTTTCTGGCGCATGAACGGCTCCCTGGGCGATAGCGGGCTACTATACCCGGCCTATTCTGATTGTTTGTGTCGGATATCCGATTACCGCTGGAGAAGTTTTATGGCCTCGCTGCCCTGGCATGAGATCGATACGGTTCTGCTGGACATGGACGGCACCTTGCTGGACCTGCATTACGACAACCATTTCTGGATGGAACACCTGCCCCAGCGCTACGCCGAACTGCACGGTGTGAGCCGGGCGATGGCCGAGATGGAGTTGCAACCGTTGTTCGAACGCAACGCCGGCCAGTTGCAATGGTATTGCCTGGATTTCTGGAGCACCGAACTGAAGCTGCCGGTGCGCGAACTGAAGCTGGAGACCGCGCACCTGATTGCCTTGCGCCCCGACGCAGACACCTTCCTGGCGGCGATCCAGCGGGCCGGTAAACGCGTGGTGATGATCACCAACGCCCACCGCGATTCGCTGTCGCTGAAGCTGGAACGCATCGAACTGGCCCCCTACTTCGACCGTTTGATCAGCTCCCACGACTACGGCTTCCCCAAGGAGAATCGGCAATTCTGGGATGCGCTGCAAGCTGACCTGAACTTCGACCCGGCCCGCAGCCTGTTTATCGACGACACTTTGCCGGTGTTGCGCAGCGCCCGGGAATTCGGCGTGGCCCACCTGCTGGCGGTCAGCGAGCCGGACAGCCGCAAAGGGCCGAAGGACACGGGGGAGTTTGAAGCGTTGGGGGATTACCGGGCTTTGATTGCCGGGCTTTGAAACCGCGTCGTGTTCATCGCGAGCAGGCTCGCGATGAACACGACTCGGGGCCTGAGGTTTACTCAGGGATACGCAACACCTGTCCTGGATAGATCTTGTCCGGGTGCGACAGCATCGGCTTGTTGGCTTCGAAAATCTTGTTGTACTTGTTCGCGTCGCCATACTCGGCCTTGGAGATGGCGCTGAGTGTATCGCCCTTCTTCACAGTCACGAAACGCGCGGCCTTTGCCACCGGACCGGTCACCGTAATCTGATCGTCAACACTGCCTACGCCTGCAATGTTGCCCACCGCCAGCAGGATTTTCTCCTTCTCCTCCTGGCTTGCAACTTCACCGGTAACGGTGACCTTATCGCCCTCGATGGTCGCTTGAACATTCGGATTACCCAGGCCCACCTTACTGATGTGTTCCTTCAACTGCTCACTGGCATTGGCGTTGCCGGGGTTAGCAGGTCGATAATTTTTTCGCCTGCTTCCTTCACAAAGCTAAAAAGACTCATGGTGCACGCTCCTTGGGTTAAATGTCCTGACGCAAAAGACTAGACCAGGCCGGGTGTAGCCGGTTCCCGACCGACCAATGACCCCGCCGCGCGCAAGCGCTAGAATCCGAACCTTCCCGCGCCTTGGAGCGAAGATGGACATCAAGCAGCTGAAATTTCTCATCGCGCTCGACGAAACCCGTCACTTCGGCCAGGCCGCCGCACGCTGCCATATTACCCAGCCGACCCTGTCGATGCGCCTGCGTAGCCTTGAGGAGGAACTCGACCTGCCGCTGGTCAACCGTGGCCAACGCTTTGAAGGCTTTACCGCGCCGGGGGAACGGGTGCTAGCCTGGGCGCGCACAGTATTGGCGGCTTATGACGGTCTGCAGGCCGAAGCGGCGGCCTGTCGTGGCAACCTGGTGGGTACGCTGCGCCTGGGCGTGGTGCCCTTGTCGGACTTCGACCCGCTGTCGATGATGCAACGCTTGCACACCGAGCACCCTCGCCTGCGTTTTGAACTGTCGTCCTTGAGCTCCGAGCACATCCTCGAACAATTGGCGAACAACCGTATCGACCTGGGCATTTCCTACCTAGAACGCCTGGACAACGAGCGTTTCGAGGCCCTGCCTTTCAGCCACACGCGCATGGGCCTGCTTTACGACCAGCGTTTTTTCTTTTTCGGTGAACAACCACTGAGCTGGGAAGCGCTGATCGAACTGCCCCTGGGCATGCTCACCAGCGGCATGCATTTTCGTCAATCCATCGACCACAACTTCCACAGCAGGGGGCTCACACCTCAACCGTTGTTGCAAACCGACGCGGTGCACCAGTTGCTACAAGCCGTGCACGGCGGCTTGTGCTGTGCGGTGATGCCTCTGGACAGCGGTCTGAATGTCCTGACCGAAGACCTGCGCATCCAGCCCATCGAAAGCGCGCAGACGTTAGTCCCGCTGGGGCTGATCATGCGGCGCGGCGCCCCGCGCTCGGCCTTGGCGGAGGCTTGTTTTGCCCTTTATCAGAAATCAGCGACAGTATCTTGATCGACGTCATCTATTGAGAGATCAGTAATAGCGATTAGACGTGGCAGATTGCCGCATTTAGTCTTAACACTATTCCTACTTTCAGTGATGCCTATGAACGACAAGCCTCCGGTCTGTCCAGCGCCTGCAGTGGAAACATCCGCGCCGGCCGCCAGCCAGAGCTATCGCTACTGCAATCTGGACCGCTCCCAATCGGACAGCACCGCGCTGGCCGAGGAAGTGGCGCTGGCGATTGCCTATAACGGCATCAGCCAGGCCGTCATGTTGGTCACGCCCACAGACCTTGAAGACTTCATCGTCGGCTTCAGCCTCGGCAGCGGCATCATCGAAGACTCATCGGACATCTATGACCTGCAACTGAGCGGCGCAGGTTCTGCGCACTATGCCCAGGTGACCATCGCCAACCGCGCCTTCTGGAACCTCAAGCAGCAACGCCGACAGTTGGCCGGCACCAGCGGCTGTGGGCTCTGTGGGGTGGAAGCGGTGGAGCAGGCGCTGCCAGATCTCAAGGTGCTACCCGGCGCACCGCTGCCACCGGCGCAATGGCTCGATGGCCTGCGCCAACGCATCGGCCAATTCCAACCGCTGGGCCAGCACTGCGGCGCGGTACACGCGGCATTGTTCATGGACGCCCAGGGCGAATTGCTGTTGGGCCGCGAAGACATTGGCCGGCACAACGCCCTCGACAAGCTGATCGGCGCGCTGATCCGGCAACAGATCCCGGTGGCCGGTGGCGCGGCGATCGTCACCAGTCGCTGCAGTCTCGAGCTGATCCAGAAAGTGTTGCGCGCCGGTATCCAAACCCTCGTCAGCCTGTCCTCGCCCACGGGCCTTGCCGTGCAGTGGGCCCGCCAACACAACCTCAATCTCATCCACCTGCCGCAAAAAAGTGCGCCGCGGGTCTACAGCCCTGCGATGGAGAATCAAGCGTGAGCAATCATCAACAAGCCGACCAGAAACCCGTACCGCGCTACAAGCCCTACAAGGGCCCGGCCGGTGGTTGGGGCGCACTGATCAGCGTCGCCCAGGCCTGGCTGACCAGCGACAATGCGCTGAAAAACATCCGCATGATGCTCAAGACCAACCAGAACGGTGGCTTCGACTGCCCAGGCTGCGCCTGGGGTGACTCGCCGGAAAGCGGCATGGTCAAGTTCTGCGAGAACGGCGCCAAGGCAGTGAACTGGGAAGCGACCAAGCGCCGCGTCGATGGTGCGTTTTTCGCCAAACATAGCGTGACCTCGCTGCTGGAGCAGAGCGACTATTGGCTCGAATACCAAGGTCGCCTGACCGAACCGATGAGCTACGACGCCGAAACCGACCGCTACAAACCCATCAGTTGGGAAGCGGCGTTTGCCTTGATCGGCAAGCACCTGCAGGGGCTCTCCAGCCCGAACCAGGCCGAGTTCTACACCTCGGGCCGGGCCAGCAACGAAGCCGCCTACCTGTATCAACTGTTCGTGCGCGCCTACGGCACCAACAACTTCCCCGACTGCTCGAACATGTGCCACGAAGCCAGTGGCGTCGCGCTGTCCCAGAGCGTTGGCGTGGGCAAGGGCACGGTGACCTTCGACGACTTCGAACACGCCGACGCGATTTTCGTCTGGGGCCAGAACCCTGGCACCAACCATCCCCGGATGCTCGAACCGCTGCGCGAGGCGGTCAAGCGCGGCGCCCAGGTGGTGTGCATCAACCCGCTCAAGGAGCGTGGCCTGGAGCGTTTCCAGCACCCGCAGCACCCGCTCGAAATGCTCACCAACGGTGATAAACCAACCAACACCGCGTATTTCCGCCCGGCCTTGGGTGGCGACATGGCGATATTGCGTGGCATGGCGAAGTTCCTGCTGCAATGGGAACGTGAAGCGCAGAACACCGGCGCTGCGGCAGTCTTCGACCACGCGTTCCTCAACGAACACAGCACCAATGTGCTGGATTACCTGGCCGTGGTCGACGACACCCCTTGGGAGCAGATCGTCGAGCAATCGGGGCTGCCCCTGGTCGAGATCGAGCAAGCGGCGCGCATGTACGCCAAAAGCAAGAACGTGATCATGTGTTGGGCGATGGGCATCACCCAGCATCGCCATTCAGTGGCGACCATCCAGGAAATCGCCAACCTGATGATGCTGCGCGGCAACATCGGCCGCCCAGGCGCAGGCCTGTGCCCGGTACGTGGCCACAGCAACGTGCAGGGCGACCGGACCATGGGCATCAACGAGCGCCCGCCGGCGGTGTTTCTCGATGCGCTGGAACGACGCTTCCAGTTCAAGGTGCCACGCGAGAACGGCCACAACGTGGTCGAGGCGATCCACGCCATGGCCGACGGCCAGGCGAAGGTCTTCATTGGCCTGGGCGGCAACTTCGCCCAAGCCACACCAGACAGCCAGCGGACCTTCCAGGCCCTGGCCAATTGCGACCTGACCGTGCAGATCAGCACCAAGCTCAACCGTAGCCACCTGGCCCACGGTAAGGAGGCACTGATCCTGCCGTGCCTGGGGCGTACCGACATCGACTTGCAAACCGAAGGCGCGCAAGCGGTGACCGTCGAAGACTCCTTCAGCATGGTCCACGCCTCCATGGGCCAGTTGCAACCGCTGTCCAACCAGATGCGCTCCGAGCCATGGATCATCGCCGGCATCGCCGCCGCCACGCTGGGCAGTCGCCCGGTGGACTGGAACTGGCTGGTGGCCGACTACAGCCGCATCCGCGACCTGATCGCCGACACGGTCCCAGGCTTCAAGGACTTCAACGAAAAGCTCCAGAACCCCGGCGGTTTCTACCTAGGCAACAGCGCCGGTGCGCGGCGCTGGGCCACCGCGTCGGGTCGCGCCAACTTCAAACCCAACCTGTTGCCGACAGACCTGGTGCATGAGCGCACTCGCGCCACCGGCCAATTGCCCGACCTGATCATGCAGTCCATGCGCTCCCATGATCAGTACAACACCACTATCTATGGCCTCGATGACCGCTATCGCGGTGTGAAGGGCCAACGTGATGTGTTGTTCGTCAATGAAGCGGACATCATTCGCCTGGGCTTCAAGCCGGGCCAGAAGGCCGACATCGTCTCGCTCTGGGATGACGGCCGCGAGCGGCGGGTCAAAGGCTTTACCCTGCTGGCGTTCGACATTCCAGCGGGGCAGGCTGCCGCCTACTACCCTGAAGTGAACCCTTTGGTACCACTGGAAAGCACCGGCGACGGCAGTCACACGCCAACGTCGAAATTCGTGGCGATCCGCCTGGAAGCAGCGAGCGAGAACGGGTTGATCCTGGCCAAGTCGGCCTGACACGACCTTGCCTGGATCATGGTGGACCTGTGGCGAGGGGATTTATCCCCTCGCCACAAAGTATTTTCTAGCACCCACAAAAAAGGCCGTTTTCCATAGAAAACGGCCTGTCCGAAGTAGCTACAGACCGGTCAATTTGTCTTAAGTTCCACCCAAAAAACAATAACTTAGAGAATTGTGCACAAGTCGTGTTACTCGTCGGATTTCGATTGTAACCAAGCGAAGCCAGCCTCAGGATCGCGCCGTCATCCCTTTGAGGCTCCTCTATGAAGTTCTCCTCCATTCTCTTGTTGTCCCTTGGCCTGATCAGTGGCGTCGCTTCTGCTGGCGGCACTGCCGAAGCAGGTGTTGGCGGCGCATTGGGCGGGGTTTTGGGTTCGGTCGTCGGCCAGTCCCTGGGCGGCAACACCGGCTCCACCATCGGCGCAGCCCTGGGCGGCGCGGGTGGTAGCGCAGTTGGTGCAGACAAACATAGCCGCGGTGAAGCCGCGATCGGCGGTGCGCTGGGCGCAGCCGGCGGTAACGTGGTTGGCCGCAGCGTGGGCGGCAGCACGGGTAGCCTGATCGGTGCAGCAGCCGGCGGTGGTGCTGGTGGCGCGCTGGGTAACTACATGGGCAAGGACGATGACGACGACCGTTATGAAGGTCGCCGTGGTGATCGTCGCTACTATCGCGACGGCCACCCAGGTCGCGGCCATGCCTATGGGCATCGCAAGCATAAACATCGCTATCGCGACTAATCGCTGGTTTTAACTATCAGCGATTAAAAGATCGCAGCGTGCGGCAGCTCTTCCCAGAGCCTGACCGCAGGCTGCGATTTTTCGTTTCAGACCACCAACCGCTCCAGGGCCCCACGTAGCCGGTCCGGAATCGCCACTGGTCGATTCGACGCCCGCTCCACGAATACATGGACAAAGCGCCCCGCGGCACAAGCCTCCTCCTCCCCGGCCTTGAATACCGCCAGTTCGTATTGCACCGAGCTGCTGCCCAGCTTGGCGACCCGCAGACCGATTTCAATCCGGTCAGGAAAGGCAATCGACGCAAAATAGTCGCAGGCCGAACTCACCACGAACCCCACCACGTCTCCATCATGGATATCCAGGCCACCGACCTCGATCAGGTAGGTGTTCACCGCCGTATCGAAAAAGCTGTAATAGGTGACGTTGTTGACGTGACCGTACACATCGTTGTCATGCCAGCGCGTGGTGATGGGTTGCAAGTGGGGGTATTCGGTACGTTGGGGCATCAGAAGTCCTTTACGGTCGTTCTATGGTCTTGATGGGGCGAGAGCCTAGGCCTGCGCGAAGCCCTTACCCTGCGCGGCCAACTCGCCGATCAGGCGCGCGGGTTTCCATTGGTCACCCTGCTTCGTTTCGAGCTCCAGCAGGCGTGCGTGGATGTCTTCGAGCCCCTGCCCGTCGGCCCAGGCCATCGGGCCGCCCTTGTTTGCAGGAAACCCGTAGCCATTGAGGTAGACCAGGTCGATATCGTGAGCCGACTCGGCAATGCCTTCCTGCAGGATCTTCGCGCCTTCGTTGACCAGCGCCAGCAAGCAACGTTCGAGAATTTCCTCAGGCCCGATCTCGCGGCGCTGAAAGCCCAGCGCTTCGCTGACCTGCTGCACCAGCGCATCGACCTCGACATCATGCTCAGCTTGCCGGCTGCCGGTCGCGTAATGATAGTAGCCGTTGCCGCTTTTCTGACCGAACCGCCCCAGTGCGCACAACCGGTTATCCACTTGCACCTCTGGCGCATCCTGGCCTTTGCCCGCCAGCTCACGGGCGCGCCACTCCAGGTCGATCCCGACCACGTCATACATGCGAAACGGCCCCATGGCAAAACCGAAGCCCTGCAAGGCCGTATCCACCTGATGGGGAAATGCCCCCTCCAGCAACATCTTGCGAGCCTCCAACACATAAGGGTGGAGCATTCGGTTGCCGATAAAGCCATGGCAATTGCCCGACACCACGCTGACCTTGCCCATGCGCTTGCCCAATACCAGGGCCGCATCCAGCACCGCTTTGGAAGTTTGCGCGCCGCGAACGATTTCCAGCAGTTTCATGATGTGTGCTGGGCTGAAGAAATGCAGGCCCAACACCTGGGTTGGCCGGCGGGTGGCGGCGGCGATGGCATCGATGTCCAACGCCGAAGTGTTGCTCGCCAGGATGGCCTCGGGCTTGAGCAGGCCGTCCAACTCGCGAAAGATTCTTTGCTTGAGCTCCAGGTTTTCGTAGACCGCTTCGATCACCAGGTCCACATTGCGGATCGCCGCGTAATCGTCTGCCCGCGTCACCCGTGCAATCCGGGCGTCGGCTTCACCCTGATCGATTCGCCCTTGGCGCACGTTGTGGGCATAGGTCTCGGCCACGGCCACCAGTGCCTGTTCGAGCATCTGCGGGTTGTTGTCGACCCACTGCACTGTCACTCCCGCATTGGCCAGGCACATCACGATGCCCCGCCCCATGGTGCCTGCACCGACCACGGCGGCGCGCTGAATATCGAAGGGTGTCTGGCTCATGTTTGCTCTCTTGTTGGCGATCCAAAGACAGCCTTCACCTTAGTCAGCAGCCGGTTATTTTTGAAATTTATTCGTGTGATGCAGGGCATTCATCGGATGGATGCAGCTCACAAATGCGCCTGAGTCCACTGGCGCACTTCAGCGTACGGATACTCCTCCAGCGCGGCATATCCCCTGATCGTCCGCGCTTTCAGTTTGGTAAACAGCGGCACACTGATCCCGCACAGAAATCGGGTCAGCCGCTCTGCGGAGGGCACACTGCCGGTATGCTGCTCATGCCTGTGGATAAAGTCGCCGCTCAATGCCTCGAAGCTTTTATCCACAAGCGCGGGCAACGAAGGTGGCTCCGGCAGGTGTGTGACATGTCCATGGCACACCGAGCAATGACCGCACTGCCTGGGCGCATTCTCATCCCCGAAATACTGCGCCAAGCGATAACCGAGGCAACGGTCAGTGGCGAACAACTCAAGCATGGCGTGAATGCGCGCGATTTCAGCGCGCTCGTGGCGGGTGAAATGAGCATATAGCTCGGCCCCCAGGACCTGCGCATCAAGGTCTGTCTCCAGCACGCTGTACACTTCGGTCATCTGCTTGCTTTCCAGCTCGATCCAGCCCTTTTCCTGGAAATAGCCCAGCGCCTTGACCACCCGATCACGCTCGGCGTGATACTGCTGGTACATCCCGTCGAAATTCACCGTGGCCCAGCTCCGGGCGCGACTGGAGGTCTGGATGATGGCCGAAACGAAATCCCGGCGCTCACCTTCGAAGCGCTCCAGCAGCGTGTGCGGCTCGGCCAGGAACTTGAAGCGGTACTCGGCGAAATAGGCATAACGCGGTGCGATCAGCCGACGCAGCTCCAACTGGACCAGCAGCGTCTTGAGCGGCAGTTGCCGGATATTGCTCTGGTCTGCCAGCGGGCCCAACAAAAACTCCCATTGCCCATCGGGGGCGGCGACCTTCAGCTCATCGAGTACGCAACGAATGCCTTCCAGCTCCGGGGTATCGCCATACACAAAGTTTTCCAGCACGTTGAGGCTGTCGCGGTTAGCCAATACCAGGCAATCGGACGGCTGCCCGTCTCGCCCGGCCCGACCGATCTCCTGACTGTAGTTTTCAATGGACTTGGGTAGGTCGAAATGCACCACGTTGCGGATATCGCTCTTGTCGATGCCCATGCCAAAGGCAATGGTCGCGACGATGCAATTGGACTGCCCGCCCATGAAACGTCGCTGGATGGCTTCGCGCTGCTCATGGGGCAAACCGGCGTGATAGGCCTCGGCCTCGATACCGTGTCGGTCCAGATGCTCGGCAATCTGCTCGGCGGTTCTCTGCTGGGTGACGTAGACGATGCTCGGTTGCCCAGCACGCTCACCCAGCCATTGCACCAGTCGCCCGCGCTTATCCGCACCCAGCACCGGCTCGACCAGCAAATTGAGGTTGGGCCGGTAGAAACCGGTTGTCACGACATCGGCGGCGGCGATGGCGAACTTCGCCTGCATGTCGGCGATGACCTTGGGAGTCGCGGTGGCCGTCAGCAGCAACACCTGGGGGATGTTGAACTGATGTTGATAATCGGGAAGCTTGAGGTAGTCGGGTCGGAAGTTATGCCCCCATTCGGAGATACAGTGAGCTTCGTCCACCACCAGCAGCGAGATCTGCACCTGCTGCAGGAAATTGCGAAAGCGCTCGTTCTTCAGCCGCTCCACCGAAATCATCAGGATCTTCAACTCGCCCGAACGGGCTCGGGCCATGGCATCGTTGACTTCGTCACTGCTCTGGGCCGAATCGATACTGGCCGACGCGATGCCGTGGCGCTGCAGAAACGCCAACTGGTCCTGCATCAGCGCCAGCAGTGGCGAGACCACCAGGGTCAGGTGCGGCAATAGCAAAGCCGGTAATTGATAGCACAGGGACTTGCCGGACCCGGTGGGAAAAATGGCCGCCGCCGACCGACCGGCCAATACGGCGCCGATGGCCGCTTCCTGGCCGGGACGAAACTGTGGATAACCGAAAACCTGTTCCAGGGTGCTGTGCATGTGCGGTCGCTCCTTTGACTGCTGCGCAGCCCAAAGCCTAGCGGGGCAGCGCAGCGAGTCGAGAAAAGGTCGGGGTAAAAAACGCTACCGGATGATACAGCCTCAGCCCCCTTTGGCTTTGCCATGAGGTGATACAAATCCAGGCACTTTGATGCCTCGTTCCCACTTCGTTTGCCAGGTAAGGTGCGCCGTCGATTCATGCGTTACACCGAGGCTTAGGAAGCCGGGGCCTAATACTTTGTTCAAGGAACGAACCATGCCACACCCATTTTCCGTACTACTCGCCCTGACGATAACGTCAGCCTCTCTATTGGCCGGTTGTTTGACCGTGCCTGAACAACCCGACATTGAAGCAGCCTCGTTCGAAACCCCGGAGTACCACGCCCAGCAAGGCTTGGCCGTCGTCAAGGCGTCGGCGTTATACGCGCGTGGCGGCACTGGGCAGGACGTGACCGTGGCGCTGATCGATTCTGGGCTCAACGCCAATCTGAAGGAGTTCGAAGGCAGGCTGGGTGACCCCGGATTCGACTACGTCGAAAACCGCCCGGGAACGCTGGACCGTGTCGGCCATGGCACGCAAATGGCCGGCATACTCGCCGCCAACAAGGACGATCAGGGCATGCATGGCATCGCGTTCAACGCGCGGTTGCTCCCCTTTCGTTTTGGTGACGACAACGAGCCGTTTTTCTTCGACAGCGAAATCGCCAACTCCTGGCAAAGCGCTTTCGACAAGGGCGCGCGCCTGCTCAACAACTCATGGGCCAACGCCATCCCCGCCACCGAAATCAACGAGGCGCGTTACAACCAGGTGATGCCCAACGCCTTGGCCGTTGCTCGAAAACTGGTGTCGGATGGCGCGGTGTTTATCTTCCCCACCGGCAACGAACTCAGACGCGAGCCCTTGGCCGAACCTGGATTGCCAGCGGCAATGCCTGAATTGGAGAAAGGCTGGATCGCTGTGGTTGCATTGAAAAACGACGGCAGTGCCATCAATGGAAAATCCAACTATTGCGGCATAGCAGCCGCCTGGTGCATTGCCGTTCCCGGCGGCGATGGCGGTGCCCAGGCAGGCCTGCTTACGGTAGGCAAGGATGGCAATTACGTGCAAACCGCCGGCACCTCCCCCGCCGCAGCCTTGGTCAGTGGTGCACTGGCGGCACTGCAAAGCCTTTACCCACAATTCAGCCCGCAGCAAGTGCGTGAACACCTACTGGCGACAACCAACCGCACGGGTATCTACGCGAATAGCGAAGCCTACGGCAGAGGGCTGATGGACCTTGAGGCAGCCTCACGACGCGCTCCTGGGCAAATGACTGACTGATGGTTCATGTGCAGGATTTCGTGGCAGCCTAATAAGCTGCCATCTACTACTCAATTATGGGAAGTGACCTACCGTTTCTGAAGCAGCCTTTACCGCGTACTTGTAGGACCCACCTGATAGTTGCTCGGAGAATGGGGATAGGTAACAACATCCAAGAGAGATCATTTATCCACGCGTCAGACATCGGTAAATGCCCTACATAACCTGTCCCTCCAGACCATATTGCGGCGCCTGGAAAGAGCTCTTTATAGTCCGCGGTGCGATTCGAAAAATCGTACTGAAGAGGCTCAAATGCACACAGAGAATCCGTCCACCGACCGATACCAGCGGCTCAACAGCACACCGATCCTGGCCATCGACACCGAAGCCGACCTCCACGACCTTTGCGACGCCGCCGCCCAACGCATCCGCGCCTCCAGCGACCTGCTCGAAACGCTTCACTGCTTATGCTTCAAGCACGCTGATGTGAAAGACATCCCCAGCATTGTCCATGCGCTTTATCTGTTGACTCAGGATGGTAGCGAGCTGTTGGAGGTAGTGCGGCAGCGGTTGCGTTGAGGGTCGGAGCTGAATGTTGAGGTCAGTCGTAAGACGTTAAATAAAGATCCAGTCCTTGATTGAACTCGCCTAGATGTTTTCCGCGTTTGTTGTACTTTTTCCATAGTGGCAGTTTTTGATCGAGCACGAACAAGGTCAGGAAAAGCCCGCAGAACGCCTTTGGGAGTTGGGTGATATCTTTGCTTTTTCCAATGAACAACGCTTTCACCCTAGACTTCCCACCGCTACAGCCCCCCTTTTACTCCGGACATTTCACCATGCACCTCGCGCCCGACTTCCCCGACGACCATGCCATGCGCCAGCTCATGGAACTGCTTCACGAAGAAATCGGCCTGCCGGAGCGCAAGACCATTCGCCTGGACACGGCGATCAATCTCGATCTTGGCTGCGATGGCGCGGACGCTCGACATCTGATGGAAGCATTGGAGGAGCGGTTCGCCATCGACCTCATCGACTACGACGCCTACCGCTACTTTCAACCGGAAGGATTTGATGTGTTTCAAAAGCGCAGGGCCAAAGGCCGTGGGAACAAGATGCCGCTGACCATCGGCATGCTCTACAAGGCCATCAAGGCACAACGATGGGATACGCGGGAAGTGGAAGAGGCCTAGTTGATCGAGGCGTCTTAAGTGGCATTATTCTGGCTGTTTGGATTTATTTCAGCTGGAATAATGGCAGTTTTCACGTTTTAGGTCATTAGGTCATATCGCAAGAATCACCTTTCCTTTCGCCACGTCAGCGCAGCAAGCCATCAACCTAAGTGCTAATATTCTGGCAGTAGATGCTAAAAAATGAAGGAATATTGCCACATGGCTAAGAAGACAGCGCCGCTCTTGCCCGCCGCATCCAAGCTACTGGCCGAATTCGGCGAGCGGCTGAAGCTTGCCCGGCTACGGCGCAAACTGACGGCCAAGCAAGTCGCCGAGAGATCAGGCATGTCCCTGACCACCTTGCGTTCTCTGGAGTCAGGTGGAGCTGGGGTCACCATCGGCGCCTATCTGTCGGTCATGCAGGTGCTGGGACTGGAGAGAGATTTGAACAAACTCGCAGCGACCGATGAAATCGGCAGGCAACTGCAGGATGCCCAACTGCTTCCCTCAACAAACACAGTGACCAACAAAGGCTCTCGAGTCCGCAGGCCCACCCCCTCTCCTGCAACCCAGGACAAAAACACGGACGTGATTGAGAGCAACAGTCAAACTCCTGATGCTTCTGCTGACTTTCCTTTCAACACCCACTCTCTTTCCAATCTGTTGACCCAGAAAAAAAATCCCAAATCTTCGACGGGTGAACAATGACGTTGATTGCTGTGTATGCCGACTGGGAATCATTGGGCGGTCCAAGACGCCTTGGTTTCCTGCATGCGAGGCGAGCTCGCTCCACTAATGTGTTCGAGTTTGAGTACGACGCAGCCGCGCTGTTCGATCCGGAGCTGAGTTTCACATCCCTGGACCCTCGCATCAGACTCTTTGAGGGTCGTCAGTTTCCTGGCCAGCACCAGACCCGCTTTGGCGTGTTCGCCGACTCGAGCCCTGATCGCTGGGGACAACTGCTGATGAAACGGCGACTGGAGCGAGACATTCGGGACGGATTGCTGCCCAAAGACAGCAGGCTGTACGAGTCCGACTACCTTTTAGGGGTGCACGACCTCTATCGAGTCGGGGCGATCCGATACAAGCTGAACGATGAAGGCAACTTTCTCGATGACCGCGATGGGGTGGCAGCGCCTCCTTTTATTGAGCTGCGCGCTTTGGAACAAGCGAGCCGGGCTCTGGAAAGCGATCCGGACAACACGTCACCCAATGGCCGAGAGTGGCTGAAAATGCTGATCGCGCCAGGTGGCTCACTCGGGGGCGCCAGGCCGAAGGCCAGTGTGGCAGATGAACACGGGCACTTATGGATAGCCAAGTTCCCAAGCACTCGCGATGACTATGATGTTGGCGGCTGGGAAATAGTGGTGAATGCCCTGGCCAATCATTGTGGCTTACGAGTCGCCAGCGCTCTCGCTCGACGCTACGCGAGCGATCATCACTGCTTCATGGTCAAGCGCTTCGATCGCACAGAGAGAGGTGGCCGGTTGCACTTTGCCTCAGCAATGACCATGACCGACCGCGTGGACGGCGACGATGCGTCAACAGGTGCCAGTTATCTAGAGCTGGCAGAGGTCCTGATCAAACATGGCTCCGAAGCCAAGGCGGATTTGCGTGAGCTATGGTCTCGAATCGTGTTCAACATCCTGGTTTCCAACACCGACGATCATCTGCGCAACCACGGATTTATCCTGGATCCTGGCCGAGGATGGCGCCTGTCCGCTGCCTACGACATGAACCCGGTGCCACACGCCGATGGACTGAAACTCAACATTACCGACGCGGACAATGCCCTGGACTTGGAACTCGCGCTAGAAGTAGCCGAGTATTTCCGGGTCAGCCAAGCAGATGCACAGGACATCGTTGCGCAGTTCCAAGAGACCGTTAGCCAATGGTCCACCCTGGCAGAGGCATTGGGACTCTCAAGGCGCGAACAGGACAATATGGCGTCCGCGTTTCGTCTTTCATACAAATAACCACCCAATAAAAAACCGCCCACAAAAGGCGGTTTTTTATTCGCTAACCGAGCCTTACAGCTGCGGACCAGCGGCCTTGATTGCATCGCTCACGTCGAACTTCTTGAAGTTCTCGGTGAACAAGCCGGCCAAAGCCTTGGCCGCTTCGTCGTATGCCGCTTTGTCGGCCCAGGTGTTGCGTGGGTTCAACAAGCCAGTCTCGACACCTGGAACAGCCAATGGCACGTCCAGGTTGATGATGTCCAGGTGTTCGGTTTGCGCACCGATCAGCGCGCCGCTCTGGATCGCCGCGATCACCGCACGGGTGGTCGGGATGTTGAAGCGCTTGCCGACGCCATAGCCGCCACCGGTCCAGCCAGTGTTGACCAGGTAGACCTTGGAGCCGAAGCCACGGATACGCTTGATCAGCAGTTCCGCGTATTCACCGGCAGGGCGCGGGAAGAACGGGGCGCCGAAGCAAGTGGAGAATGTCGACTTGATGCCGCTGCCCGAACCCATTTCGGTCGAGCCCACCAGTGCGGTGTAGCCGGACAGGAAGTGGTAGGCGGCTTGCTCTTCGCTGAGAATCGACACTGGCGGCAGTACGCCGGTCAGGTCGCAGGTCAGGAAGATCACCGCATTGGGCTCGCCACCGAGGTTTTTCGGCGCGCGTTTTTCGATCAACTCACGCGGGTAAGCGGCGCGGCTGTTCTGGGTCAGGCTGTCGTCGGCGTAGTCGGCTTTCTTGGTGACCGGATCCAGGACGACGTTTTCCAGTACGGCGCCGTGCTGGATGGCTTTCCAGATCACCGGCTCGTTCTTCTCGGACAGGTCGATGCACTTGGCATAGCAACCGCCTTCGATGTTGAAGACCACGCCCACGCCCCAGCCGTGCTCGTCGTCGCCGATCAGGTAGCGGCTTTCATCGGCGGACAGGGTGGTCTTGCCAGTACCCGACAGGCCGAAGAACAGGGTCACGTCGCCCTCTTCGCCCATGTTGGCAGCGCAGTGCATCGGCAACACGTCAACGGCTGGCAGCAAGAAGTTCTGGACGGAGAACAGGGCTTTCTTCATTTCACCGGCGTAACGCATGCCGGCGATCAGCACTTTCTTGGCCGCAAAGTTGATGATCACGGTGCCGTCGGAGTTGGTGCCGTCGCGCTCAGGCTCGCAGACGAAATTCGGCGCGTTGAGGATCTGCCATTCATCCTTGCCGCCGGCGTTGTACTGCTCGGGGTTGATGAACAGGCAACGGCCGAACAGGTTGTGCCAGGCAGTCTCGGTGGTCATCTTGACCGGCAGGTAGTGCGCAGGATCGGACCCTACATGCACGTGGGAGACGAAACGCTCGCGCTCACCCAGGTAGGCTTCCACGCGGTTCCACAGGGCATCGAACTTGTCGGCCGGGAACTTGCGGTTGATCGGGCCCCAGGCGATGGCGTCCTGGGTGGTCGGCTCTTCTACGATGAAACGGTCAACCGGCGAGCGACCGGTACGATGACCGGTACGGACAACCAGCGCGCCAGTATCGGCAAGCTCGCCTTCACCGCGACTCAGGGCTTCTTTAACCAGATCATCGACACTCAGATCGATGTACACGGCGTTATTGGCTTGCGTCATGAGGTTCCCCGTCGGCCCGTGGCCGAGTGCTCCAAACGTTTTGTAGTAGGAAGTCGCGCACTACTACCCGAAAAAAGTGGGCCGGATTATGCCAGAAAAGCCCAAAAAAAGTAGGGCCCTCCCGTCAGTACGGCGTAAATCCGGCGTTTGCCAGGAGATTTACCTGCGCTGAACCGTTTTAGTGACGAGTATCTGACGGTGTGTCGACACCCGCACCGGCGAACAATTGAGCAATATCCGCCGCGTCAAACAGGTAGCGCTCATTGCAAAACTGGCAATCGACCTCGATGGCACCGCCATGCTCGATCACCAGTTGCTGCGCATCTTCCAGACCCAGACTGACAAGCGCATTGCCGGAACGTTCACGGGAGCAACTGCATTGGAAGCGCAACGGCTGGCCATCGAACAGGCGCACCGTCTCTTCGTGGTAGAGGCGATGCAGCACGGTTTCATTGTCCAGGCTCAACAGTTCATCGGCGCTCAAGGTGCCGGCCAGAGCGGTGATGTGCTGCCAGCTGGCGTCACGCTCTTCCGGGTCGCGAAGGCGGTCGGCAGGCAATTGTTGCAGCAGCAGACCGCGAGCGCGCCGCCCGTCGGCATAGAGCCAGAAGCGGGTGTTGGTCTGCTGGGACATGACGAAGTAGTTGGTGAAGCAATCGGCCAGGGTCGCTCCGTCGAGATCGACAATGCCCTGGTAGCGCTGGCCTTGGGTCGGATCGACCGTCAGGGCCAGCACGCCGTTGGGCATCATGTCGGCCAGCGTCGCGTCGGGCGCGATCTGCTGCGCATCATAGCGGGCCAGGCCACGGATCTCGCGCTCACTGGAGCACTCGATCATCAGCAACGGCACCGGGCCATCGGAGCGGGCCTGGAGGATCAGCAAGCCATCGAACTTCAAGGTGCCGACCAGCAGTGCCGCAGCCGCCATCAGCTCACCGAGCATTTGTGCGACCGGCTCCGGATAGGGGTGTTTGGCAAGGACTTCGGCGTAACTACGCTCCAACGCCACCAGCTCGCCGCGGGCGTCGCTGTCATCGAAGATGAAACGCTGGGTGTAGTCGGTATCCGGTAAATCAGTCATAGGGTCTGGTATCTGAGGTGATGACAATTGTTGGCGGGCATTTTATGGCCATTCGGGGTGGGTTCCAAGCAAGGCTTGGGCTTGCCTGACGGGAAGATCCACACGATTCACCCCTGTGGACAGATACCCTCGCCACAATCGCCTGACTGACAGGCATCCAGGCCTGCGCGCCTATTCGCTATTACTGCCATGAAACCTGAACAGATCCCGGCGCTGCTTCTTGCTCGGCTTGCCATCGGTGCTGAC